>CAYOGN010000204.1:0-14226 GCA_964403545.1 uncultured Gammaproteobacteria bacterium
GCCGAAAATCCGGCACTTCGGCGGGTTAATGCGCCCATCGAAATTTCCTCGGACTATTTCGATGCAATGTCTCACAGCAGGATGCTTGACTGGGTGACGGATTTGATCGGCCCCAATGTCAAATTCCATCACAGTAAAATCTATTCAAAATTACCCGGTAGTGGGACCACGGTGAAATGGCACCAGGATTTTCCCTTTACACCACATACCAATGACGATGTGATTACAGCACTGTTGATGATTGACGACGTGACGGATGAAAACGGGCCACTTCAGGTAGTGCCGGGGTCTCACCGTGGAACAATTCATGAACTGTGGCACAATGATATCTTTACCGGTGCGGTGACGGATTCAGTTCGGGATAAATGTCGTGACCAGGCAGTAACCTGCAAGGGGGTTGCAGGTTCTGTGTGTCTGATGCATACCCGGTTGTTACACGGATCGAGACCAAACAGTTCAGATAATCCAAGAACCCTGTTTATTTGTGTTTATTCATCGGAGGATGCCATTCCCTGTTCGCCTAACCCCATGCCCAATCAATATGAAGGGTTGATCGTGAGCGGGCAGGAGGTTGGCAATGTTCGGTGTATCCCTTATGACATCAAGTTGCCTCAGAGACCTGACACAGCGTCATTCTTTGACCAGCAAGCGAAGCACGCTGAGAATTAACTTGATCTCAATTCTCAAAAACAGCCATCATCGGCTGTGTCCGGAACAAAAACACGCGTAATATTTAATACTACATAATGTCAAAAAAATGAATGGACTGTTAACACTCGAGCAATTAAAACAGGAAATCAGTGCCGGTAGTATCGATACGGTACTTGCCTGCCAGGTGGATATGCAGGGAAGATTAATGGGAAAGCGGTTTCAGGCTGATTTTTTTATTAACTCTGCCTGGGAGGAAACCCACAGTTGTAACTACCTGCTGGCGACAGATCTTGAAATGGAAACCGTTGCAGGATACCGGGCCACCAGTTGGTCTGCAGGGTACGGGGATTACATTATGCAACCGGATATTTCAACCCTGAGAAGGGTTCCCTGGCTGGAGGGAACTGCCATGGTATTGTGCGATGTCAAGGATCACCATACCCGTGAGGATGTGCCGCACTCTCCGCGGGCAATACTCAGGAAACAGATTGCGAAACTGGAACAGATGGGAATGACAGCGATGATGGCATCAGAGCTGGAGTTCTATCTGTTTAATAGCAGTTATCAGGAAAATAACCAAAGGGGTTACCGTGCGATGGATTTGGCCGGTACCTATAACGAGGACTACCATATTTTTCAGACTACCAAGGAAGAAGATGTGATGCGCGCAATTCGCAACGGATTGTACGGTGCAGGGATTCCGGTTGAGTGTTCCAAGGGTGAGGCCAGTGCCGGACAGGAAGAAATCAATGTTCTGTATGGTGACGCGCTTGCTGCTGCTGATCGCCATGTTATCGTCAAGAATGGTTGCAAGGAAATTGCCTGGGCCAGGGGGAAGTCGGTGACTTTTCTGGCAAAGTGGGATACCCATATGGCGGGTAGTTCTTCCCATGTGCATCAGAGTCTATGGAGCGCAGATGGTAGTACACCACTTTTTTATGACCCCGATGCCGAGCATGGTATGTCCGGATTGATGCGGCATTACCTCGCGGGATTACTGGCTCACGCCAGTGAAATCACCTGCTTGCTGGCACCTTTTATTAACTCATACAAACGTTTTCAGCCAGGCACATTTGCCCCGACCAACGCGATATGGAGCCTGGATAACCGGACTGCTGGCTATCGATTATGTGGAGCCCATTCAAAAGGCGTCCGTGTAGAATGCCGTGTCGGTGGATCCGACCTTAATCCTTATCTGGCTTTTGCCGGGTTGATTGCAGCCGGGATCAACGGCATCGAAAACAAGACCGAGCTGGAACCCGCGTTTGTTGGAGACGCCTACCATGGTAAAGATCTTCGTGAAATTCCGACCACATTACGCGCTGCAACGGAAGCGCTGGACGGTTCCACTATGTTACGCAATGCCTTCGGTAATGACGTGGTTGATCATTACGTTCACGCCGCAAGGTGGGAGCAAAGTGAATGTGATCGAATAGTAACCGATTGGGAGGTTGCACGCGGATTTGAAAGGGCCTGATTAGTTTTGAACTCCAATTATTAAATGACAGCAATCAATCAAGATGACTAAAATTACCTGTATCTCTCCAGTAGATGGATCTGTTTATGTTGAGCGCGACGTGGATTCGCGTCGGGACATCGACGAAATGCTGACGGCAGCGCGAGCTGCACAAATTCAGTGGGCAAAGCAATCTATATTCTCCCGCAGTGAGATTGTCACCAGGGCTATGGTGGCGCTTGAGGCAATGAACGATGAAATCGTGCCACAACTGGCGTGGCAAATGGGCAGGCCAGTTCGTTACGGTGGTGAAATGGCCGGAGTTAAAGAGCGCTCCGCCTATATGTCTGAAATAGCAGAAAAAGGTCTTGCCCCTGTGATGGTAGAGGATTCGGACAGGTTCAAACGCTATATCGCGCGGGAACCATTGGGACTAATGCTGGTGATCGCGCCCTGGAATTACCCCTATATGACTGCGATCAACGGCATTGTGCCGGGATTGATCGCCGGCAATGCGGTTTTCCTTAAGCATGCAAGCCAGACACCTCTGGTAGGGGAGCATCTGCAACAAGCATTTGCGCAGGCGGGTTTGCCGCAAGGATTGTTCAACAACCTGTTTCTCAGTCACGATCTAACCTCGACGCTGATTGCTGATCGCTGTTTTAACTTTGTCAATTTCACCGGCTCGGTAGGGGGTGGAAAAACCATTGAGCACGCCGCAGCAGGAACCTTCACCCCACTCGGGCTTGAGCTCGGTGGGAAAGATCCGGGGTATGTGCGACCGGATGCCGACCTGGATGCTGCTGTGGATACGCTGATAGACGGGGCCATGTTTAATTCCGGCCAGTGCTGCTGTGGTATTGAACGTATTTACGTGCACGAATCTCTGTTCGACGCATTCTGTCAAAAAGCACAATCCATTGTTGAAGGATACAAACTTGGAAATCCCCTGGACCAGGAAACAACCCTGGGCCCCATGGCTAATGTCCGCTTTGCTGAATTGATTCGCGGGCAAATTTCCGATGCAGTGACTGCCGGTGCCACCACCCTGATCGACCCGGCATTGTTTCCACTGGACCAGGGGACCACAACTTATCTGGCACCACAAATTCTGCTGGACGTTAACCACACCATGCGGGTGATGCGGGAAGAAAGTTTTGGACCGGTGGTCGGCGTCATGAAGGTCGGATCAGATGAGGAAGCGATTGCTCTGATGAATGATTCAGATTTCGGTCTTACCGCCTCAATATGGACCCGTGACTCATCGGCTGCCGAGGATATTGGCCAGCAGCTTCAAACAGGAACAGTATTTATGAATCGTTGCGACTATCTTGATCCGGCACTTTGCTGGACGGGTTGTAAGGACACCGGTCGCGGAGTCTCTTTGTCGGTTCTGGGTTATCAAAGCCTGACACGGGTCAAGTCTTATCATCTGAAAATGTAGCGCTCAGTGGTTGTGGCAGGATTAATATTCAAATCAGGCGGTGAGTGACTGGTTTAGTGGTATAAAAAACAGGGCCAGCGGTATTTGAAATTTTGTTCACAGTGGAAGTGTAGCTTCATATCTGAATCAATGTTAAATTCTGATTGAACTCCAATGTCATAGTGTAAATCAGTTAATCGATTTAAATCATTTCACTGAGTCATTGACCACTATACTGATTAATCGATTACCCATGTGAGTGACACCACTGACAACGATTCGCCACAACAAGGAGGTGAAGACTTCGACGAACCGAGCGATGAAATTATTGCTCTGTACTGTAAACATATTCCGGAATATTTATCTGATTTGCAAACTGCGGTCAGAGAGAATGATGAGGAGTCAGTTTCTTTTCAATGCCACAAAATGCTTTCCGCAGTGAAATCCATGGGCTTTGATAATATTGCACGAATGCTGGTTACGATACAAAATGAGAAACCGGAAGGTGAACGCCTGATCGAACTCTGTGATCAGGTGGAAAAGCTGATTCAGCACACCTTATTGTTGCTGCGCAAATAATCTGCGACAGGGGAATGAGAACATCCCCTAGGGGCAGCAAGGCCCTTCGATAAAGAAAATTCTTATTGCAAGTCCAATCAGGATAGTTCCACCAACCCAGCTCAAAATAACGCTGGCAAACGGTTTTTTTGACAGTCTTTCAGCCATGGTGCCACCGGCAAATGAGACGATGATATCTGATGGAATTGCGGTCAGTGGAACCAGCATTCCCAGAAACAACGCCTGGGTAATTATATCGTCTCTGGTATGGTCGACAAACTGAGGCACAAATGCGAGTAAAAAGATTGCTGTTTTAGGATTCAATAGCTCCACCAATATTCCCTGATAAAGAATTCTGGCAAATGAGGCTTTGTCGACCGTGCCAATGGACATGCTGTCTTTGCCCGCACTGCGGATCATGTTGTAACCAAGATAGCTGAGATACATCCCCCCGCATATCTGAAAAACTGTGAATGTTCGAGGGGAATACTCGAAAATTGCAGCGAGACCTACTGCTGAGGCTATCGCCAGTAGTATTCCGCCCATGGCAAGCCCGATAGAGGATGCAATGCCGGCTGCACGGCTCTGACCAATACTTCGTGACAATACGTACAGCATAGACGGTCCGGGAGATGCGCTCAGCACCAGTCCGGCCGTGGTCACGGCGATAATTGTATTAATATCAGGCATTAAAAACTCCGAATCAATATTTTTCTTACAAATTACAAATATTTTTTATTGTGATCGAAATCCATCCTGATCTTCAATCCTGCAGGGAAGAACCTTTGGTCAATTCATGAGCGATCCATTCTCTGAATGAATCCGGAATTTGTACGGAGTGCCCAGGAAATTTACTTCTTTTTATTACACTGGTTTTTAGACAGATTCCAGGATTCTGTTTTCAAACGGATTTGGCCCTGGATGAATATCAGAGAGGTTCAGAAGTCCATTTTCATAACGTGCTCTCAGGTAGGGGAAATCCCTTAGTAACTGACTAATCAGATGCTCCCCGGCAACGATTGGCTCGTAATGTTTCTGCTTATTGCGGTATCTGGGACAATCAACCGGGGCCACGACTGTTTCGTAGTCGGTTGCGGCAAAAAAAGGAATTGAGAATCTCTCATCCCCGGTATTGTAAACGCGATGCGGTGTCGCGACCAGAAGTCCACCGCTCCAGGCTTCAAGCATATCCCCGATGTTAAAATAAAATGTATTGTCTATGGGTGGAGCATTAATCCAGTTTGAAGTTTTATCAAGTACCTGCAGATTGGGTGTTCTGGAATTTAATATAGTGAAACACTCATAGTCAGTATGTGCACCCATATGGACGTTATCGTCTGCGGGAACTTGAGTATTCTTCAAATAGTGGAGAAGTCGCAACTGCGACACCGGTTTTCGCATGTGATTGCGGAAAAATCCCCTCGGTAAATCCAGTACCAGTTCAAATGCCTGACACATCGTCTGGGCAATCTGATTAACTTCGTTGAAATACCGCGTGAGTATATATTTGAACCCTGGTTGATCTGGCCATACATTGGGACCCAACAACGGATTGCCCCGGATATAGTCCGGATCATCTGCGGGCAGATCAATACCCATATCGAATGCTTCGTATAACCGCGGACCGTGCTCATCGGCATAGTTGCCTTTTTCTGTAACCGGAACGTAACCACGATGATTTACAGTATTCCCGATATAGTAGCGGTTCTTTTCAATCAGTTCACTTGAGAAAAAATAGCTCGCTTGTTCGTAAACCGCGTCAATCAGCGCTTTTGATATGTTGTGGTTTCGAATATAAAGAAACCCGTTCTCCATGGCAATTTCACCAATTCTCTGGGCAGCACTCCGCTGTATCGAAGGGTTTCGGTCATACAACCTGTCTATATCGACGATGGGCAGTGAATCCGGGGTAGAACGGCGGGTAGGGAAAGGCAGGACGACTCCTTTCTGTCCTCTGGAAGGATTAGGGTTCCTGGTGTTCTCGCGTAGATGGCTGCTTAGCATTGTATTTACACTTCTTGCGGTGGCTCCCCGGGAAACCTGCCTTGGCAGATAATCCATCCAGTGGCCTTTTTGCATTCGGGCGTACGGATCGAAACTCCGTCACTTGCTTTTCAGCCACTACTTACCCCAATGCTACACTTAAATCGTCAAGATATGAACGCTCATCGGGAAAATAATACCGATTATCGGCTATTTTCCACCTCCAGCACACCAATAACAGGCAAATTGAGTGAATATCTCGCGCTAAGTCTGCATTATTTAACAATTTTTCACTAAATTGCAATGGCTTTAGCAGGAGATTTCAGCACGCTGACAATTATTGAGTAGAGTTCGTCGGGGTGAAATGGCTTAAGCAAGTGCCGATCCATACCGGCCGCCCGAATTTCCGGCAATGATGCAGACAGGACATCCGCGCTCATGGCAATGATCGGAATTTCGGCATTCGGGATGGAAAGTTTTCTGATTTGCCGCGCGGTTTCGTAGCCTGACCAGCCGGGCATCTGTAGATCCAGCAGAATCAGGTCAAGCTTTTCAGTTTGTACGACTTTCAGGCCCTTGTGTCCGTCAGGTGCAGTAAATACGATTATGCCCCATTGTTCCAGAAACTCCCTGGCAACCAATATATTGATTGGGCTGTCATCAACTATCAGCGCTCTGAAATCAGACAGCAGGAATTCCTCATCATTAATATCTTCCGTCAAATATTTGCTTTCACGACCTTCCATATAGGAAAGGTTCACCGTGAAGGTGGTGCCTTCACCTTGCTCGCTAGCTACTTCTATAGTGCCATCTTGCTGTTCTACCAAACGTTTGGCAATACCAAGGCCCAGGCCAACGCCAAAATATAAGCCGTTTTGATTAGCATGTGCCTGTTCATATCTATCGAAAATAGAATCCAGATTTTTATAGGGTATCCCGATGCCATTGTCTACAACACGGAATCGAAGTTTCAGGTTTTGTCCGGCCTTTTCGGTCACATCTATAATAATTTTGACGGTGCCGTCATTTGTGAACTTCAGCGCATTCAATGCCAGGTTTGCAATAATTTGAGATAGTCTGGTTGGATCTCCTGTCAGCAGTGCCGGCACCTTGTCATCAATGTCATATAGCAACTGGTTGGAATTATCGTCTGCGGGCCCCCGCAATATCTGATGCAACCTGGTGATCAGATCTCTTGGATCAAATGTGGCCTGTTCAAACACTACCTTGCCGGCGCCTAATTTTTCAAATTCGAGTATATCGTTGATAATTTTAAGCAAGGTTTCGCCTGAAAACTCCATTGTCTCGAGCAATTCCGTTGCTTTGGCATCGTGAACGGATGCCTGAAGAAGCCTGCTCAAATTCAGTATGCCGTTGAGAGGGGTGCGAATTTCATGAGACATCACACTCATAAATTCGGTTTTGCTCTGATCTGCTTTTTCCGCGGCTTCCTTGGCCTGGAAGTAACCTGTAACATCGGTAAAGTACAGATTTGTGTACCCCCGATCAGGAAAAGGAATGACGTCCACTGAGTAAATAGTGTTTTCTATGGGCAGTGTGATTTGTGTTGCCTTTCCCGTGACTATGGCTTCAGAGACGTATTGGTACAAGTTGCGGTATCGGGTATAAAACGAGGAATTGTTAAAAATTTCGAGGATTTTCTCCGCATGAGGGTTAGCAAGTGACACTTCAAATTCTGCGGACAGGCGAAATACCGGATTCGGATTCTCCAGGGCAAACAGGGCAATGTCTTCGCGCCCCTCCTGGTGTAGTGTCTTGGCAATTTTAGTGCCTGATATAGCTGCGAGATCTTGCAGGATCTCCAGGTGATAATTCTGGTAAAACCCCGCATCGGAATGTTCGCTATCGATTACTCCGATCAGTGTGCCTTCGGCGAAAATTGGTACCGCCAGTTCTGAGCGCCTGGTATCGTCGTCAACAATATAACGTTTGTCGAGCAGGGTATCTTCGATGATTTCCGGATATCCGGTGCTGGCAACGGTGCCAACAATACCGGTTCCTACCGGGATATCGATAGGATCGAGAATGGATCCATCACCGATATTCTTGTTGCCATAGGCGGCTTTCTGGACCAGGACATTGCGTTTCTCATCGAGCAGATAAATGACGCAATCCTGGAAATCCAGGCGATCAATACAATTTGAGACAATATCCCACAATACATCGTCAACGGTGTTTTGGCGGTATATCGACTTTGAAAAATACGTGATGATATCAAGCCGACGTTGAAGTCGCTCGTAGTACTCAGCATCTTGCTTCAATATTGGCCTCCAAATTGTCGATGTTTCCCATATCAGTGTTTCAACACACTAGTGGCCCATCAATCATAGTGTGTTGGGCCACTAGTAGTATAAATACATTCTAAAGTCAATAAATCAATCTTGGCAGGAGATGCCAGACCAAACTATCCGGGATCAGAGAGGGTGTCGGAACCCTTTATTGATATCGCTATGTACCAGGAGTTTTCAAGGACGTTTTTGCTGAATAATGTGGCGGCGGTTTGCTATGGTTGGTTTTGTGGTTCCGCTACTATCTGACTTTCTGAAATTCTCCATTCATATAACGCCGTAACATCAACTTTTGAACCGCAAAAAATGGGCAAATTTTTTGACTGTGCTAAATACACCGATTTGGAAAGCAACCAGATGAGGTCAGGATGACAAAATATTCTGCATGGAGCGTGTTCAAGAATGGCCTGTTCGGGCAAAAAGGCTGGGATCGTGTGTGGCGGGATCCGGAGCCTAAACCCGCCTATGATGTAATTATCATCGGTGCCGGGTTACACGGCCTCTCGACTGCGTATTACCTGGCGAAAAATCACGGCATTCGCAATATTGCCATTGTTGAGAAAGGCTGGCTTGGCGGGGGTAATGCAGGGCGCAATACGACCATCGTTCGCTCCAATTACATGATGCCGGGTAACCGTGCGTTTTATGAACATTCATTAAAGCTTTGGGAAAACCTGAGCCACGAACTGAACTACAACGTCATGTTCAGTCAACGGGCCCACGTTTCTTTGCTCCATAGTCCTGCAGCTCGTGACGCCGCCGCGAGGCGTTACAACACGATGCGATTGACAAATTCAGACGGAGAATTGTGGGATCTGGCGACACTAAGACGAGAAGTACCCCATCTGAATTACGACAACGCCAGGTTTCCGATTATTGGTGCGACCGCACAACGCCGTGCCGGTACTGCGCGTCATGACGCAGTGGCCTGGGGCTATGCCCGTGGAGCCGATGGGTTTGGCGTCGATATTATCCAGAATTGTGAAGTCACCGGTTTGCGGAGAGAAAATGGCAGGGTCACCAGCGTGGAAACCACCAGAGGCGATATCGGTGCTGCAAAGGTTGGCTTTGCAGTTGCTGGAAATACATCAAGATTGTGGCAAATGGCAGAACTCGGCAAACTACCCATTGAATCCCATAAACTTCAGGCATTTGTCTCTGAGCCACTGAAGCCGTTGCTCGATCAGGTAGTGGTGTTCGGCGTTGGCGGTGCTCACTTTTATATTTCTCAGTCAGACAAGGGCGGCATGGTGTTTGGCGGTGATCTCGACTGGTATAAATCCTACGCCCAGCGTGGCAACTTGCCGATGGTTCAGGATGTTGCTGAATGCGCCACATCAATTTTTCCCTGCCTCGGGCGGGTGCGATTATTGCGTCATTGGGCCGGGGTTATGGATATGTCCATGGACGGCTCGGCGTTTATTTGCAAGACACCCATCGAAAATCTGTATTTGAATGCCGGTTGGAATTATGGTGGCTTCAAGGCGAGTCCGGCATCCGGCTGGTTTTTTGCGGATCTGATTGCGAATGATCGACCGGATCCGGTTATCGAAAATCTGGATATACGTCGGTTTGAGCGCGGGATAAATATTGACGAACGTGGTGCGGGACCCGATCCCAAATTGCATGGGTAAGTTAGAGCACTTATAACATGATCAGAATCAACTGCCCGTATTGCGGCCAACGTGACCATAGCGAATTTACTTACGGGGGTGATGGCACGATTGTATATCCGCCACTTGATGCGCCGGTTGAACAATGGATCGACGCTGTTTACTTTCGCGACAACATTCGCGGGATGCAAACGGAAACCTGGCACCATGTCAATGGGTGCCGAATGTGGATAGTGGTTGAACGGGATACCATGAGCCACGAAATCCGCTCTGTTCGTCCTGCTCATGATGGTGCGGCAACGGTTTGTTCATCTCATTTGGAGTCGGAACAATGAGCGCCAGGCGTATGTCTCAGGGAGGTCGGATAGATCGTAGTCAGGTATTGCGATTTCGATGGGATGACCGTGCCATGTCGGGCCATCCGGGTGATACCCTGGCCTCGGCATTGATGGCCAGTGGAGAGAAAGTATTGGGACGAAGTTTTAAATACCATCGTCCGCGCGGGATCATGTCGGCGGGCGTTGAGGAATCCGGTGCCATGGTCACCGTCGGTGTGGGTGCCCGTCGAGATCCCAATGTCAAGGCCACCATGCAGGAGTTGTATGATGGTCTGGTGGCGTCAGGTCAAAATGCGTGGCCCAGTGTACGGTTCGATGTCAGCGAGGTGAATAACCTGATGGGGCGCTTCCTGGCTGCCGGTTTCTACTACAAGACATTTATGGGTGTCCCGCTAATGGATTGGGGCAAGGGCACCGGTATCTGGATGTGGTACGAAAAATTTATTCGCAAGGCCGCAGGAATGGGGCGGGCCTCCCGCGAACCGGATCCGGATCACTATGAGCATGCGCATGCTTTTTGTGATGTCCTGGTAGTCGGCGCAGGTCCTGCGGGACTGTCGGCAGCGCTTGCGGCGGTGGAGCAGGGCCTGGAGGTGTTGCTGGTTGAACAGGATTGTGAGCTGGGTGGAGATATGTTGAGCCAGCGGGATGACGATGCAGAGAAACGTAGATTGGAAATGATTGCGGCGATTGAATCTGCCGGCATTCGGGTGATGCTGCGTACCACTGCATTTGGACTCTATGATTATGGTACTGCCGGATTACTGGAGCGGGTGACAGATCATCTGTCCAATCCGGACAGTTTCCAACCCCGCCAGCGCTTCTGGACCGTGAGAGCCAGGCAAACAATTCTTGCCACAGGTGCGATGGAGCGGCAAATCGCATTTGGTAACAATGACTATCCCGGTGTGATGACAGCGGCAGCGGGAAGAACCTATCTGAATCGTTACGGCGTTCTGCCCGGTCAGCAAGTAATTGTAGCAACAAATAATGACTCTGCTTATAACAACGCTATTGATCTGGCGCGGGCAGGCGCGGAAGTCGCATTGCTCGATGCCAGGGCGACAGTGCCCGATAAATTGTTTCAAATGGCAGGTGAGAGTGGCATTTCACTGCGAACCAACTGTGCGCCTATGAAAGCCCATGGCAGTCGAGGGATCTCTCGCCTGGAGCTGGCAGTGGCTGGCTCTGGTGGCTGGAAAGCCCGGGGATCGGAGTCTTGTGATTTACTACTGGTTTCGGGTGGCTGGTCTCCTGTGGTTAATCTGATCTCCCATCGAGGTGTCAAGCCTTGTTGGAATTCTGAAAATGCCTGCTTTATCGTTGCAGAAAGTCATGAAACCGTTCGTATGGCAGGTTCTGCTGCGGGGATCTGGAATACAGAAGATTGCGAGACTTCTGGTTTGGCTGCAGGTTCTGATGCTGCGAAAGCCCTTGGCCGAAGTGCTCAGACAATCAGTATGCCGGCAACAGGTGGCTGGGACAAACCAATCAAGCCGGTTTATGAAATTCGGGTTCCGGGGCAAAAACTGAAATGTCTGGTCGACCCTCAACATGATGTCACTGCGGAAGATATTCGACTGGCACATCGGGAAGGTTTCGTATCGGTAGAACACTTGAAGCGATATACCACGCTGGGCATGGCCACCGATGGTGGCAAGGTTGGAAACGTCATCGGCCTCGCCCTGATGGCAGAAGCATTGGGTAGAGAAATCCCTGAAGTCGGGACCACAACTTTTCGCCCGCCATACACGCCGGTTGCTATTGGCGCATTACGCGGTCGCAGCGTCGACGAGCATTTCCGCCCACTGCGCCGAACCCCGATGCATGACTGGAACCTGGCTCATGGTGCGACCATGACCATGGCCGGTTTATGGCATCGGCCCTGGTTTTTTGCCCGCGCTGATGAAACCGTTAATGAGGCGTATATACGCGAAACAGAAACTACACGTAATGCAGTGGGACTTTGTGATGTTACCTCGCTGGGCAAGATAGCGATTCAGGGTCCTGATGCTACCGAGTTTCTCAACCGGATCTACACCAATCCGTTTGCCAAACTTCCCATCGGAAAAGCACGTTACGGCATCATGCTGCGCGATGATGGCTTCGTCATGGACGATGGTACTACCTGGCGTCTGGGGGAGACAGAATATTTCATGACAACGACCACTGCTCATGCGGCCAAAGTGATGGTTTGGCTTGAGGAGCTTTTGCAAACCCGGTGGCAGGATTTAAAAGTGCATGTCACTTCGGTTTCAGAGCAATGGGCCGGTTGCGCAGTGGCAGGGCCGAGATCCAGAGACGTACTGAACGCCTGTGTGAAAAATATCGGTGCTGTGAGCAATGATAGCTTGCCGTTTATGGGCGTCATCGAATCCAGGCTGAATGACAATATTCCCTGCCGTATTGCGAGGATCAGTTTTTCTGGTGAAATGGCCTATGAAGTCTATGTGCCTTCGGATTACGCCAATGCCTTGATGGATATGCTGTGGGATACGGCGCAAGAGATGAATGGGTGTCTCTACGGTCTCGAGGCGCTGGGAGCCATGCGAATTGAAAAAGGCCATGTTACCGGTGCCGAACTGGATGGCCGTATTACCATTGAAGATGCCGGGCTGGGTAAAATGGCATCACCCAATAAAGTATTTATCGGTAGTGCCTTGCGAAAACGTCCGGACATGACCCGGAAGGACCGACCGAAGCTGGTGGGTATAAAACCCAGAGACAAAAGCCAGACCTTCAATGCGGGCGCGATTCTTTGTAGAGATGACCAGGTGTCCGGATTGGGAGAAGGATGGATCACCGGGGTTACCCATTCTCCTTCGATGGGTCACTGGATCGGGATCGGGTTTATTGCCGGTGGGCACGAAGCATGGGCTGGAAAAACCGTGGTTGCAGCAGATCCGGTGCGCAAAGGTAATATTGAAGTGGAGATTGTGTCTCCACATATGGTTGACCCCAGTGGGGAGCGAATGCATGGCTAAGCGTACATCAGCCCTCGAAGGCAGCTATCAACCCGGGCGATTTGGCAGTTTGGGCGCAACCGGGATTACCCTGCAACAGGTACCTGAGTTAACCCTGCATCAAATAGCATTTTGGGCCGACTCCATAGATGAAACAGGGTCTCTGGCAGCCAGTGCCGCAGGTGCTGACAGCGCACCGGGGCCCGGTAGGGCTATCATCGGTAACAAGGGAGCAATCCTCAGAATTGAGCCCATGAAATGGTGGTTAATTGGCGTAGAAGTATCGGTTCTTTTGCCTGAACAGGGTGCAACCATTGATTTGTCGCATTCGAGAACCCGGATCAGGATATCCGGACCTGACGCAGTGGATCTGCTGAATAGGTTGTTGCCGCTGGATCTTCGCGAGACTTCTTTCCCCGAGGGTAGTGTAGCCTCATCAGCACTTCACCATGTCGGGGTGACTTTGTGGCGCTCTGGTGACGGCTACGAATTGTTTATACCCCGGGGATTCGCACTTTCAGTATGGGAAGTGTTATTTGACAGCGCGCTGCAGTTTGGGGTTGAAGTGATTTGACAGTAAAATTGACGCCTTTCAAGGAAATCCACCAACCTCTTTTTTTAACAACGAAAACAAAATCATGATTAGAAAAACATTTGCCACCATCGTTATCATGGCTGGCATGGTAGCGACTACAGTGCCTGTACATGCAGGGTCATTGGATAGCATTGACACCTTAACAGGTTTGGTATCTGGTGATTCCGGCAACGCAGTTGTGAGTGCCGCGCTGTCGCAGTTTGGATTAACCACGGAACAAGTGGCGCAGGCCACACCCATCATCGAACAATCCATTGCCAAAGGTAAAGAAATTATGCAGTCATATAATTTCAGCCCTGACGCCGGAAGTGAACTATCTGCAACGGATTTAACAAAA
>CAYOGN010000205.1:0-7886 GCA_964403545.1 uncultured Gammaproteobacteria bacterium
GGTATATAGCTTGAGCATTCGCCAATTTGTTCAAGACTTTAAGAATGGTTGCTGCGCTGACGCCAGAAGGCAGTCGTTTATCCACGTATACGACAACGTCACCGCGCTTACCTGGGGGTTCTACGTGCCCCAGATCGAGAACCTGGGCGTCACCCTGATCTTCACTATTGTGTCAATCGCTACGGAGTATAGCTGGCGCAGGCTTTTTAACCGCATCACTTTTAAATGAGGTTCAACCAACACGAGAAGTACTTGGACCCGAAAGGTATTGGGGATATACTCGGCCTAGCTGCGAAGACGATTCGAGACAAAATAGTCAGAGAGGTGGGGTTCCCATTGCCGGTGTATTTACCTATGGGGGAGAAAGGATGCGCCCGTAAGCGGTGGCGCAGGTCGGAGGTAGTTGCTTGGATGGAGCGCATTAACAGCGCACATCCTCCGCATATTGTTGATTATCAATGATTTTATTTTCCTCTTCTCGGCACCATTTTACCAGACTATCACTGACCCTGAAAAACCTCCAAAGACACTGTATTTACAGCGTTTTTCTTTTCCAACTACACACGCTCACGATTCGCTCTTGCTCATCTCGTTATGCAACGCAACAGGCACACGCAACCTCGTTTGCAGAGACTGTCGAACAAATTGCATGGATGCACTCTGTTTTGAGTCGATGAGTTGCCAAACCTGACGATACTTTTTAATGCAAGGCTGCGCGCAAAACGAACCATATGCCCTTCAGGTGACTGATGGCAGCATGGAACCTGAGTTCCCCACGGGATGTGTCGTGGTTGCGGAACCCAACGGACCCCTGGAGCATGGTTGTTATGTCATCGCCCGGGATGGGGACGATATGATATTCAGGCAGCTACTGATGGAATCCGGGCAATGGCGACTACATGCCCTGGAGCCGGGCTTTGAAGATATTCCGGTTTCCGGGCCGGCAGACATTCATGGCCGCGTTATTCAACGCGCCGGGAAACGCAGGAAGGACCGGAAGTCCTACCTTTAGCGAGCCTTTTTCACACGATGAAATTACAAATCGTGATTTCCGGGTTTTACCGCTTGTTCATGAGAAGGGGCGTGGCACTCTGTAGCGGGCGCAGATAGTTAAATCGCAACACCTTCATGTTGCAATAACCATCGCTTGCGATCAACGCCTCCCGCATAGCCGCGCAATGAGCCATCCTTGCCGATTACCCGGTGACAGGGAATGATAATTGATATCGGATTTCGAGCATTACTACTGGCAGCCGCCCTTACCGCTAAAGGGTTACCGGCCTGTCGGGCCAGAGTGGAATAATCCATGGTTTTTCCGTGAGGTATTTTTTGCAGAGAGTGCCAGACTTTTTGCTGAAACAAAGTACCTCCCGGGTCGAGTGCCGTATCTTCAAAGGCCTGCGAATCACCGGAAAAATAACGCTCCAGTTTCTGCTTCAAGTCATGAGGTACATTGGTCTCGAGAATCCGATAGCTGTGGTATCGGGTTTTCAGCAATTTTTCCATTCTTTGCGGATTATCAGCAAAATCCAGATAGCACAGTATGCCATCAGCAAGGAGTAGCTGGATATCGCCTATGGGGCTGGAAAATATCGATGAATCAAGTGTTTGCATAAAAGTTTTATAAAGTCAGGTTAATTTCAGTCAGATGCTTTTCGTCGTAGTTCGCTCGGATTTTTTCCATAAAGTTTAAAAAATGTATCGTTAAATTGACGTACACTGGAAAATCCGGCAAGGTGAGCGATATCAGTCATACTTCGGTGTGAGTCAGTGATCAAACGCTTGGCCTGTAGCACCCTGCGGGCGCGGGCTACCTGCATGGGACTGGCGCCGACATATCTGGCAAACAAGCGCCTCAAATGTCGTGACCCCACTCCGAGTCGATCGGAAAACTGTTCCACATTATGCCCATCCAGGGCACCCTGCTCGATGAGTTTTAATGCCCGCGATACGGTCGTTTTAACCCCATTCCAGGCCGGACTGTCAGGTGCAGTTTCCGGACGGCAGCGCAAGCAAGGACGATAACCCGCCTGCAGGGCCGCCGCCGCAGAGAGATAAAATTCACAGTTTTCTGGTTTCGGTGTAATTGCGGGGCACACCGGGCGACAAAATATTCCGGTAGTGGTTACGCCGGTAAAGAAATGTCCGTCAAAACCGGAATCACGATGCTTTACCGCTTTGTAACAATCTTCAAATGCTAGCTCCATGATCGAAGTATAGCCAGAAAAACTGGCTATACTGGCATAAAACGGACTTCAATCTACAATGGATTCCTGATCTGCCGTCAGACGGGTGATCCGGGTCGTGACCAGACAGAATTGGATTCAAATCGCTTTAAGTTCAGACTCCGGACCGTTCCACCCCGACCACGATCACCTCGGGACACGCCAGCAACAGGGAGCGATTTTTCAACCATTCCCCGGCGCATGGCTAAAATTGACATCCGCATACAGGGGGAAACGGCCACACAAGTCGATGACATTTTGTTTTACCCGGCCAATCACTTTGTCATCGTCAATATTTTCAAGCACATCACAGATCCAGCCAGTAATCTGTTTCGCCTCTTCAGTGCCAAAACCGCGAGTGGTCATGGCAGGGGTTCCGATACGCAAACCACTGGTGACAAACGGGGAACGTGGGTCATTGGGTACCGAATTCTTGTTGACCGTAATATTGGCCCGCCCCAGTGCGGCATCTGCATCCTTTCCGGTCACGTCTTTGCTGATCAGGTCAAGCAGAAACAGGTGATTGTCCGTGCCGCCGGAAACAATATCGTAACCCCGGGCCTGAAATACCTCAACCATAGCGTTGGCGTTATCCAGCACTAGTTGCTGATAGTCCTTGAAACCAGGCTCCATTGCTTCTTTAAATGCGATGGCTTTGGCAGCAATAACGTGCATCAATGGGCCGCCCTGGGTACCAGGGAACACCAGTGAATTGAGTTTTTTCGTGATCGCGTCATTGGATTTAGCCAGAATCATGCCTCCCCGCGGTCCACGCAATGTTTTGTGGGTTGTGGTGGTGGTTACGTCAGCTATGTTGACCGGATTTGGATAAAGACCAGTTGCCACTAGTCCTGCAACGTGAGCCATATCGACAAACAGATAGGCACCTACCGAATCCGCAATGTCGCGGAATCGTTGCCAGTCCATGATGCGGGAATACGCTGAGAACCCTGCGACAATCACTTTCGGTTTGTGTTCTGCGGCCAGTGCCTCAACCTGGTTATAGTCGACTTCCCCGGTGGCTTCGTCAAGGCCGTATTGAACCGCATGGTAAATCTTGCCGGAAAAGTTAACGCTGGCACCATGGGTAAGGTGACCACCGTGGGCGAGACTCATCCCCAATATGGTATCGCCTGGTTCTACCAACGCCATATACACCGCAGCATTCGCCTGGGAACCAGAATGTGGCTGGACATTGGCATAGTCAGCGGAAAACAGTTTGCATGCGCGTTCAATGGCCAGCTCTTCAGCGACGTCAACAAATTCGCATCCACCGTAGTAACGTTTACCCGGGTACCCTTCTGCATATTTGTTTGTCAGTTGGGACCCCTGGGCCGCCAGAACCCTGGGGCTGGTGAAATTTTCCGAAGCAATCAATTCGATATGCTGCTCCTGCCGTTGAACTTCCTGTTCCATGGCCACTGCCAGATCCGGGTCAAAGTCCGCAATAGACTGTTTTTTGTCAAACATAGTTTGTTCCAGGGTTAAGAGTGAAATAGCGACAGCATCACGGCGAAGACAATTGAATAGTCAATTTCTAAACAAACTACGTCAGGATGCGAAAATTTATTGGTTAATTCATGCCGGATTGTATTCAACATCGGGTAAGTTTGGAACGTTATTTTGCCGATAGTTATCCATAAAAATGTTAATTCAGGGCCTGGCAATTGCCTCTTCCCTCCTTTTCTGACCGATTCGAATCCAGATTATCCTGCGCTCTGGTTTTTCATAAATTTTACTGGTCTGGAGGGGGTTTGAGAGTACGCCTGGGAATCGAATCGGCAACAGAGCCGGTGGCAGTCAAACCTGATTCCAGGATCTCTCCGTCCTCCACCGAGACTCCTGGTATCGCTACATTTCTGGGTTGAGGTACAAAGCCCGCTCCGGTGTCCACTAACGTATCACTGATTTCTCCCGAATCCGCGTTCACAACATTGGAGGACAAGCCTGAATCGGTAACTTTCCGCTCGGCAAGAGAGGCAAGTTTCAATTTTATTCGCTGCGCCTGCCATACTTTTGATATTTCATTGGCGTTAGCGACTACCATATCTACCGCGCCCTGTTGAATCCAGCCGGGAATCCTTTCTGGTAGCAAGATCCGGGTCCAACTACCCTGCCGTTCCAGAAGTAACACCCTGGTTCCGTTGGGCAATGTGCCGATTTCATTGCCATCAGATTGCTCCGTCGAGTCAGCAAACACCTGTGCAGAGTCGGCAATGATTTCAACAACATCCTTATCGATCACAATTACTTTATTTCGTACCCAGCCTGGAATGCCTCCCGGCGCCTCTACCAGTATCCAGCCGCGATCCTGACGCACAATTCGCAGCAATATTTTTTTTTCGATTTGAGTGATGACAGGTGAACGGGTATTAAATCTGGCATACATCAATACCGGATTATCTTTTACCAGAGCATATTCAGATCTATCAATCTTTTGCTGACCCGGCAATTCATCTTCATTGACCTCACCCTTTTGTTCGCTATCTATGGCAGCGTTAGTACTGGCAGCATTTACCGGCTGGTCGATGAAACTATCTGCATTTTCCTCCAGAAAACTGGCAGCACGGGCAATGCCCCCTTTTGCAGCCCGCTCAAACCATTGCCTGGAGCCCGCGCGATCCATGCCCGTACCAATACCGGAATAGAGTGCGCGCCCATAGTTGTATTGTGCGATGGCAAATCCGCCTTGTGCAGATTTCCTCCACCACTCGATGCCTTCAGTTATATTCTCCATATTATCGTGTTGCTCCAACAGTAAGTGGCCAAGATTGTATTGCGCCTCCTGATGCCCCTGTTTTGCTGCCTTCCTGAACCAGAAGATCGCCTCACCACGATTTTCGCGTACTCCCTTACCTTCTATATACAACACACCGATATTAAACTGAGCCTCCGGTGAGCCGAGATAGGCATCTGCAAGCCAATAATTTGCTGCAGCCTTGAAATCCCCTTCGGCGAAGGCCTTTGTACCTTTTTCATATTCCGATATTTTTGGCAACCCCTCTGTTTCCTGAGACAGGACACAGGAAATCCCCGGGAAAGTGAGCAATAATATCCAGATCGCGGTAAATTTCTTCACCGCAATATCTTTTGGACAAAAACCAACTGTTGATTCACAGGCAACCACTAAAAAAATTTTCAGGCTCCGTAGCGCTACGCCCTGGCTCGGCTGAAACGCAATTTCCGGCATCCTGATTGTAGCAATTACAGGGCAAAATCGCGCACGAACTCGTCAAATCTGCCGGCTTCAAGAGCGCTTCTGATACTTTTCATAAGCTGCTGATAATAATAAAGATTATGCAGAGTGCACAGTCTTGCACCAAGGATTTCATTATTCCGATAAAGATGACGCAGATAGGATCTGGAATAATGCTGGCAGGTATAACAATTGCAATTCGGATCCAGTGGACCGGTATCCATACGATAGCTGGCATTACGAATTTTAACGATTCCATTGCTCGTGTATAACCAGCCGTTACGTGCATTGCGTGTCGGTAGCACACAATCGAACATGTCGATGCCTGAAGCAACGCTTTGGACCAGATCCCTGGGCGTACCTACCCCCATGAGATAACGCGGCCGGTCCGTTGGAAGCTGAAATGCGACCGACGCCAATACTTCAGTCATCTGCTCCCTGGGCTCTCCAACCGAAAGACCGCCTATGGCGTAGCCATCGAACCCGATCTCGGTCAAATGCTGGAGTGATTCGAGACGCAAATCCGGATACATACCCCCCTGAACAATACCAAACAAGACACCTGGACCCGAATAGTGTTGATGACAACGCCTGGCCCAACGCGCCGACAACTCCATGGAGGCACGTGCTTCCACAATGGTAGACGGGTAATTTGTACACTCGTCAAAAACCATCACGATATCGGATCCAAGTATGGTTTGAATGTCCATAGACTCTTCCGGACCGAGAAATACGGTACTTCCATCCAGTGGTGATCTGAACGTTACCCCTTTCTCCTCCAGCGTGCGAAGTTCCGCCAGACTCCACACCTGGAAGCCACCGGAATCGGTAAGGATGGGCCCTTGCCAATGCATAAAATCATGCAGGGTTCCATGGGCTGCTATGACCTCAGTTCCGGGACGCAGCATCAAGTGGAACGTATTACCAAGAATGATCTGGGCACCGGTGGCAGACACTTCTTCAGGAGACATCGCCTTTACGGTCGCACTGGTGCCGACGGGCATAAATGCCGGCGTGTCTACGACCCCCCTGGCTAAGGTGATTCGCCCCCGCCGCGCCTTGCCCTGAGTGTGTAGCAAATCAAACTTCATCATTTTTCTCCAGCAACATAGCGTCGCCATAACTGAAAAACCGAAAGCGGTTTTCAATGGCGTATTGATACATCTTCATGACCCGATGGTAACCTGCGAATGCCGAAACCAGTACCAGTAACGTTGACTTCGGCAAATGAAAATTAGTCACCAGGACGTCTACTATTTTAAATTTGAATCCCGGGGTGATAAACAAATCGCTTTCTCCGTCGCAGGGTGTGATGCTGCCGGATAATGCAGCAGTTTCGAGCGCCCTGACCACAGTGGTTCCTATTGCAATTACGCGGCCGCCCGCCGCTTTTACCTGGTTAATCTGGACACAGGTTTCCTTGCTGACAACGATGCGTTCCTGATACATGACGTGATCCGCAATATTCTCACTTTGCATCGGCAGGAAAGTACCAGCGCCGACGTGCAGGGTAACGGTCTGCCATAAAATACCGGATGCGTTCAGTTGGCGAATTAGCTGACGATCAAAGTGCAATCCGGCGGTCGGCGCGGCAACCGCCCCCGGAACCTGCGAATAGACCGTCTGATAGCGTTCATCATCTTCAGCCAGTGGCTCACGCTGTATATAGGGCGGCAACGGAATACTGCCACATTCCCTGAATACTCGCTCAGCATCGATATGATCTGCAAACCGGATCATAAAAAACCGCCCTCTGCGCTCTATTACTGTGGTTCTGTAGTTTCCGAGACACAGCACCTGGCCGGATTTGACAGATTTATTTGCCCGCAATTGGACCAGTGCAGTATCGCTGCCCAGCAAACGTTCCAACAATACTTCCACCTTGCCTCCGCTGGGTTTGCGGGCGTGGACCCGTGCTGGCAAAACCCGGGAATCGTTCACTACCACCAGGTCGCCAGGTTGCAGAAACGAACTGATTTGAGAAAATGGACTCTCTCGACATTGATTCAAATTACGGTCGAACCCAAGCAACCTGCTATCCGTCCGGTGCTGCAGGGGAAACTGAGCCACAAGTGCCGATGGTAAATTGTAATCGAACTGATCCAGGTTCATTATTTAACTGTATATTAGTGAAGACGCGATTCTATTGTTTAGAGGATCAGAGGTAAATTATGCATTGCAGGAATTTGTTATCCAATAACCTGTAGAAACCAGAGCCAAAACTGTTTATCATTGCCGCGCGTGCCGGGGTGGCGAAATTGGTAGACGCGTCAGATTCAAAATCTGATTGGGGAAACTCAGTGTCGGTTCGAGTCCGACCCTCGGTACCACGCATACATCTTATATCGTTCAACAAAGCCTGTACAACCACCTGATTGTGGCTATAACAAAATCCTGAAAATGAAGCCTTTTAACCTGGCATCCTCAGTAATTGCCGTTCTCCTCCTGTTGACAATCAGTTCCCG
>CAYOGN010000206.1:0-8234 GCA_964403545.1 uncultured Gammaproteobacteria bacterium
ATCGGTACCAGCATTGCCTATCACCTGACACGATCCGGTGAAAAAGATGTGTTGTTGCTTGAAAAATCGAAACTGACTGAAGGCGCAACCTGGCACGCGGCGGGACTGGTGGGCCAGTTTCGTTCCCGGCAAAATCTGATGAGTCTGATGAATCACAGCGTGCAACTTTTCGACCGCCTCTTTGAGGAAACCGGACAAGACCCAGGATGGCAAAAATTTGGCAGCCTCAGGCTTGCCCAATCCGGTGATCGCTGGAAGGAATTGCTTAAATCATATACCGCTGCCCAGGCAGCAGGATTTGAGATGAACCTGTTAACACCCAATGAGGCTCGTGATATTTATCCGCTGATCGAGGTCGGTGATTTGGTGGGTGCAGCCTTTATTCCGGCAGACGGATACATAGATCCGAACAGTCTGACCCAAGCCTATGCCAGGGGGATTCGTGCCAATGGGGGCCGGATCATTGAAGATGTGATGGTCAGGGAACTGCTACGTGACGGTGATCGTATTACCCACGTAGTTACCGGACAGGGCACCATTGCGGTTGAAACTGTGGTCAATGCCGCCGGACTCTGGGCGCGTCAGGTGGGCTGGATGGCGGGAGTTGAAATCCCCGCTGGTATCGTTGAACATCAATACCTGGTGACCGAAAAATCCGATCAAATACCCGCTGGTCTGCCAGCACTGCGTGATCCGGATGGGGGGTTCTATGCCAAGCCGGAGCCAGGCGCATTGGCCATTGGAGGTTGGGAGAAGGAGACGCGTAAAGTTAATCCCAGAGAAGGTTTTCCATGGCAAAATGAACGGCATCTGTTTGATGGGGAGCTGGATCGACTGGAAGAGTTCTTCGGACCGGCGATGCAGCGTATTCCTTTGCTTGGTGAACTTGGCATGCGTACGATCGTCAATGGGCCGATACCCATATCACCAGATGGTGAGCCCATAATGGGGCCTGTCCCGGGGCTGAGCAATTTCTTTGCAGCTTGCGCATTTACCTCCGGAATAGCCGCATCAGGAGGGGCTGGCAAGGCGATGGCGAACTGGATACTCGAAGACGATCCGGGGCTTGATCTTTGGTCGTTTGACATTCGTCGTTTTGGCTCACTGCATGCAGGTCACCGCTTCCTCCACGACCGGGCGGTTGAAAGTTATCGCAAATATTATGCAATCCATTGGCCGGGGGAGGAACTCGAATCGGCTCGGGGAGTGCGCCGCAGCCCACTTTATCAAACCTTGAAACAACAAGGTGCCGTGTTTGGTTCGAAGTTTGGTTGGGAACGGGCCAACTGGTTTGCCTATGGTGAACTTCCACAGCAGGACAAGCCCGGATTCGACCGCCAGCAACAGGATATTACCGTTGGGCGCGAGCATCGGGCGGCGAGAGAGGCAGTTGTCCTGGTCGACATGTCTTCGTTTACCAAATTTGAAATCAGCGGTCCTCAGGCCTGTGGATTTCTCCAATACCTGGCGGTGGCCAATGTAGACAAGGAACCCGGCGGCGCAACCTATACTCAACTGTGCAATGAACGAGGCGGGATCGAAGCTGATGTCACGATCATTCGGCGTTCAGAAAATTGTTTTTGGCTGATCACCGGCTCCGGCTTCGGCGTTCGTGACCGGCACTGGATCGAAAGCAATCTGAAAATATACCTGACTCACCGAGGTGATTGCTGGCGTAGTCAGGGTGAACAATGGGTTCGAACCAATGGAACAACATCAAACGAAGTGGTTATTCGTGATATCACCTCAGCATATGGTGTGATCAATCTCGCGGGGCCGTTGGCGCGTAAAGTTTTGCAGAAAGTCTGTGACGAAGATGTGAGTCATGAAGCATTTCCTTTTATGGCTGCGAGAGAGATCAGGATCGGATATGCACCAGCCCTTGCCTATCGGGTAACCTATATCGGCGAGCTGGGATGGGAACTCTACATCCCCTCTGAATATCTGCAGTATGTCTACGGAGAGTTACAGCAAGCAGGGGAAGAATTTGTCATTACCAATATTGGTTATCGCGCCATAGACAGTCTGCGACTGGAAAAACGATACCTCGCCTGGGGCGTTGATATCACGCCTGACCACAATCCATTTGAGGCTGGATTACAGTTTCTCATTGACTGGAACAAGGGACAATTTGTTGGCGCCCGGGCGCTCACCAAAATCAGGCAGGAAGGTGTCCGGAGGAAACTCGTGTGCCTTGTATTGAGCGACCCCTTGCCGGTATTTGGCGGCGAGGCCGTTTTTGCTGGCGGCAAGGTAGTTGCGCAAACGACCAGCGGAAATTTCGGATACTCTATTGGCAACAGCCTGGTCCTTGGATATCTGCCAGTGGATGTACTGGATAGTAGTGATTTGTTGGTAGAGGCATTTGGTGAACGGAGCCCTGCATCCATCGTGAAAGGAGCGATCTACGATCCAAAGCGGGCAAAAATTCTCTGCTAACGAGCTTCAGCAGCATCCCGGAGCATTATTTACCCTATGAAAATCACAAATCCAGGATTTGTAAGAGTGCTGGACGCGGTAAATTATTTAGTATATTTTAGGAGCTCTCGGGTGCGACCTGTCTGCTCGCACTCTGTTTTCATCTGAATGGTAATCAGGGCAATTTGACGTTGCGGCAGAGTCTATCCAGATCCGACAGTCACCTGGTTAAAAATTCTGTTGTAAATGCTCCGGAGTAATGCAAATGAGTAACCCCGCAGGTGTTGATTTCGAAGCCGAAAAAACTGTAAATTTGGAACGCTATCCCATCATCGATCTTGAATCCGGTAAAGGGAGAACATTCGCCTGTCGATGTCGTCAGGAATATCTGGAAACCGGGTTATGTATCCTGCCAGAATTTATTTACCCGAAAGCGCTGAAATCCCTGGCTGCAGAAGCCAACAGGTTCAGTAGCGAAGCATTTTTTTGCCGCAATACCCACAATGCCTATCTCACTGAAAATGATCCCGATCTGGCGCCGGAAGATGTTACCAATACCCGGGAACAAACCTTCGTCGGTTCTGTTGCCTACGATTACATCAATAAACATTCCCGGTTACGTCAACTGTACCAGTGGGATCCGCTAAAAGACTTTATTGGATTTGTTCTCGGAAAAAATAAATTTTACCGGTTTGCTGATCCCCTGGGTGCGCTTTCCATCAACGTATTTGTAGATGGCGGTGAGCATGGATGGCATTTTGATGAATCCGAGTTTACTGTTACCCTGATGCTGCAGCCCCCTGACGCAGGCGGTTCCTTTGAATATGTACCGCAAATACGCGGGCTTGAAAATGAAAAGGAAATTGTTGCCAGAGTGCTCAAGGGCTCTCGTGATGAAGTTGTGGGTTTGCCCTTTACCCCGGGGACGCTGCTAATATTTGGTGGCAGTCAAACACTTCACCGTGTCACCCGGGTACATGGTGGGCAGCCCAGGTTGGTACCAGTTCTTTGTTACAGTGAACAGCCGGGTATGATGAATAGTGAATCGGTCCGCAATCTGTTTTGGGGACGTACTGGAACTGCCTGACCATACTCGATGTCGAATACAACTCACAGTGGTTCACGAAAAACAGTTTTTATCCTTCTGACTGGATTGTTTGTCTGGATATTCATTGAATTCATCAGTTATGTTTATCTCGGTATCGTCAATGGTGAAAGATTTAAACAGGCAGAATACCAGGGCCTGAGGCAGGCTATTGTCGATGACTATGCGCTGGATGTTAGTCAGGAGCGGACGAATCAGGAAAATAGTCTGCAACGGCCGGAGACTAATCGCCAAACGCATCGCAGAATTGTACTTCACCCCTATCTTGGATTTGTCAATGAATATGATGATATCCGTTGCCCTGACTACGGATTTTGTGATTACAGATCCATAGAGTCTGGCAGATCGCTGAGTCAAAAATCAGATCAGAAGGTAATTATCGGGATTTTCGGTGGATCGTTTGCCGAAGGCGTTTCTAATTCCTCCTCCCCGGGTTACTGGGAGCAGTTGTTGGGTGATTTGCCTAAGTTTGCCGGCAAGGAAATTGTCATTTATACCTTCGCCGTAGGGGGTTATAAGCAACCCCAGCAATTAATGGCGCTCAACTATTTCCTGACTCTGGGGATGGAATTTGATTACATTATCAATATTGATGGTTTTAATGAAATCGTTTTACCCATCGTCGACGGGCTTCCATTTGGCACTCATCCGGTTTATCCAAGAGGGTGGGCGGTGCTGTTGCAGGGTTCTCTGGATACAGAGATGCTGGTGATGGCGGGTACGGCGGCGTACTACCGGAAAAAGAGATTCAGACTTGCCACAAAATTTAATCAGAGTCTGTGGCGATGGAGCCCTTTTGCAAACCTGGCATGGAAGCTGACAGATGATTATAGAGCAGGGAAAGTTAGTGAAAATCAGCTAAAACTTGCGGCATATCATACTGAAGGAAAATATCGAACCAGCTTTGCCGCTTATGGACCGTATTATTCAGTGTCGGATCGCAATCGGGTCTATCTTGATTTAGCGCAAATCTGGGCTCGGAGTTCTCACCAAATGGCTAAAATATCTCGGGCCAGTGGAATACGATATTATCATTTTCTACAACCCAATCAATATGTTAAAGGCTCAAAACCGATGGGCGATGAAGAGAAGAAAATTGCCTTGCAAGTTTTGCATCAATATCGCGTACCGGCAATGGATGGGTACCGGTTCCTGATTAATGAGGGGAAAAACCTGTTACAGCAAGACGTACAATATTATGACCTGACCCAAATATTTTCCGATAACCCGGACATCCTTTATGTCGACGATTGCTGTCATTTGAATCGACAGGGTTACGATCTGGTTGCTGAATATATTACCGATGTAATTGGCGCAGAAAACCAATGAACATCCTGGGGATTTCTGCGTACTATCATGATAGCGCCGCGGCGTTAATTATCGACGGCGATATCTCAGGGGCAGCCCAGGAAGAGCGTTTTAGTCGGAAAAAGCACGACCCCGGTTTTCCTGCTGAGTCTATACGCTATTGTCTTGAACAGGCAGATATTGGTTTGGCAGAAGTTGATCAGGTGGTATTTTATGATAAGCCGTTGCTCAAATTTGAGCGCTTGCTGGAAACTTACGTATCCTGTGCACCAAGGGGATTTAGTTCATTCCTCGCGGCGATGCCTGTCTGGCTCAAGGAAAAGCTGTATCTGAAATCGTTGCTGAAAAAAGAGTTGCAAAATCTCGGTGGGATTGCAAAAGGCCAGTTGCCTGAATTGCTGTTCTCACAGCATCATCAGTCTCACGCAGCATCAGCATTTTTCCCGAGTTCCTTTGAGCAGGCCGCTGTACTATGTATGGACGGGGTAGGTGAGTGGGCTACTACTACAGTATGGCTTGGAGATAAAAATAAATTGACCCCATTGTGGGAAATAAACTTTCCACATTCGTTGGGGTTACTTTATTCTGCATTTACCTATTTCACAGGGTTCAAGGTGAATTCCGGGGAATATAAACTAATGGGCCTGGCGCCCTATGGCAAGGCTGAATATGTGGATCTGATCCTTGATAAACTGATTGACGTAAAACCGGATGGAACATTCCGTTTGGCCATGAAGTACTTTGATTATGCCACTGGCCTCAAAATGACCAATCGCCGATTCTCTGAATTATTTGGTCGTCCTCCAAGGAATCCAGAAGCAGAAATAACACAAATGGAAATGGATATTGCGGCTTCAATTCAAATAGTTACAGAGGATATTGTATTAAAATTAGCAAACACGATTTGCGATGAAACCGGATCCCGAAATCTCTGCCTGGCGGGTGGTGTGGCCCTGAACTGTGTTTCCAACGGGCGATTGTTGCGAGAGGGGCCGTTTGACAATATCTGGATTCAACCAGCATCTGGTGACGCCGGTGGTGCCATTGGTGCAGCGTTAGCCGCCTGGTTTCAATATCAGGATCAACCGCGATCCGTCAATGGCAGGGACTCCATGAAGGGCAGTTATCTTGGTCCGGCCTTCAAAAAACAAACAATACATCAGTCGCTGGATAAACTGGGTGCAAATTATAAGGAACTCGATGACAAATCCCTTTGTTTCGAACTCGCAGCTCAACTGGATCAGGGAAAGGTGGTCGGATGGTTCCAGGGCAGAATGGAATTTGGCCCAAGAGCACTGGGAGGCAGATCAATCCTGGGTGACCCTCGAAACCAGACCATGCAATCTGTGATGAATCTGAAGATCAAGTATCGGGAATCTTTCAGGCCTTTTGCGCCCTCTGTGTTGGCTGAAAGATCGGCAGAAGTATTTGACCTTGATGGTGACAGTCCTTATATGATGCTGGTTGCAGAAGTTAAAGACACATTAAAAATTCCGATGACAGAATCCGAACAATCTCTATTTGGTATCGAGAAACTGAAAGTTCCGCGATCACAGTATCCGGCAGTCACCCATGTCGATTATTCAGCGCGTATTCAGACGGTGCACAAAGAGACTAACCCGAAATTTCATCAGCTACTGACAGCATTTTACGATAGAACGAATTGTCCGGTTCTGGTCAACACATCTTTTAATGTCCGAGGCGAACCTATTGTATGTACCCCGGAAGATGCTTATCGTTGCTTTATGCGAACCGAGATGGATTACCTGGTAATCGAAAATACAATTTTGTGTAAAACGGAGCAACCTCATTGGGATAGTCATGACGCATGGAAGGAAGAGTTTTCCCTTGATTAACAAAGCCGTTAAGTGGTCTGATAGCAAGTGTCGATGAGTTCTGATTCCAATACATTCCTCGGAACCGATATTCCCCCAATGGACAGGGCTGGGTTAAGAAAATTTGGCCTGATGTTTGGTGCAATCATCGCAACTATTTTTGGGGTATTGGTGCCGTTGATTTTTACCCATACCCTGATCTGGTGGCCATGGGTAGTAACGGCCATATTTGTCTTGCTAAGCCTGGTCATTCCTGACCGTTTGTCCGGATTTTACAATCTATGGATGCGATTTGGCGTCATCATGAATATGATCATGAGTCGTATTATTCTTGGCGCTGTATTCCTGTTTACAGTAATTCCCACTGCACTGATCTTGAGAATAAAAGGTAGTGATATCCTTGGGTTAAGACTCGATAAAGGATTACAATCCTATCGGAAAATATCCGATCCCCTGAATCCTGAAGATATGAAAAAACCCTACTGATGATTGAATTTTTTAGAGATCTGTTTGGCTTTATGCGTGAGCGCAAGAAGTTCTGGCTGGCACCGATTATTGTGGTGCTGCTGTTATTGGGCGCTTTGCTGGTGTTTGCTCAGGGCTCTGCGGTGGCGCCGTTTATTTATACTTTATTTTAATTGGGAAGATTATCATGGCTCTTGCGAATACTGAATCTGACCCGACGACCATTTCTGACAGTGAGTGGCAGGTGCGACAGGATCTGGCTGATAAGTGGTTGATGGTCATGCATAACCATGGGTTAATGTCTGCTGGCAGAACGGTGGCGGAAGCATTTTACCTGCTATATACCCTGGAAAATGCGTGCAAGGTTCAGCTCGATGTAATGGCCGCCGGTGGCGAAATTCTGACGCCGGGAAAGGACGTACTTGCCCGCCTGGCGAGAAATGGTCGGCCGCCTGAAGATGGACCCGCCGACCATGCTCGATGGTGAATACAACTCATAGTCGTTCACGAAAAACTGTTTTTATCCTTTTGACCGGAATGTTTGTCTGGAAATTCATTGAATTCATCAGTTATGTTTATCTTGGTATCGTTCGTGCCTCTCACCATCTGCGTCAACGCCTCAACTCCCCCTATATCTTTCATCATGTCCTCACAAATGTCTTCTCCAAGCGCTCGGTAGGCTTCGAATTGTGCTTCCGTAAAAAACTGATTGGCGGTGGACTCGTGCGGATAAGACTTGTGCTTTGAGCGGTATGAGCGGACATACTCTGGCTCGCTGCCATCTACGGACAGTTTGATGTACAGCAGGTGGCCTGTTTCATTGTCTCCATATTGAATTTTGCCCAGAGACCAGCGCTTTTTACTGTACCCCTGCTCATTTATACGAATATCGTCAAGATTGATGTCGATGGAAATACCCATATCGATCCGAGCAAATCGCATTAATGTCACCAGGCCCTGAAAGCCCATCTCCGGGTCGGCCTCGCCATCGATGGCGATAATGAATTTGCAACGACGTTTCAGTAGTGAATAGATGGCCAGGTTTTCAATATGGCCGCCAGCCGAAAGGATTACGTGGGAAACCATCGCATCCAGATTGCCGA
>CAYOGN010000207.1:0-3751 GCA_964403545.1 uncultured Gammaproteobacteria bacterium
GGATATGGGCGGGTTGACACTCATTCCTGGATTAATTGATGCACACATTCACCTCTGCCTCGATCCTGATCAAAAGGACCCGATGCAGCAGGAAAAACCCGGAAGGGAAGTTTTACTAGAAAACATGTCAGAACGAGCACGGATGATGCTTGAGGCAGGCATTACCAGTGCCCGCGACCTGGGTGGTGGGCAGTGGCTCGAACTTGAAATCAGGGATCGGATTAACAGGGGCGAATTGGCTGGACCTCGATTGGTTTGCTCGGGCCAGCCGATTACTTCAGTTAATGGCCATTGTCATTTCTGGGGAGGAGAGGCGCAAAATGAACGTGAAGCGATTGAAGTGTTACAACGGCAGGTCGAACACCAGGTTGATCTCATCAAAGTGATGGCAACCGGTGGCAACATTACCAAAGGCAGCCGGCCCATCGATGCACAATTCGATAGTGATGTCCTGACTAGCATCGTGAAAAAGGCAACGGAGTATGGTTTTCACGTGGCGGCCCATTGCCATGGCACGACAGGAATTCGCAATGCCGCTGTCGCCGGTGTAACGACAATTGAACATTGTTCCTGGGTGGGAGAGGAGGGCTGGGGAAAGGCCTTCGACCCAGAAGTGGTGAATCTGATATCCGAGCAGGGAGCCTGGGTATCTCCCACGATTAATTCAGGATGGAAACGATTTATCGGCAATAAAAACTTCGAAGATATGATCCAGGAGAACTATACGAAAATGAAGCAGGGTGGTGTTGGGTTAATCGCGTCAACAGACGCTGGTATACCAAATGTCAGACATCATCATCTGCCCCTGGCAATACCTGTTTTTGCGCATTTCGCAGGGCTCAGCCCTCTCCAGGCACTGCGCGCTGCCTCCAGCGATTGTGCACTGGCTATCGGCCTGGGAGAGGTGACGGGGCAGATCCGGACGGGGTATTCGGCAGATTTCCTGTTGTTTGATGACGATCCTACCGTCGATCTCAATCTACTGTCCAGTCCATCGCAGGTCTACAAGCAGTGAGCACTGGTGGCTTGAGTCTGTTGCTTTTCTGGCATTGATGGTTAGAATTCTGTGTGCCCACTAATTTCAATTTCACTTTCGTGAACCTGCGATGCTCGTCCAAAGATCCTGACCTGCATGCACGGCTCGCTCTATCACGTTCTCTGAAACAACAACTTTGGCCGATTGATCAATATTGATTAACAATTCAATCTATATCCACAACAGGGTAGGAACTATTTTATGCAAATTATCAGGAGGTTAGGTCCACTTCTGCCTATGGCAGTGTTTTTCTTTTCCTCGATACTTTTTCTTTTATTATCTCGCCTGGCCCTTGCTCTGTTTAACTGGGATCGCGTAGTCGATTTACATACCCTGGTCCATGTGTTGCTGGTTGGTATTCGGATGGATACGGTACTACTCTGCATGGTGACAGTTGTGCCTGTTTTGATTACTTTGCTTCTGCCTACATTAGTCACGGGCTCAAAATACTATCAGCTTTTTATTAGAGTATTCCTTTGCATATGGGCGACCTTGATTGTGCTCATGGAATTAACAACTCCCACCTATATCGCGTTTTTTGATACCCGACCCGGACGCATTTTCTTTGAATACCTGATTCACCCCAGGGAAGTTGGCTTGTTACTACTCGGAGGTTTTGTCATTCAGTCGATTTTTGTGTCTATTGCTACTGCGCTTACCGCGGTGTTTTCCTACATCGGGGTACGACGCTTGCAGGCGTTTCAGATATCTTTCTCATACCCGCGGCAATTGATAGTACTACCGTTACTGCTGGCACTTCTGGCACTGGGGGCAAGATCTACAGTGGGGCATCGACCGATAAATGCGAGCAGCGTTGCATTCTCTAATGATCAGCTGCTGAATGAACTGGGACTTAGCAGCACCTACACTGTGCTCTATGCGCTCTACGGGTTGAAGAATGAGGGTGATCCTTCGAAATTGTATCCGGCGATGGCCGACTCGGAAGTTATCCAGCGGGTGAAGCGGATTTCCCTGGTTGATGAACGAAGATTCATTAATCCTGCGCTGCCGACATTGCACAGTTTTGGCAGCGATACAGGAAAGCCAAGAAAAAACCTGGTCATTCTTCTGGAAGAAAGTATGGGTGCCCGCTTTATTGGAAAACTAGGTGGGTTGCCCCTGTCACCGGCCATTGATCAGTTAGCCGAAGAGGGACTCTGGTTTACCCAACTTTATGCCTCAGGCATCCGCTCCGCCAGGGGTATCGAAGCAGTGGTGACTGGATTTCCGCCTTCAGCCTCACGTAGCGTCCTCAAGCTGGGTTTGGCACAACAGGATTTTTACACCATGGCCCGGACGATGAAAGAAAATGGTTATCGCAACTATTTCATCTATGGAGGAGAAAGCCATTTCGATAATATGAAAGGGTTTCTTCTCAATAATGGGTTTGATGTTGGAATTGATGAAAAGGATTACTCAGAATGGAAATTCAAGGGTTCCTGGGGCGTCTCCGATGAGGACACGTTTGATAAGGCTCATGGGATTTTTGAAGCCGAATCAGAACCCTTCTTTGCGCTGATTTTCTCTTCTTCATTCCATAGTCCATTTGAATTCCCTGACGGCAGAATTGAACTGTACGATGAAGAAAAAAACACCAAACACAACGCCGTTAAGTATGCGGACTATGCAGTTGGATACTTCATCGACAAGGCGAAAAAATCCAGTTATTGGGATGACACCGTATTTTTGATCGTGGCGGATCATGATGAAAGACCACGTGGTTCGTCCCTCGTACCTGTTAGCAGCTACCATATTCCCGGGCTTATCCTTGGCGCAGGGATTGAGCCGAAGATCTATGACAAGGTGACCAGCCAAATTGATCTGATGCCCACTCTATATACATTGTTAGGCATAAAGGGGAAAGCGCCTTACATTGGCCAGGATATATTTTTAAGATCGTCGGACTATCCGGGAAGGGCATTGATGCAATTTGCTAACAATCATGCCTACATGCTCGGTGATCAGGTGGTGATCCACAGGCCAGAGACGGAGGCTTTACAATTTGTATTTCGGAACAAGAAATTAATCCCGACCGGACTCGACGAGCGGCGTTCCAGGGATGCGTTGGCTTTGGCGTTGATACCTGGTCTGCTGTATAAAAATCGTTGGTATCGAACGGATTAGATCCTGCCAAATCACATTGATTCGCAACAAGAACGGGTTAGTTGCTCACTCGTGATTGTGGTTCTTCAAACGGAACCTTCCACGATCTGCCGAGGTAGATAAACGGGGTATCGATGGCAGCTATGATGACTTTGAGCAGATACTTGGTAAGCCCCAGCATAATTGCCGTGGGCAGCTCCACGATCCCCCACCAAACCACAAGGGAGTAAACAAAAGTATCAATTGCCTGGGAGCACATGGTGGAGACATTATTTCGTATCCAGAGATGCCGCCCTCCAGTTTTTTCTCGAATGTACTGGAACATCCAGACATCGAATGACTGGCTAATATAGTAAGCAAGCAGAGAGCCAAAAACGAAGCGCGGAGTAAAGTTAAATAATGTGGCGAAAGCCTGGTGAACATCCTGCGAAAATTGCCGTGTTTCCGGGTCCGTCGAAGGTAAAAACAACAAGCTGATTGAAATCATCACGACGATGACAATGCTCGCTAGAAAACCGAGTTGTACGGCTAGATTTGCATCCCGTTTGCCATATTTTTCATTCAGGAGATCCGTGGCAAAGTAAATGCCGGAGTAAAGGATCACGCCCATAC
>CAYOGN010000208.1:0-2898 GCA_964403545.1 uncultured Gammaproteobacteria bacterium
TCAGATCATTGATTTGCTGGCACAAGCTTTGCGCCGCATCAGCGGCAGCGCGGGTAAATTCAACGCCCGAACTTGCATAAATTATGGAGCGAGAAGCATTAATAATCAATCCATGACCGTGTTGATCAAGGCCAGCCGACAATACTTTTTCGAGATCTCCACCCTGTGCGCCGACACCCGGCACCAATAGCGGCATCGTCCCTACCAGTTTTCTCACCGATGCAATCTCTTCGGGAAAGGTCGCGCCCACCACAAGTCCGACATTATTGAGTTTATTCCAGTGATTGACAGCGAGTTTCGCCACCTGGCTGGCTACGCTGCCACCAGGTACCGCCAGTTGCTGAATGTCTCCACTACCCGCATTGGAAGTACGACACAATACGATCACACCACGGTCTGCGTAATCCAGAAATGGCTGTAGTGTATCACCACCCATATAAGGGTTTACCGTCACCGCATCTGCCTGATAACGATCAAAAACTTCTCGCGCATACATCTTCGCGGTAGTGCCTATATCGCCCCGCTTTGCGTCAAGAATAATCAGCGTAGCCGGATAATTAAGCCGAATATAGTCGATGGTTTTCGTCAACTGGTCTTCCGCTGCTACCGCAGCATAGTAAGCGATCTGGGGTTTAAAGGCGCAAACCCAGGGAGCAGTTGCATCAATTATTTCCCGATTGAACTGGAACAATCGATCCTTTCCATTCAACGATGCAGGTAATTTGTCAAGATCGGGGTCGAGCCCGGCGCAGACGAGAGATTCTTTTTCCCGCCAGGCGTTAGTCAACTTTTCAATAAACATTAATGATTACTTTAACTTAATGGCCCACTTCTACCAGTTGCCGCAATACCGCCGTTGCGTAACTGCCACTGGGTAAGGAGAAACTTATTTTCAATACACTACGTTCAGGAAAACTCCAGGTCAATTCACCGGGAACGACTCGTAACGCACGCCGCTGCTGTTTGAGCCCTGCAGATTCCAGCCCCCGGGGGAGTATCGATATATCGTCAACGATACTGCTTTCAAAATCAGCCACTCCCTCCCGGGTCGCCAATTCACCAGCCCCCCATAGTGGCCCCGTAGGATGCAAATCATGGCGCCCTATTCTATCAATAATGGAATCATCAGAACCGTCGTGGATAAAATAGGCATTACTGCCATCCAGTTGCAGGGCATCCCCTATCAGGGCACTGTTCCAGTTATTGTTGAGGATTCTTTGTGACAATACCTGATTGAATATCCAGGACCGGGCTGAGGACAGCGCCAACCCACGGGCATTACGGTCCAGTTTTTTGCCGACATCCGTAAAAAGGCGAATCGCTGTGAGCACATTTTTATTGTTACGGCCGAAGCGTTGGGGGCCAAAATAGTTTGGCACGCCTTCGTGCCCGGTTACTGCCAACATTTGATCAAGCAGATCATGGTTTCCATCCAGATTTCGAACCACAATCTTAAATTCATTGGCCCGATGAACGCCTCTCTTCAGTTTACCGGTATTTGCCACTATTTGACTAACCGACAACTGTTGGTGTTCCGCACACAATTTTGAAATTGCTCCGGATTGTCGTTCCGGATCTTTCCCGGCCGGAACGCTGAACCATTGGCAGGTAATACCATGCCGGTCTTTAAGTCCACTATACCCCACTTCGCCTGGTCGAACAGTACATCTCGTCGCCAGTAAACGCACCACTTCCTGTGTATTTAGCCCATTTTTCGTAATCTTAGCCCACAAATGCGACCCGTCCCCGCAAGGAGAAAATCCAAGCACCTCAGTTACCTGAAAATCCTCTGGCAAACACCTGATGGCGCCTGATATTTCAGGTTTGTTTTGCGCGTACTGCCATTTATCCAGCGGGAAGCAGGCAAGAATACTCGAGGAATTGCTATTCAAAGGATATAATAGGATTTGTTTTTACCTGCAACAAGCTGAATTGTAACTGATGCCAAACCCATCAACGCTCCTCTCATAGTTTCATGATGCTGCGTTCTCTGGGTTTTCGGAAAATTCGGGGCTATCCCGGTTCATGGTCTGAGTGAGCCGACGATTTTTCGCTGCCCATAGAATCCTGAATCAGCGGATAACTAAATTGCTTTTAACCGGGGCAGATTGATGGAATTGCCCGGGGTGAGTCCGCGCAGGCGCAGCTCCGGATTCAACCGATACAACAGCCAAAGGGGAAATCCGAGGTTACGGGACATTTGCCACAGAGAATCACCATTTTTTACGGTATAGGTTTCAACGCCCACCAACTGGTAATTTTCTTTCAGGCTCTCACTCAGCACCTGATGATAATCAACCCGCATTTGTTCAAATCGAGTCACCGTAGCTGAGGTAATATCGGGGAATCTTATTCGTTGACCAAGTCTCAGGTTTGAACTGGATTTCAGCCTGTTTAATTTCCTCAATTGCGAGGATCCCTTGATCCCGAGCCAGTCCGCATAGTGACCGAGGGTTTCATCCACTTCAACTAAAACTGAATACACCGGCTTACCAGATTCACTGCCAACGTGGACACCAAGATCGGGCAAGGTATCCAGCAGATTCAGCAATTGATTGTCGGATTGGGAGGGCAATTGTCCACGTTTAGCCGGCAACGCATTTCCGGGGGTTGCGGATGATGTCACCAAAGCTGCCAGTTGCGATGCAGTCACCGAAGTTTCTGTGGTCTGGTGACCGGGGATTACCAGTTTCTGCCCAGGATATATTGTAGCCTTTCCCGAGAGTTTGTTCAGAGTAATAAAGTCTCTGCAACTCACTGCAAAGCGTTCCGCAATCAGACAAGCCACGTCACCCTTCCGGACAATATATTTGTTATCCGAATTTAACCCGGCCTGGTTGCCGGCAAGGTAATCTGTTGCTGCTACCCTGAGCACCTGACCAGGGTAGATCCTTGCCG
>CAYOGN010000209.1:0-6435 GCA_964403545.1 uncultured Gammaproteobacteria bacterium
TCTGGTACCTCTATAGCTATCCAAATTCTGATGGGTTTGCCCTTGCTGTCAGTCTGTTTGCCGGCTATCAAATGGCCGTTTCTGAAAGCTGGTTGAATCGATTTTTCAGTGAACCGAAACCGCCCTATTTTGTTTTATCCCTGATTTGCTTTGGCATCCTGGCAGGCGCCATGTTGCTGTCCAAGGTTAACTTTTATTTCTTTGGCTTATTCCTGCTTCTGTATCTATTGTGGCGGCTGGCAAATGGATATTACCAGATGCCCAAAAGGCTCTGGGGCCGGGTGCTGATGATAGTGTTAGTAGCTATGTCGATGTACGGGGCCCGGTACGGGCTGGATATTGCTGCCAATGGCCCCGATCCCAGGACAAAAATTAAAGAGTATATTGAAATTAATGCAAAAGAAGAGTTCCGGCCCAGCACACCAATGGCAGACAAACACGTGCACCTGTATCTAAAACAACGCGGCGACCCGCTGGATACTGTAATGAGCTTTGGCTGGGCAACCATTACTTTTGCCACTTCATTCGGTTCCTATGGATACACCCAGTACTTCGGTACTGACACCTATTTTTCCATAGTCAGGATTCTGCTCACTCTACTATTGGGTTCGATCATCGTGTTTACCCTGATCAATGGACCACCGAATTCGCATTCACTGATCATGCTGGCCTTGTTTACCGCGGGACTACTGATGGCTGCGTCCATATGGAGTTCATGGACCGAAAACTTCCAGCCGCAGGGGCGTTACATGGCACCAATCATTCCCATGATTTCTGTTGTTTACTATCATGTCAGAAATTACATGATTTCCACACTAATAACAGCGTTAGCGCTATCGCTGTTTGTGGTATCGGTCTATTCGTTTGTATTTATTGGCCTTGGGCAGATCGCCAAGACTACGATCTATACCGGGGTTGGATGAGTAGTTCCGGGTCAGCCAATCAAGCCTGCAATATCTGCCAGCCTGGTCACTTTATGGTCCGCCAGGTGCGGCCATCTGAATTCACCACTGTGATCAAAATGCACTGTCCGCACCCCGGCTCTGCGGCCGGCATCAATATCATATAAAAAATCACCTACCATCACAGTTTTCGATGGTGAGGCATTCCATCGGGCAAGCAGGTGTAAAATGCCATCGGGCATCGGTTTCGGTGGGCAAGTTTCACGACCAATTACATCAGGCAAGGCAAAATAATGATCGAGACCACTGGCCTTAAGGGTTGCGTAAGCGATTTCTTCATCATTCCGGGTCAGAATTCCAAGCTGGAACCCTTGTTTTCGCATCCTTTGAAGGAGCTTCAAAGCCCCGGGTTGTGGTACTGCCTGGCCAGCGATTTTCATTTCTATCGCATGCAATTTACATCTCGTACGATGAGCCTCTTGCGGCGGCATTTCGAGAATCGCTTCGAGGATAGGCGTGTTTTCAGCGATCCCGATCTGATTCCTGATAGCATTGAAATCGTGCACTGGCATGGTTAAGGTCCCATCCATATCAAAAATCCAGTGTCGGCAGTCTCGAAGAGGCATGATTAGGCGTAGTTATTGGTCGACGGTTGAGTCAGGGTAGAAAATGATTAGCAAAAATAAACTGATTAAAGTTGCTGTGGCCATTGCGCTAATCACTATTTATGCTGTTAGCGAACAACACACCGGCAAACAGACCCGCCCCGTTCCGGAGCAGAATAATACCCTATTACGCCAGGCCATCTCCAATCACAAGAGTGATATTCAGGTGTCGGGATCTGGTCAGGTGAGCAAGGTTTTACCAGATGACAATCAGGGCAGCAGGCATCAACGGTTCCTGGTCGTTCTCGACAGTGGGGAATCCATTCTGATTGCGCACAACATTGATCTTGCACCCGGGATACCTGATCTACACAAGGGTGACACTATTCGCTTCAACGGTGAATTCCAGTGGAACCATAAAGGCGGCTTAGTACACTGGACCCATAGAGACCCGCGTAACAGCCATGTCCATGGCTGGCTTGAACACAATGGCAGCAAATATTGGTAAAAAGTCTAGAAAATTTTTGCCAACACGTCCAGATACGTCGAGGCATAACTTACCTTGATTCCTTTACGTATATAGTCAGGTACTTCTTCAAAATCGCCTTTATTGGCCATGGGCAAAATCAGATTCCGAATTTTCATCCGCCGCGCGGCGATAACTTTCTCCTTGATGCCCCCGACCGGTAACACTTGCCCGGTAAGAGAAATCTCCCCTGTCATTGCGCAAGATCGCCTGATAATCTTGTTTTTTGCCAGTGAGATAAGTGCCGAGGTCATGGTAATACCCGCGCTTGGGCCGTCTTTGGGAGTCGCACCTGCGGGCACATGCAGATGGATCATTGAATCCTTGAAAAATCCGGCATCAATACCCAGCGCGCCTGCATTCCCTAATACATAGCTATAGGCAATTTCTGCCGATTCTTTCATTACATCACCCAATTGCCCGGTCAGTTTGAAGCCGCGGGCAAATTCATGGGCCCGACTGGCTTCAATATCCAGAGTTGCGCCCCCCATGGCGGTCCATGCGAGTCCGGTTACCACGCCGATTCCCTTGATTCGACTTTCATCGGTAAATACGGGTTTGCCGAGATATTGCTCCAGATCCCTGGCTTTAACATGAACGGGTGCCTTGTTCCTTTTTAGTAGTTTCATGACAACCTTGCGGGCAATAGTACCCAACATCTTTTCGAGTTTCCGCACCCCGGCTTCACGGGCATAAAGATCAACAATTCGGCGTATGGCCGTAGTGTCAATTCGCATTTGTCCTCTCGGCTTCAGTCCTGCCTTCTTCAATTGTTTGGGCAGCAGGTGCTTACGGGCAATAGCGACTTTTTCCGCAGCCAGATAACCAGACAAACGCATCATCTCCATTCGGTCCAGTAATGGTCCGGGAATGGAATCAAGTTGGTTGGCGGTACAGATAAACAACACATTGGATAGATCCACCCTTACATCCAGATAGTGATCGAGAAAATCTCTGTTCTGCTCGGGATCCAGTACTTCCAGTAATGCAGACGCAGGGTCACCACGATAGGATGTACCAATTTTATCAATTTCATCCAGCATGATGACCGGGTTTGCAGTTTCGCATTCGCGCAATGCCTGGAGAAATTTACCCGGCATCGACCCGATATAAGTACGCCGATGCCCTTTTATCTCCGATTCATCCTGCATTCCACCTAACGAAAACCGGTAAAATTTTCGACCAAGTGCGCTGGCAACAGAGCGCCCCAGCGAAGTTTTACCCACCCCCGGCGGCCCCACCAGTAAAATAATAGAACCGGATATTTCCCCACGCATTTTGCCAACGCCAATAAACTCGAGAATCCGATCCTTTACTTCCTTGAGCCCTTCATGATCCCGGTCAAGGATGACTGCCGCCTTTTTCAGATCCAGAGAATCTATGCTCATCTTGCCCCAGGGAACACTGGTGAGCCAATCGAGGTAGTTGCGGGTAACAGTGTATTCGGGTGACCCGCGCTCCAGCACCGATAACTTGTCCATTTCCTCCTCGATTCTCTTGCTGGCGTGATCCGGGACTACACAATCAGCCAACTTTTTACGAAAGGTTTCAATTTCAGAATCCCGATCATCCTTCGAAATGCCCAGTTCTTTCTGGATAAACTTTAACTGTTCGCGCAAAAATACTTCACGCTGATGCTGGGTAATTTCTCCTTCTACGTGGGCCCGTATTTCGGTCTGGGCCCTGGCAATTTCAACCTCTTTCTGCAACAACACCAGGGTTTTTTCCATGCGCAACAGCAAATCCAGGGTTTCCAGAATATCTTGCAATTCATCTGCACCGGAGGTCGTCAGGCTGGCGCCAAAATCCGCCAGACGCGATGGTTCGCCGGGCCCGAAATAGTTGAGGAACATTTTCAGCTCTTCACCATACATCGGATTGAGCGGTAATAACTCTTTGATAATATTGACGATGGCCGTTGTATAAGCCTTGATCTCGAGCGTCTCCCTGGGCTTCAGATCTGGAAAATATTTGACATTGGCAGTAAATGGCTGCTTGCGGGAAACCCAGGATTCGATCCGAAATCGCTGCATCCCAGCCAACACGACGTGTAATCGATTGTCCTGCTGCTCAATCTGATGGATCTTACACACCGTTCCCATGGACTTGAAATCACTCCATTTAACCTGATCAGGACTTCGTCCCCCGGCAAATACCACCCCTACAAAGCCCGAACCAGATTCAGTAGCGGCTTTAAGGGACTCACCCCATTTCTCGGCTTCCATAATTAACGGCAACACCTGTCCAGGAAAAAAAGGCTTCTTTTCAAGGGGTAACAGCAACAAACTAACAGGCAACAAATCCTCTGGACGAACCAGATCGGTTACCACTTCCGGGGTTGGTTTATGTTCTGTGTCAGGATCCTGATTCTGTTCCATATCTCTATATGCCTGGTAATGGCAGGTATTGTGTTGAGTTCAATATGGCGAACATCATGAATATTGCAAGCATTAACGAGCCGAAAATATGGCTCCTGCAGAATAAAATTTACCGCAAGAATTGGACTTGCCCTGGTGGCTTTACTTCCTGATTTCCGGATATAGAAATAGTCCGGACCCGGGAGTCTGACGGACCAGGGAAGAATCTTCTGTAGAATGTGTATTTTCAGTCGCTGATCTTGCCATTTTCAATTTTTACCACTCGCCCCATTCTCTCCGCTAACTTCATATCATGGGTAACCACGATCAGGCTGGTACCAAATTCTTCATTTAGCTCTACCAGTAAGTCGTGGATCGAGCTGGCGGTTTTTGTGTCCAGATTACCGGTAGGCTCATCCGCCATAATGCAGCGGGGTCTGGTTACCATCGCCCGCGCCAGCGCCGCCCGCTGGCGCTCACCACCGGATAATTCTCCGGGTTTATGATCCAGACGTTCACCGAGTCCGACCCTTAGCAGAATATCGGCGGCCTCGGACATGGCATGATCAGGATCCTCACGACGGATCAACAAAGGCATGGCAACATTCTCCTGGGCAGTAAATTCGGCCAGTAAATGGTGAAATTGATAGACAAATCCCAGGGTATGATTACGCAGGGCTCCCTGCGCCTTTTGCGACAGCCCATTGACATCCTGCTGATCAATCATCACGGTACCACTGGTGGGCTCAGCCAGCCCTCCGAGGATATGCAGCAGTGTTGTTTTACCTGATCCGGAAGCGCCCACAATGGATACCAGTTCACCATGGGGCACTGCAAAATTTATCTGATCCAGAACCTTGACCCTGATCTTGCCCTCAGCAAAGGTTTTGCTGACGTTATTGGCAATGACAATTAGTTCTCCGGGGTCATTCATCAGTCATACCTCAGCGCCTCTGCCGGTTGCAGTCTTGACGCTTTCCATGCCGGATAAATTGTTGCAATAAAACTCAACAACAGCGATATCACAATAACCCAGGTGACATCCGGCCAGCGCAAGTCTGCCGGAAAGTCAGTGATCACGTATACACTGACCGGAAACAGTTCGGTATTAAAAAAATTCTCAATGGCAGGAATGATGGTTTTTACGTTCAGCGCGGTGAGCACGCCGAGGCTTGCTCCCAACAGTGTCCCGACCACCCCGATCACCGTGCCCTGCACCATAAACACTTTCATAATACTGCCCGGACTCATCCCGAGTGTGCGCAATATTGCGACGTCGGGCCGCTTGTCGGTCACGATCATGACCAGGGTAGAAACGATATTAAACGCGGCCACCGCAATGATCAGCATCAGGACAATAAAAACCACGCGTTTTTCAATCTCCAGTGCACGAAAAAAGTTAGCGTGCTCCTGGGTCCAGTCGCGAACCCGAAAGTTGTCCTGCAGATCTGCGGCGATCTGGTTTCTGACCCTGGGTGCGCTATCTACATCGGCAAGTTTTAGTCGCAGGCCGCTAACCTGACCTTCCATACCCAGCAGGCGTGCAGCATCTTCGATGTGAATCAGCGCGATTCCGTTATCATATTCATACATATTGATCCTGAACAGACCAACTATGGTAAACCGTTTCATCCGCGGCAGCAGCCCTGCCGGGGTAACCTTGCCCTTTGGCGCAACTACGGTTACTTTGTCACCCAGGCGCACCCCCAGGCTGCGAGCCAGGCTGACTCCCAAAATAATTCCGAAGTCACCAGCACGCAGCGCGTCAGGGTTGCCTTCAACAATATGCTTGAGTACCTCGGAGACATTTTTTTCCTTTTCCGGCAAAATTCCCCGAATCAAAGCCCCGGACACTTCGCCACCTCGGGTAATCATCCCCTGACCGAGGATAAAAGGGGATTCGGCGATCACCGCAGGATTATCAGCCAACTGATTCGATATACCCTGCCAGTCCTGTAAAACGCCGTCATAGTCACTGATGGTGACATGGGAGACAACGAATAGAATCCGATCCCGCAAATCCTTATGAAATCCATTCATTATGG
>CAYOGN010000210.1:0-7504 GCA_964403545.1 uncultured Gammaproteobacteria bacterium
ACATTAAATCAATCCCACTGCTCTCAATCATTGGCAAAACGATAGAGGTGGTGAGTACGACGATGGAAATACCGTCAAGGAAGCACCCCAGCAACATAAAAAACAGGGTCGGCATGGCAATCAGCATCACCGGTGATAGCCCCATCGCAGAAATTTGCTCGGCCAATAGACGCGGAATACCGGTAAATCCCATAGCCAGACTCAAGAAGGAAGCCCCCGCTATTATGAATATAATCATGCAAGACGTGCGTGTGGCACCGAGCAAGCTATCTCTAAACGTGTCGAAATTAAGGTTGCCGGTCACCAAAGACAATGCAAGGGCACCAAAAACGCCCAACGCTGCCGCCTCGGTAGCAGTTGCCCAGCCAGCATAAATAGAGCCCAGGACGAACAAAATCAGACCCATTACCGGAAACAGCCTTCGGGTTTCATAGAGCTTTTGTTTCAGGGGCAAATCAGGACTGTGATCCTCGGGAAGCTTATCCGCGTTTAACATCGACCAGATTGCTGTGTAACCCATGAACAGGGTTACCAGCATAAGACCAGGCAGTACTCCCGCGATGAAAAGGCGGGCGATGGAAACTTCGGCAGATACACCGTAAACGATCAGAATAATGGAGGGCGGAATCAGAAATCCCAGGGTTCCAGACCCGGCCAGGGTACCAATGACCATTTGCACCGGATACTTGCGTTTTGTCAGCTCTGGAATGGTCATCCGGCCGATGGTAGCGGCGGTAGCCGCTGATGAGCCTGACACTGCCGCAAAAATGGTACAGCCCAGGATATTGACATGGAGCAGTCTGCCGGGGAAATTTTTCAACCAGGGTGCTAATCCGTGAAATAAATCTTCCGAAAGCCTGGTCCTGAATAATATCTCCCCCATCCATATAAACAGGGGTAGCGCCGCCAGGGTCCAGGTGGCGGTAGTGCCCCAGGTGGTGGTAGCGAATAACAGACCAATACTGCCATTGTCATTCAACGTCAGGGCCACAAAAGCAACCAGAAACAAGCTGGCTGCTACCCAGACACCGCTCAAGAGCGCACCAAACAGAACTGCGGAAAGAATAACGACTAAATTTGCAACTTCCATCATTTATTCCTCCAACGCCACAAAACTGGGGGTTTCGCCTTTCAGCGCGCCAGCCAGGTCATCCACCAGGGCAATAAAAAACAGAATCGCGCCCAACGCCATTGGTAACTGGGGTATCCAGAGCGGCACCGCAATATAGCCTTGGGATAGTTCATCAAAACTCCAGGATTCGTAGACCAGATACGATAATTGGTAAGCACCCCAGGCCATCATCAAGGTAAACAGGATCAATACCATGACCAGGAGTTTTTGTTGCAGACCTTTTGAGAATCGATGAATCAGCAATGTCACGCGGATGTGCCCGCCATGACGAAAGGTGTATGCCAACGCCAGGAACGTAGCTGCAGCGAGCAAGTAACCCGAAAAATCTTCGGTGGAGGGAATAATTATTCCAAACCAACGGCCGACGATTTGACTCAAAATCATCAGTGTTATCAGCATAATACAAATGCCGGCCAACAGGCCAGCACCGGTATAGATTTTATTCAATACGTCTCGCATCGAAACTTTTCACAACCCGCTGTTATTTCACTGATACTCAGCCATAATGGCTTTTCCCATGTCTCCCGCTTCAGCGGCCCATTCTTCACCCATGGTTTTACCGATTGCCTGCAGGTCTGTTTTTAATTGATCGCTTGGCTTTGCCACCTTAATACCATTATCAGACAGAGTCATAGTTTTTTTGCTGGTTTCAGCCTGCGCCATTTCCCAGCCACGGACTTCGGCCTTTGCCGATGCTTCCATCACTGCTTTTTGTTCGACATCGCCCAAACGCTTAAATGCTTTGGCATTAACAATGACCATATTTTTTGGAATCCAGGCCTGGGTGTCTGTGTAATCCGAAACATAATCCCAGGACTGACTACTCACGCCGGTACTTGGTGACGTCACCATCGCATCGATAATGCCGGTAGAAAAGGCTTGCGGAATTTCAGGTGTCTGAACCGTTGTTGGGGTAGCATTTAACAGTACCGCCAGGCGCGATGTCGTCGGGCTATAGGCACGCATTTTCAATCCCGCAAGATCAGCACCCGAGTTTATTGGTTTTTTGGTATAAAACCCCTGGGGCGGCCATGGAACAGCAAACAATAACTTTATGCCACTTTTTTCAAGAGACTTTTCAACAGCAGTTCGTGATGCGGCCCATAGTTTTTTGGCGCTCTCAAAGTCCGAAGCAAGGAAAGGAATGTTGTCCACCTTAAAAACCGGATCGTCATTACCCAGCAAACCCATAAACATTTCACCAACAGGCACCTGGCCGCTACGTACAGCACGATGAATTTCAGGGTGTTTGATTAGAGATGCTCCTGAATGAACTACAATATTCATTTCCCCGTCAGTTGCCTTCATCACGTCTTCAGCAAACTGGCGAATATTGATGGTGTGATGTACACCATCACCATAGGGCGTTGGCATGTCCCATTTTGTTTCCGCATGACTGGCTGTGGCTAGCAGGGTGGCGGCGGCAAATATGGCCGTAAAGGATTTAAGGTACTTCATTTTCAGATTCTCCAAATGTGGGTCGATCTTGATTTTAGTGTGTTTTGTCGCTGGACTGTATGTTTATGGAACATGTTTTTTAACCGAAAATACATTTTCTCGCCTGGCGTTAAGAAGTCTCCGTGCAAGTCTGAGCGGTTCCACAGGTGTATAAGAATGGGGGGAAATCAAAATGATCAGGATCAAGTTGTAAATACTGGCAATAGCCAGGCGATTGCAAGGCTATACAACGCAGAGATTGATTGCTGTGGGTCAAGGTTGATCGTTGATCACTTGTTCAGAGGTTCACTGAGTGTTCTGTCTCCGAATTACCTTAACTTGAGATAGAATGGCAGAATCGTTGCTACTCAGATCCAACGCTTGATTACAAAATCAACCATCGATATTGCCCCCGTTCGTCAGTGGTTCGAGGTTTTCACCTCCCTTGGGGTGAATCGCAAAATACTCCTTTCAATACTGGATTGTTCCGAATCTGTACTACTGAAAGACGACACTCGTATTTTGACCAGCGCCCACCATAAAATGCTGGAGGTTGGTGCCAGAGCCACCAATATCCCCGGAATCATGTTATTAACCGGCGCAAAAACCACTGCGGAAAATATGGGCGTAGTTGGCCACCTGATGATGAATAGTGATACGTTGCTTGGTGCAGGACAACAGTTCATCCGCTATGCAAGTATTCTTTGTGAATCGATCACTTCATTGATTTTAGGATAGAATGCTGTCTACAGATTGACGTATTTGAGTAATTCAGGTGGGTACACCACTTGGTATTGTTCAAATTCAGTAAACGATTGGTAAAAGAGCATCTTTGATAAACAGTCCCTCTGACAAGTCAATTCTTTGGCGTAGCTGGATAGCATTTACCGCGATAATTGCAATTGTTCTTATCGTGTTATCAGTACTTTCTGTGCTTCAGCACAATGCTGTTCTCTCCAATCTTGTTCAATCGAGACTATCCGTTGTAGCGCAAACCACCTCTTCATCCTTTCGTGCCATCGTAAACCTTGGACTACCCATATCCACTGTCCGCAATGCGCAGGAAATTCTTGGGCGGGCAAAAAAACTGGATAGCACAATAAAGGATATTTACGTATTCAATCCTACAGGAATTATCGTTCAATCGACTTCGTCAGAGGATACAAAAAAAATTTCTGATGAGATTTTGCTGGCTCAGTCTCTGAGCGATAAAGAGAACTGGAATGTCGAAACAGAAACGGAGATTAACAGCGGGCATACCATTACCAATAGCACCGGCACTACTGTTGGCGCCATTGTCGTGGTTTACCCAAAGGACAAATTTGTTGAAAAGACGGATGCCGTAGCAAAACGTATCTCCCTTACGGCATTGCTTTTGCTCATAGTACTTTCTGCTGCATCATTTGTGATTCTTCGATTGAAATTGAATGGCGCTATACACGGTGTATCACGGATCAATGATTTACTAAAGGTTTTCAGTAGCAATAAAACCAGCGAACTAATTGCGACCGATTCCGATCAGGGCTCAACCAAAAGATTCGGTTTATTTAGCTCCGCAATTGATGAACTTGAAGTAAAGCTGAAAAAGGCAGATCGACAATACCGTCAAGTAGCGACAGATTTATCAGCGTTACCTTGTAATACGAATCAGGAAAAGTCAGTCGAGGATCACGATCAATCCGTATTTGCTGCGTCAATTCCGGAAGCATCACTCGCACGGGTCTTCACTCGCCAACTAACCCCCTGGGTAGCGGCGCTCGTGACTATCGCAGTATTGATCCTGGGGTATTTCGCCTACGCCGAAGTCAGTCATTCATTTGAACCGGAACTCGCAGCACGGACAAAATTGATCGGAACAGTTGCCAATAACAATATTCAGCGGGCAGTGAATTCTGGCGTTCCACTGGAAAATCTGGTCGGTGCCGAGAAATTTTTCGATGATCTACTAAGCCATTTTCCCGAAATCTCATATTTTGGCGTTTCCACTGGACGTATTATTATCGAGTCGGGAAGCAGACAGAAATCTCCGTTTGCACCCGCCAGATCGCGAAAAGACGTCCCCACTTTCCCCATCACCGCCGAAGGAAAACAAATTGGCTACATCATAATTGACGCAGATCCGGGTTACTTTGCAATCCAGTTTCGAAACGTATTACTTGACCTTGGCGTGGTATTACTGGTTGTCGTTCTTCTTGCATTCGAAGTAATGGTGGTGATGATCAGCTTTTCACTGACCGGACCTTTCAACCGTCTGCAATATCTTGTTGATCTGCAATCTACAGGGGACTTCTCAAAATACCTGGGTATCAGAGGACGAAACGCGGCAGATCGACTGGCCATGTTTTTATCTGAACGTGCCGAACACTTACATCGTTTATTTGCCCGTGCTGCCAGAGATTTCAAAAATATACCCGGCGAAACCAATCGAGCACAGATTGATGCCCTGGAAAAGAAATTCAAGTTACGTCGTTGGAAACCGCAATTATTGCAATTTTCATATTTGAACGATATCCGCCTGCCATTGTTCCTGTTTGCGGCGGCGGACGAACTACCCATTTCTTTCCTGCCGATCTACACTCAATCGGTAGACAACCCGATTACCTGGCTCGACTTCGGCATAGTGCTGAGCTTGCCGCTCGCCGGATATTTACTCGCTATTGTTTTGATCTCACCCATTGCCCGTCCAATGGCTGAAAGATTTGGTCATCGCAAGTTGCTTCTGATGGCGGTGATACCCACCATTGCCGCCCATCTGGGGCTTTATACCTCCACCAGTACGATTGAGATCATTCTATTTCGCACCCTGGTCGGAATGGGATTCGCCATTGCAACCCTGGTTTGTCAGGACTATGTGCTTGACGTTGTCCCCAAAGAAAAACGGAATCGATCTCTTGGATTGTTTACGGCTGCGATGTATGGAGGTGTTTTCGCAGGCACCGCCATCGGTGGAATTCTGGCCGATAGACTTGGTCCCAACCTGGTGTTTGCTATCAGCGCAGGATTGGTAGCAATTTCAGGGTTCCTTTCTTTTCAATTGTTACCGAAACGAGCAGTCAGCAATCCATCAAGCTCGTTTAGCTTTAAATCTGCCTTTCCCCCAATCTGGCGACCGTTGTTGAGTCTTCGTTTCTCATCGCTGATTTTCGGCATCGCAGTACCGGCAAACGTATTGTTACAGGCTTTTATTTCTTTTCTGGTGGCCCTCCAGTTGGATACACTTGGTGCATCGGCAGCAGATATCGGGCGTGTTCTTATGACCTACTTTTTGGCAATCGCACTCATCGGCCCAATGGCACCAAGGTTGTTTGAGCGTACCTTTCATCCGGCACAGGTGGGTTTAATTGGATCTCTTATCTCTGGATTTGCACTGTGTGCTGCGGCAATCTGGCCAACCTATTGGGCCATGCTGATCGCAGTCGCCGGTGCCGGCATCGGCCATAGTCTGGTTCGTGACACCCAGGTAGCAGTAGCGATGGAAATCGCAGAAACCAGTCTTAAGCATATTGGAACAAATACTGTGCTTGGATCCCTGCGAACACTTGAACGTGCAGGCAGTATCGTGGGGCTCATTGGCCTCGCTCTGCTATCCAGTTATGCCGGTTATACGTTTACCATCGGTATCGTCAGTGCCTGGGTTCTTCTCGGATCAGCCGTATTTGCATTTTATGCCTTGACTTGGCGCCGTCCAACGACTCAGGCCGATGCTTGACTGAGTCGATAAAATTTTTGGAGATGTTTTGCCAACCGACGTGGTCATTGAGACGCCCCCCGGTGAACGGTCTCCGCGACCTGTAGTATTTCCACCGAAGGAAAGAGGTTCAACTTCCGGGCGACGTCCATATTGACAACGTAAGCAAAATCTGTTGCTCGCACAATGGGAAGTTCCCCAGGGGTTACCCCATCGCGCAAGATCTTCAATGCCTGTTGTGCGGCAAGCCTGCCAATATCAATTCGATTTGCGGCAATGGACAGAAGCGCATGCTGATCACGTACAAGGCTTTCATATGGACTTACAATTGCGATGTTGTTTTCTACTGCCAACGATGTGTATAGCTCTCCGTTTAATTTCAGGAACGAACTTGATCCGAGATATACCCACCTTATCCCTTGATCACCAAGTTCTTTCATTCGAATGGGGAGTCTGGATGATTCCGGTGTTCCCTCATTACCCGGATCGATTTCAAGCGCTATCAGTTCAATTCCCATTGTTGGCGCAATTTCCCTGAGCTCTTCCATTTTGACAACTGAGTTTCGCTCGTTGGAGTTGTAGAGTAAACCAAGTCGCTTGAAACCAGGATCATATTGCTTGATTATCTCAATGTTAGACGATTCTGGAACGCGGTTAAAAGTGCCAGTCACATTATCACGTCCACTTCCCTCAAAACTTTCCGCAATTCGGGTGCCAAAAGGATCTGCAACCACTGTAAAAACGATCGGAATATCCTGTAAAAACCGCCTGTCGCCGATATCTTCGAGCGTTCCAGCTACGCCAAGAGTGCCACTGGTTCCATAAGTCAATACCAGATCGGCCTGCATCTCCCGGGCTTTCTCGACCATCAATGGCAAGACTGTCTTGTCCTGCTCTATATCACGGATCACAATTTCTGCGTCAAACCCACTTTCCGCAATTTCCGCTTTAAAGCCTTCACAGGTATTTTCGCAGCCTTCATAAAATACGCCAAAGATCAATTTTCTGTCATCAGCAGCATCGGCCTGCTGAAGTAACGTCAGGGCGAGGGCAAAAACTGAGATCAGAAAGATGTTGCAGCGAAGAATTTTTGAATCGCTCGCGTTCGACTGGATTAATTTTGTTCTGTTAAGCACTTTGGAACTATCCATGCGCAATATAAACGGTGTAATTATAGGCTTTTTCGATAAATAGGGAATCTGGAATGGTTACTGGCACATTAAATACGCCACCTAGTTGTCAGTAAG
>CAYOGN010000211.1:0-16425 GCA_964403545.1 uncultured Gammaproteobacteria bacterium
ACTCTGGAATCGTTGGCATAACGCCAGTTGGTTTCAGACTGAGGTTCGACACCTCCGGAGCCGCAAAATACGCCAACGCCACCATCCAGCACCTTGAGCGATCGATAGACTTCAATGGTGAAGTCGACGTGCCCTGGCGTATCGATGATATTGAGTCGATGATCATCCCAGACGCAGCTGGTAGCAGCCGACTGAATGGTAATTCCTCGCTCACGTTCCTGATCCATAAAATCGGTAGTAGCTTCACCGTCATGGACTTCACCAATTTTGTGAATTTTGCCAGTCAGACTGAGCACACGCTCGGTGGTTGTGGTTTTACCCGCGTCAACATGGGCGAAGATGCCAATATTTCGATACTTTGCTAAGTCTGTCATGACGATAACTGGAGATTAAGTCGTAAAAAAAGCACCGCCAAACATCGGTGTGTGGGGGCTGATATAGCTGGATTTCCCTGCCAAATTGCGGTCGCGATGATACATCATCTGGGACTCCAATACATGGGGGAAATGAGCCAAATTTCAACATATTGAACCAATTTCAGCTATATTTCCATGAATTCTCAAGCGTGATTCAATCTAATCATAATTTTTTCGTTGCAAACCAACCTCAAACAACATTTCATTGTGCGCCCCTAGCGCGATAGAATCGCTGCTTTCATTGAAAGTAAACTGAATCATGGCCTGGTGGGGAAAATTAATCGGTGGAACCCTGGGGTTTCTGGCAGGCGGCCCCATTGGCGCACTGCTTGGGGCGTCATTTGGTCACAGTTTTGACGACAGCACACCCAAAAGCGATTCATGGAGAGCATTGCCTGGGAACCAGGAGCGCGTCCAGGCTGCCTTTTTTACCGCCACCTTTTCGGTCATGGGGTATGTGGCGAAGGCAGATGGCAAAGTCACCCAGGACGAGATCAATCTGGCCAATGCCCTCATGGGCGAGATGCAGCTCAGTTCAGAACAGCGCGAACTGGCGCGTTCACTGTTCAATCAGGGCAAGGAACCAGGGTTTGAATTTGACGCTATCATAGAGCAATTCAGGGTTGAGTGTCATCGCCGGACCAACCTGCTGCGAATGTTCCTCGAAATCCAGGTACAAGCGGCCCTGGCCGACAGTCGTCTGGACCCCAAAGAAAATGAAATTCTGCAGTACCTTGCTGACCACCTCGGTTTCAGTCACGAGATTCTCCAGCAGATCATCCAGATGGTTCAGGGTAGCTCCCATCATCACGAACAGCCAGGCAAATTCGGCATCGACGAATCATACGATATTCTGGGAGTGAAACCTGACACGCCCATGGCAGAAGTTAAACGAGCCTATCGTCGACTAATGAGTCAACATCACCCCGACAAACTGGTTTCAAAGGGACTGCCCGAAGAAATGATACAACTGGCCAATGATAAAACCCATCAAATACAAACCGCATGGAAGACTATTCGTGAATCCAGGGAGCAATTTTCCGGATAAATACAACCTGCTGATTTCAGCCATGGGCGCCCGTTCGATTCTTCGAAGCGCCTTAATACAGCTATCTCATTTTATGAATCCGGACAGACCATACGTTAGTTATCCGGACAGTTCTATTTAGTCCTGACAGAACCGATTTACTATGCCATTTGAGTTTATTAGCAGCGCAGAAACCGTTGCCCGACAACAACAGTTGTGGGGGGCTATTATCGGAATCGGGGGGCTCTTGCTGCTCGGATTCGCCCAGCTCAAGGGAAAACCCACGGTATTGATCCTGATGGGTGTAGCCCTCGCGGCGGTGGGTGGATACTATCTCTATCAGGCGTGGCAACTGGGCCAGAAAGCAGGCGAATGGGTTATTCGGGTAGACAACCAGCAAATTGACTGGAGTTCCCCCAATGAATCGGTAGATCCATCATTTACCCTCGATTTTAACGACATCGCCTTTATTGATCGTAGTGCCAAATCCAGCCCGACCGACGATCGCAGCGTTTATCATATCGTATTAAACGATGAGTCAGCTATCATCCTCAAAGATATCAGCGGGATTGATCTTGATCAATTTGTTGATTATCTTGTAAAAGCCGGATTGGAAACCAGGGAAACGGGAAAGTACGTCGAACGTCCAGAGCTTAGAAATAAATAGATGGGCGTTAAATCCGGCACCGAAGACAGAAGAAATGGTCAGCGCCGCCAGAGACGGCGCACTCATCAGCGACCGGCCATAGATCACTCGGTTCCATCGCCTTGCCTGGCAATTTGCCGATTCGATGGCGAACCATTCTGCATTGGCTGCTTTCGCAATGCAGATGAAATTCGTGAATGGATGATTATGTCCCGGGAGCAGAAGCTTGTGGTGCTTGATCTATTAGAGGAGCGCAAGCAATTTGCCAGCGGGAAATCGGAATAGCGGTAATTTGAAATAGGTAATTAGAATCGCTGAATGGCGATGTCTACGTCGCCTGCCGGAATATGGAAAACCAAACTTGAAGAAAGTCAGGCATGGATTTAATCGAAACCAAAAGCAAATCGCAGGTTAAGCGGGAACTCAAGGTGGTTCAGGAATTTGTCCGGACCCTGGTCGGCATTGCTGACAGCCAACTAAAAAAACTCCCCTTGTCTGACTCAATTCTGGATGAAATTGTCAGTGCAAGGACGATGAGAAAAACCGCTCTAAAACGTCAGATTAGCTATATCTCCAAGCGTATGTCCGATGAACCGGTGGAGGAAGTCATTAATTTGCTTGATAGCCTGCAAAAACCGGATGCACTGGCAAACGCGCATTTTCATCAACTGGAAAGCTGGCGCGAAAAATTATTGCTGGATGATCGGGAAACCATCACGTTGTTGGTGGAAAATTATCAGGCAGATCGGCAGTATCTACGTCAGTTAATACGTAATGCGAGGCGTGAGTCAGAACAAAATACCGCGCCAAAGTCGTCCAGAGCGTTGTTTCAGTATTTACGCAAGTTAACTGCTACAAGTTAACTACTACTTGATCCCGGATCTGGTTTAAACCTGCTCGCGGAGTCGAATAGAGTTGGTTTTCTTCGGCTTATCTTTTCGCTTTAAATCCCTTCGCTATTTGTCGTCTTCACCTGTTCCACGGATGCCGCAACCATTCAATTATTCGTAGTAGCCGAGGCTTGTAGTAGCCGGGGATTTTGTCATCTCGAATATGCATGGTAACGCTTCCGGTTGCACGTTTTATATGTTTCAGAGTCTAGATGGCGTAGCGTTGGGGTTGATCTGCAGCGGAGCTGATGTTTTTTCCTTCGCGCGTGGCTTCGATGACGTCGCAGGATTTGCCATCGATCGCTCAATCCATACCCAGATAAGTGGAGACCAGGGTATTGTTGGTTCGCGCTTCTTCTGCACTGCCTGACCAGACAGGATTACCAGCTTCCAGAATACTGACGCTATCTGCCACTGAAAGAGCTCGTTCGGTATCCTGCTCTACCAGTACCACTGCAATCCCTTCCCCCTTCAATTGCTCCAGCACGCGGTAACACTCGTCCACCATCTTTGGCATCAGCCCCAGGGATAACTCATCTACCAATAATAATTTGGGTTTCGATACCAGCGCCCGGCCCATTGCGAGCATCTGCTGTTCACCGCCGGACAACGATCCCGCTGCCTGGGATTTACGACTGGCGAGTTTCGGAAACCAGGTGTAGACATATTCCATGGCAATACGCATCTCACTTGCGGCCAACACATGGCCGCCAACGATCAGGTTTTCACTCACACTAAGGTCAGCAAACACCCGCCGGCCTTCAGGGACAACGGCGATACCCTGTCGAATGCGCTGTTCGGGAGCAAACCTGGAAATATCAATATTGTTAAACTGTATCGACCCACTCCGTTGTTGCACCAGCCCGGCGATGGTCATGATTGTTGAAGACTTGCCGGCACCGTTGGCCCCGAGCAACGCATGGATTGAGCCCGCTGATACGGTAAAGGAAAAATCCCTTACAGCAACCAGCTGGTCATAACCACAACTTAGTCCTGCGACATCAAGCACCGTCTCTGGTCCCCAGGTATGCGTTTCGTACCAGCGGGTTCTCCATGACTTCTCTGGTTGCACCAAACGCCAAATGCCGACCATTGTCCTGCACGTACAATGTCTGGCAGATTCGGGTGACTTCACGCAAATTATGTTCGATCAACAGAATCGCTTGACCTTGCTGGTTTAACTCCCGAATAAGATCCGCCATACCCTGTGCTTCGGCCTGGTTTAAACCTGCAAGAGGCTCATCCAGCAGCAGCAGTTTCGGATTGAGCGCCAGTGCCCGGGCAACTTCGAGGCGTTTCAGAAACCCTAGAGGCAGGGTTGAGGGCAAAGCATCTTTGACCTCATCCAGGCCAACCCTCGCAAGCAGTTTACCTGCGCTTGCTGCTTCACTGTGCCGATCAATCGCGAACATTGCGGTCCCGATACGTCGTGTTTTAGCGGCGCCACAGGCCAGGGTGACATTCTCCAGCATTGACATGCTGCGGTGAGGTTTGACATTTTGCTGTGCAAGTGCCAGTCCGGCACGTACCCTTCGATCGATAGACCAGTCTCCAAGATCCACTCCATCCAGCAAAATTCTTCCGACCGTAGGTTTGACAATACCGGTAACCGCGCGTAGCAAGGTGGTCTTACCCGCACCATTGGGGCCGATAAACCCGATCATTTGCCCCTGTTCAATTTGCAAAGAAACCTCCTCTACTGCGATCACACCGCCAAACTGCACGGTCACGTTTTCAACCCGCAATACCGCGTTCATTGGGGTGTTCCCCTCATCTTTCTGGCTAACCGCCTGCCCAGTCCTGCGACTCCATCCGGGGAAAACCGCATCATCAAAAACAGGAGGGCACTATAGAGCAATAGCTTGTAATCATCGACAAACTGAACCAATAGTGGCATTACACTTAGCACCGCAGCGGCCAGGGCAACGCCCCAGACCGAACCAATTCCACCCACGATGACCATCGCCAGCACACTGATCGATTCAACGAAACCAAAACTGTCAGGCCCGATAAAACGAATATGATGGGCATAGAGGGCCCCGGCAACCCCGGCCATGGCCGTACCAATGGTAAAAGCCACCAGCTTGTAACGAGATGCGTCGATTCCCAGAACACGACTCACATCCTCATCATCGGCTATGGATTGAAACACAAACCCCATCCAGGTACGGCGAATATAGAGACAAAACAGGGCGAACATCAGGGCGAGACTTAAGCAGAAAATCATAAAACCCGTTCGACTCATTCCACTACCCGAGATTCCGGCGATTCCAACCTCTCCACCCAGCCACTCCTGCTGCCTGATGATACCGATAAACAAGAATCCGACCCCCATGGTGGTGATCGCCAGGAAGTCATGACGTACGCGCAGGCTGGTCAAACCAATTGCAAACCCGAACAGTCCAGCAACCAGTGCTGCAGCTGGCAGTGAAATCAGAAAAGGAATTCCTGCTTTAGTCATCATCGCCGAAACATAGGCGCCGGCACCAAGAAATGCCGCATGGCCCAGGCTGATCTGGCCACAAAATCCGGAAATGAAATTAAGGCTCAGGGCAAACAAAATACTGATCGCCATGGTTGTAAGGAGGGTAATCTCATAAGCCATGGCTACTTGCTCCCTAACAGACCCTGAGGGCGGAACATCAGAACAATAATGAGGAATGCAAACGCCAACGCATCCCGATCCATAAGATGACCGATATAAATTGTGCCAAACGACTCCAATACACCGAGACTGAGGGCAGCTATCAAAGTGCCGCGAATACTGCCAAGCCCTCCCAGCACGATGATGGCCAATGCTTTGTAAGAAGCCACACTGCCCATTGTTGGTTCCACCAGATTGTTGAGCAACGCCACCAGAACGCCGGCCAGTGCTGCCAGCGCCGACGCAATAAAGAAATTGAGATAGCGGACCTGTTGGATTCGGACACCAAAAGCCCTGGCAATGGACGGATCAGACACCGTAGCGCGCCATGCAACACCGGTGCGGGTATTGGCAGACAGCCAGGCCAGCAGGATCAACATAATAGCCGATAACAGGATCGCCAGAATCTCCCCCTGACGGAGAAAAAACCCGGGCAGCAATTCAAACTGCCCCTGCAATGGCGGATTGGAATAGGAAATCCCGAATGGCCCGAAGATAATTCGAAACAGCTCTTCGGCTGCAATAAACATCGCGATGGATGCAATGAGAGAAATATACGGTGGACGATCGAGTAATGGCTGGTATGCCAGACGATAAACCGCCATCCCAACCAGCCCCACCACTACCATTGCAACCAGCAATGCAATTGCAAAGCTGCCAGTATGATTGGTGACGATCACACCGAGGTAACCGCCCAGGGTAAACAATGCGGCATGGGCAACGTGTAATATACGTAGCAGCCCGTAAACCAGGGTGAGTCCAAGCGCAATCAGGGCATAGATACTACCCTGAACAATGCCCTGGACAAATAACTCAAGGTACAGCATTGGTTGATACCCGCCGCTTTGGTCGCGGCGGGCAACTATTCAGAACTTACTGTCGTTTTTCCGGGGTTATTCCTCAGGAGGAGCCAGTAAATCCGGGTCACTGATCACAGAATGGTGGTGCCAGTTACCATCCCTGACAACCTGTACCTGGACATCCTTGCGCACTTCGCCAAGGCCATTAAACGAAATATGTCCTGTGGAAACATCAATTTCTATAGCTGCAATTGCATCTCTAACGGCGCTGCTATCACTGACACCGGCTTGACGCATAGCGGCCACCGCCACCTTGACCGCCGTATGTCCGGAAGCCGCAACCATATCTGCCGGGTACCCGGCCCTGGCTTCAAATGCATCGATGAATTGTCGCGATTCGGCAACATCCGAATCCCGATCAAGGGAGGTTGTAATCAGCACCCCTTCGGATGCGTCTCCCGCAATTTCAATAAATTTCTGGCTGTCATACCCTTCCTGACCAATGATCGGAACCGTAATACCCGCGGCGCGCAATTGACTCACCAGGGGACCCGCAGTAAAAAAATAACCTGAAGCGTAGATAGCATCAGGATTGTCACTTTTTACCTTTGATACAATGGGGCCGAACTGCCGATCCTTAATGCTGTATTCATACTCGGAAACCACTTCTATTCCAAACTGCTCCGCCGCCTGCTTAAAACCCGCCGCCAAAGATTGACCAAAATCATTCTTCAACGTAATGACAGCCACTTTTTTCAACGCCAGGGTATCACCAATCAATTTTGCTCCAGCCCGGCCCTGAACTTCGCCGACAAACGACGTCCGGAAAACATAATCTCCAGCCCGGGTAATATCAGGATGGATGGCAAATGCGGAAATATAGGGCACCCCGTTTTCCTGATAAACACCCGCAGCGGCACGGGTAGCACCCGAGTAACTACCCGAGATTCCCATCACCACATTATCTTTCCCAATCAATTTCTGCGCGATGGGTACAGCCTCTTTTGGCGAAGCCTGGTCATCGTAGACCACCAGTTCAATCATGGCTCCATTGACCCCGCCTTCGGCGTTTGCCTGTTCAACAGCCAGCTCAGCACCATGGCGGGCAGAGGTGCCATCTGCTGCCGCAAAGCCTGTTAATGGTACATTGAATCCAATTTTGACAGTCTCCTGCGCCAGCGAACTGGTGGAACCAATGCCTAGCAAGGCTATAGTCAGTAGTGGCAGCATGGAAACAAACTTCATTGTTTTCTTATTGATCAATCGCTTTTTCATCTTACTTAATCCTCATTTTCTGGTTTGATATTAATTCTGACTGCCTGATCAGACCATTGACAGACTGAATTGTAAAAATAAAACTGGAGTTTGTTGCACTACTCAAGCCGGGACAACGCAGGTAAAAATGATTCGAGATTATGCAATAGCTCACCTGACAACACAATTTTCTGCGCTTTCTCAAGGTCATCCGCCATAAAGCGATCATCTTCCAGCCGCGAAACATCCTTACGCAGACGTGAAATTACGTTACCTAATACCTCGCTGGTGGCAAGAGGTTGTCTGAACTCAATTCCCTGGGCACTGGTCAATAACTCAATGCCGACAATACTGGCCAGGTTCCTGTTCATTTCGATCAGTCGCCGAGCACCATGACAGGCCATGGAAACATGATCTTCCTGGTTAGCGCTGGTGGGGGTGGAATCCACCGAACAGGGCATTGCTTTTTGTTTGTTTTCAGCCATTAACGCAGCAGCGGTGACTTCGGCAATCATAAAGCCGGAGTTCAAACCCGGTCGTGGAGAAAGGAATGCCGGTAGTCCATAATTAAGGGAGGGATCCACCATGGTAGCAATTCGGCGCTCAGTAATAGAACCAATTTCCGCAACCGCCAGGGCGATCTGGTCGGCGGCAAAAGCCACCGGTTCAGCATGAAAATTTCCGCCAGACAGGATCAATTCACCCTCGTGGATGACCAGCGGGTTGTCGGTCACCGCATTGGCTTCTATTTCAAGGTTCGATGCAGCGTGACGCAACAACTCCACGCAGGCACCCATTACCTGTGGCTGGCAACGCATGCAATAAGGGTCCTGCACCCGGCTATCGTCATCACGATGTGACTCACGAATTTCTGAGCCTGACAACAATTTACGTAAAGCTTTGCCCGCATCAATTTGACCTCGATGACCTCTGAGTTGATGAATTTCGCTACGAAATGGGGCCGTCGACCCCATCATCGCATCACTCGCCATGGCCCCGGTTACCATTGCGCTAAGCCATAAACGCCAGCTGTCAAATAACCCGGCTAATGCCAGTGCGGTAGAAACCTGGGTGCCGTTGATCATGCCGAGCCCTTCCTTTGGACCAAGAATCAGTGGCTCAATCCCGATCTTTTGCAGCGCCTCTCCGGCGGGCAATAGTTCGCCATTCAGAAATACCCGGCCCTCACCAATCATCGTCGCGGTGAGATGTGCCAACGGTGCCAGGTCGCCGGAAGCGCCCACAGAACCCTGACCTGGAATCAACGGAATCACGTCTTTTTCAAGCATCTCCACCATTCGCTGAATCAACTTCCAGCTCACACCGGAAGCACCCCGTGACAGTGAGTTGATTTTCAATACCATAATCAAGCGTACCACTGCCTCGCTCAGAGGCTCTCCCACTCCACAACAATGAGACAGAATCAAATTGCGTTGCAGAGTTGCAGTATCCCCGGCGTTGATTCGGGTATTCGCGAGTTTGCCAAACCCCGTGTTGACGCCATAAACCGCCGCTTCGCCTGCCGCGGCTGAGGCAATAATTTCTGCCGCACGATCTACCGCCAGCCGGGCAGTGGGCTCTATTGACACCCTCACTGGCCGCCGATAAATTTGCTCCAGTTGCCGGAGCGTTAGCGTCCCCGGGGCCAGGTTCAAGCGATGATGCATAAATTATTCCGTGGTTAACTGAGTTCGATGTTCATGTGCTGTGCGCAGTAATTGCTAACTGGGCCTGGTCAACTAATCTGCTAATTGATCCATGGTTTGTTGGAATCGTGTCCTGATTTCGTCCTGGTCCTTATGGCGGTTAACATTGATTACCTGTTTGCCGGCAACAAACACATCCGACACCATATTGTCATTGCCAGAAAAAATCCAGCTATTGAGCAAATTATCACCACTACGTCCATAAAGGCGGGGGTGGTTATCGTCGAGCAGAATAAAGTCTGCCTGTTTACCGACCGCGAGTTCTCCCCCATTTCCATCACATGCCAAAGCGCCACCAAGGGCCGCCCGAGAATACAAATTGCGTCCAGTATGCATGGACTCCCCGAATTCCCCCGCGAGCACGTTCCGACCCCGGGTTCCGAGACGCTGGCCATACTCCAGCCAGCGAAGTTCTTCAACCGGACTCACCGATATCTGGCTATCTGAGCCGATACCCCAATTTCCCTCTGCAGAGAAAAATTGCTCTGCATTGAAAAAGCCATCTCCCAGATTCGCTTCCGTGGTGGGACATAATCCGGCGATGGCACCCGATGTCGCCAACAGTTTTGTCTCCTCCGGGCTCATATGGGTGGCATGGATCAAGCACCAGTTTTGATCAGGAGAAAATCGCTGGTATAGCCAGGTCAATGGTGTCTGGTCACTCCATTGGACACAATCGTCCACTTCCCGGGTTTGCTCTGCGATATGAATATGTACTTTCCAATTGGCCGGCGTCTGATCCAGCACCTCCTGTAACAATGGTTCATCAATTGCTCGTAAAGAATGCGGAGCAATGCCGATTCGATCCCGGGAATCCATTTCCTGTTGCAGGCAAGTCAGGATTTCGAGAAATCCATCGGCATCGTTGATAAATCGTTTCTGTTCTTCGGCAGGAGGTTTGCTGCCGAAACCACTATAGCGATAAAGTACCGGCAATGCAGTAAAACCGATGCCGACATCATGGGCAGCCTGGCGACATTGCAGCGTCATTTCGGCGCGATTGGCGTAAGGGTTGCCACTCTGATCGTGATGTAAATACTGGAATTCGCCGACCCGGGTATAACCAGCCTGCAACATTTCCAGATACAACATACGGGCAATATGATAAAGCTGATCAGGGTTTATTCGAGCAAGAAAATGATACATAACCTTGCGCCAGGTCCAAAAACTATCGCTATCACCGCTGGCACGTTCACCGAGACCCGCCATCGCGCGCTGGTGGGCATGGGAATGCAAATTGGGTATTCCGGCAATGATGGTACCCGTGAGTTTTTCCATGGGTCGATCAGTTTCTCCCGCAGCCACCCCGGTTTCAATGGAAACAATCTGGCCACGGTCATCAAACCGAATCAGGACATTTTCTGCCCAACCCTGCCTGAGCAGTGCAGAGTGACACCAGATCGACTGACAATTTTTCATACTATGACCTTTATCCGGAAATCCCTGGCTCGAATTCTGGTTTGACTTGCTATTGACAAATGCGCAGTTTAACATAGCACATACATGTATATACAAGTGATAAATGAGTATTATCCTGCTACATAATGCCAACCTGATTTGTCTGACCGATGGCACCGACTACGGTCAGATTAAAAATGGAGCAGTAGTGATTGAGCATGACAAGATAGGTTGGGTTGGTGAATTGAACGAGTTACCTGATCCTTATACAGGACCCGGCATTACCCGCAATGATTGTCGGGGACTGCTAGTGACCCCGGGGCTTATAGACTGCCATACTCATCTGGTATATGCAGGCAATCGGGCCGCAGAATTCGAACAGCGACTGCAAGGGGTAAGTTATTCTGCCATTGCTAACCAGGGCGGCGGCATTATGGCAACGGTCAATGCAACCCGTAAGGCCAGCGAGCAGGAAATTGTCGAGCAATCCCGACCAAGACTTCAAGCCCTGATGGCCGAAGGCATTACAACGGTGGAAATTAAATCAGGCTATGGTCTAGACAGGGACAATGAAATTAAAATGTTGCGTGTTGCGAACCATCTTGCTGACGAAGCCGGTTTGCGGCTGCAAAGAACCTTCCTCGGCGCCCACGCCCTGCCCCCGGAATTCGCCGCACGCAAGGATGACTATATTGATTTTGTATGCAATGAAATGCTGCCCGCTGCAATGGAAGCGGGCGTTGTGGATGCGGTAGATGCTTTTTGTGAGGGTATTGGTTTTTCCGTCGGCCAGGTTGAAAAGGTATTTAGCAAAGCTTATGAGCTCGGCATACCGTTCAAATGTCATGCCGAACAATTAAGCGATCTGGGCGGCGCTGCGATGAGCGCCACCCATGGAGCATTGTCTGTTGACCATCTCGAATATTTATCTATAGCTGACACAAAAATAATTGCAGACTACGGCTCTACCGCAGTACTTTTACCGGGGGCATTTTACGTTCTGAAAGAAAAACAATTGCCACCCGTTGAAGCGTTACGTCAACAAGGTGTACCCATAGCGTTAGCAACCGATTGCAACCCCGGCAGTTCGCCGGTTTTCTCCCCGTTGCTGATCATGAATATGGGCTGTACCCTGTTTGGGTTGACACCCCTTGAAGCGCTCACCGGGTTCACTCTGAATGCGGCCAGGGCGCTGGGGATGGAGGGAATCATTGGCTCAATTGAAGCCGGGAAGCAGGCGGATCTTGTGTTATGGAATTGCCAGCACCCAGCGGAACTGAGTTATCACATTGGTCTCAATCCTTGCCAGCGAGTGATGCAAGGTGGGGTTTGGCGTGAGCAAGGTTGCAACGAAATATTCTGATGGACACTTTGATCTCCGAAAAAACCCCCGGCCTCGAAAGGGGGATCGCACTACCGTTATATCAGCAGATCAAGAACGATATTCGGCAAAAAATCAACGATAAAACATGGTCTCCAGGACAAAAACTACCCTCTGAAAACGAATTCGTCAACATCCTTGAGGTCAGTCGTATGACGGTACATCGTGCGTTGCGCGAACTTACCCAGGAGGGATTAATTCATCGGGTTCACGGTCTTGGCACTTTCGTTGCCAAACCGGCACGCCACGCCAGTCTGATCAATCTGCGAGATATCGCCGATGAAATAAGGGCTGCCGGCTTCACCCATCACTGCAAGGTGCTAAGTCTGAAAACCGTCAAAGCCAGCACCACCATTGCGGCACCCATGGAAGTATCATCGGGCACCCAACTGTTTCATCTGCGCGCGGTACATTACCAGAACGATCTGCCAATTCAACTTGAGGATCGATTGGTCAATCCCGCTGTTGCCGCTGAATTTATCGAGCAGGATTTCTCTCGCCAAACGGCCACTGAATACCTGATCGGACTAATCAAACCCGATGAAATGGAACATATTGTTCGGGCTATCCTGCCGGATCAGCGTACCGCAAAGATCCTGTTGATCGATCGCAACGAGCCCTGCATCAGGTTGTCCCGCCGCACATGGAAAGATCAGGCTGTGGTAACAAATGTGGCCCTGATCTACCCCGGTAGTCGTTACGATCTGGGGCAACGCTACCGGACTGACCATTATGCTGTAGTCTAGTGATCCGTCAAGGTAATAGCGGTCCAACACATTATGAGAATCAACCCATCAATTAAGCTTAGCTAAAATCATGCCCAAAACCAGAATTGATACTGAACGCACCATCACTGCTCCCCGCGGCACCTCGTTGAGTTGCAAAAGCTGGCTCACTGAAGCGCCGTATCGCATGATCCAGAATAATCTGGATCCCGATGTTGCAGAAAATCCGGCAGAACTGATCGTTTATGGTGGCATTGGTCGTGCAGCCCGGGATTGGGAAAGCTTTGACAAGATACTGCAATGCCTGCGAACACTGGAAGATCACCAAACTCTGCTGGTGCAATCCGGCAAACCGGTAGGCGTATTTACTACCCACCCGGATGCACCCAGGGTGCTCATCGCCAACTCCAATCTGGTACCGGCCTGGGCCAATTGGGATCATTTTAATGAACTCGATCGGAAAGGCTTGATGATGTACGGACAGATGACGGCCGGGTCGTGGATTTATATCGGCAGCCAGGGGATTGTCCAGGGCACCTATGAAACTTTTGTCGAAGCAGGCCGCCAGCATTTCGACGGTAACACCCGGGGGCGGTGGATTGTCACTTCCGGCCTCGGTGGCATGGGAGGTGCTCAACCCCTCGCCGCTACCATGGCGGGTTACAGTATTTTATGTGTGGAATGTGATGAAACACGGATCGATTTTCGTTTGCGTACCGGCTATGTGGATCGCAAGGCGACCAATCTCGATGAGGCCCTGGACATGATAAAGGATTCCTGCGATGACGGCACTCCAATTTCTGTGGGACTGCTGGGTAATGGGGGAGAAGTATTACCAGAGCTGGTGCGGCGCGGAATCAAACCGGATTTAGTGACCGACCAAACGTCGGCCCATGATCCCAACAACGGTTATCTGCCGGTGGGCTGGACGATGTCCCAATGGCAAACAGAGAAACGCAATAATCCCCAACTGGTGGTCGAACAGGCACGCAAATCCATGGCAGGTCATGTCACCGCGATGTTGTCTTTTCACAAGCAGGGTATTCCTACGGTAGACTATGGCAACAACATTCGCCAGGAAGCACTTAATTACGGGGTAGAAAATGCGTTCGATTTCCCGGGCTTTGTTCCTGCTTATGTACGACCGCTGTTCTGCAGGGGGGTGGGACCATTCAGATGGGTTGCGCTGTCGGGAGATCCGGAAGATATTTACCGCACCGATGCCAAAGTGAAGGAGATGATCCCCGATGATCCTCATCTGCATCACTGGCTCGATATGGCGCGGCAAAAAATAAGTTTCCAGGGTCTGCCAGCACGTATTTGCTGGGTGGGTCTTGGTCAACGCCATCGCCTGGGTCTGGCGTTTAATGAAATGGTTCGCAGCGGGGAATTGAAAGCACCCATCGTTATCGGGCGGGACCATCTCGATTCCGGTTCGGTAGCCAGCCCCAATCGTGAAACCGAATCCATGATGGATGGTTCTGATGCGGTATCCGACTGGCCATTACTGAATGCCATGCTCAATATTGCCGGGGGCGCGACCTGGGTATCTTTACACCATGGCGGCGGTGTAGGTATGGGCTACTCCCAGCATTCCGGTGTTGTCATCGTATGCGATGGCAGTGAGGCCGCAGACAAAAGGATTGCCAGGGTATTGTGGAATGACCCGGCCACCGGGGTCATGCGACATGCCGATGCAGGCTACCGGGAGGCACGCGCTTGTGCCCGGGAAAACAACCTTGATCTTGCTGCTATTGATCTTTGATCCAGAGGCCTGAACATGGATGATCTGAAACCATCCAGAAGGCTGCAGATCCTTGATCTGCAGACCGTGGAAAAGCTGGTAAAACGATCAAATATGGCAGGAATATCGAGAGCGCTGCAACAAGTCGTAGCGCTATTCACCCTCGGACTTATTGCCTGGCAAGCCTCTGGACTACTGGCATGGGTAGCAGGATTTGGTTACAGCATCCTGCTGGTTTTTTGCTTCTGTCCTTTGCATGAATCCATCCACAGTAGCGTATTTGCCTCCCGATGGTTGAATAAAATAACCGGTTTTGGCTGCGGCATAATATTGATTCTACCCCCGCGTTATTTCAACGCCTTCCATATGGCACACCATAAATACACCCAGATTACAGGTAGAGATCCGGAACTATTGTCTGCAAAACCGACCACCCCGGGCCAGTATTTATTGCACGTCAGCGGGCTTCCCTATCTGGCCGCACAGACAAGCGGGCTGGTACAACGTGCCCTGAGCAAAACAGAATCATTTGTCCCGCAAAAAAGACAACAACCCATCGTCAATGAAGCCAGACTGTTTATTGCAATTTATCTTGGGATAGTGGGCTGGTCAATGGCAAACCAGAGCCTGCTGTTTTTATGGACATGGCTTCTGCCTTTGATCATCGGACAACCGTTTCTAAGATTATTTTTACTCGCTGAACATACTGGATGCCCTCTGGTTGCCGATATGTTTAACAATACCCGCACAACATTGACCAACCCATTGATGCGGTGGCTGCTTTGGAACATGAACTACCACACCGAACATCATGCTTATGCCGGCATTCCGTTTTTTCGATTGCCAGCAGCCAACAAATTGCTGGAAAAGCATTTACGGCATGTTTCCAATGGGTACTTGTGGATTAACAGGAAGATAATTAGCGAACTCTAATCGGGGCCTCTCAAATGGGGGTCAGATTTATTTCTCTAATCGGGGTCAGATTTATTTTTGCCCTGCCCGGAGATTACCCGTTTAATGGGGGTCAGATTTATTTCTGCCCTGCCCGGAGATTACCCGCGATGCACAAGGTAAGCCAGATAGGCGATATAGACGAGAATAAATACAATTCCTTTCCACCGGTCAATCACGCTTTTTCGACCGACTTCCAGTGCCAGCAACAATAGTGAGCTGGAGAAAATCACCATGACGATATCAATATTGCTGATATGATCGAATGGGAGTTCCGTAATCACGGAACTGGCGCCCAGGACCCAGAGAAGATTAAAAATATTTGAGCCAACAACGTTGCCAATGGCGATGTCGGTATTTTTTTTGTAAGCGGCAACAGCAGAGGTCAGCAATTCAGGTAATGAGGTTCCTATGGAGATGATGGTAAGGGCAACCAGCGATTCACTAAAACCCATTCTGGCAACAATTTCCAGTGCACCATTCACAATCCATTCTCCGCCCAGGTACAATCCGACCATCCCGAGAAATACGTAAGCAGTGGGTCGAATCAAGCTGCTCGGAGGTGGGGTCTGGTTGTCCTCACTGTATTCTGTGTCAAAACTATTTTTGCTGACTTTAAAAATGTAGCCCATAAAGAGGGCGAGAAAAAATAACAGGAAAACACCATCGATTCGGCTCAGCGTAAGTTCTGTTGTTGCCGCAGAGAACAGGGCGGCATTGGCCAGAAAACCTACCAGAAGCGCTGCTGTAAGGGTAAAGGGGATTTCCGATACAACGGTCGAAGATTTAACCGGCAGCGGCGCGATTATTGCGGTAACGCCAAGTACCATCAGTATATTTGCA
>CAYOGN010000212.1:0-6396 GCA_964403545.1 uncultured Gammaproteobacteria bacterium
TTGACCGATTGCGTTGATGCCTGATGTAATTTGATAGGGCGATCCAGACAAACTTTACCAAAACGACAAGTCAGGACCTTAGTTCTTGATTATCCTGCCTGTTATATGGGGGTTTATGAAGCGCAAAAAATGAATAAATCGTCTTGTCTTTTAATTCGACAGTTCGTCAACCAACGCCTGAAGATTGTTGAGCGGCAGCGCTCCTGAAAAAATACGAATCTCACCCTTTTGGTTCATTAAAATACCACCGGAGGTACCTGAAATACCAACCTTGACGCCATTGTCATAGTCATCTTTCACCCGAGCGGTGGTAGCGCCACTGTCCAGGCACTCAGTGAATGCATCACCATCCACCCCGAGTTCTTCCGCCAACGGACGTAAATTCTCCAGCGGGAATCCCTTGCCATTGGATTTGGTTCGATTGTAAAGAGCATCTGAATACGCCCAAAACGTATCATTACCATTGAGCCTGGCGGCGCACTCAGAGGCTTCGGCCTGTTTTTGTGCTCCGGGATTACATGCAACTCATATGCTTTGGGCCCTGACATTGTAGAATTCGATCACTCCAGAAAGTCTTCAGGTAGGCCACCAGATCACGGGCTTGCATTTCAGAGAGCGTACCGTTCCAGACCGGCATGCGTGTTTTAGAGCGTCTATTGCCGTATAGAATTGTCTGTACAAGATTGTCATCATCATGGTGCCAGGCATGGGAAGTTTCGTCCAACGGCATAGCACCAATGTAATCCAACCGTCGAATACCCAGTGGTATCGGTGGTTCGCCAACACCTTCTGTGCCATGGCAGGATTGGCAGTAATTCTGGTACAGTTTCAAGCCTCTTTCCACCTCCTCCGGACTGCCAATTTTACCGGTATCCGCAAGTATGCTGGAACTTAACGAAATAATTGTAAGTAGTCCAAAACCAGCTAAAAAATACTTTATTGTCGCTGTTTTCACATAATTCTCATATATATATCCAGCGCAGTGTATCATCTGTTGTCCGCGGCAATTGTGTACTATCGATAGCGGCTCTGGATTTCGAGGATAACGCCTTCCGCTTTCATCGCAGCAAGTTCTGTATTCAGCTTGTCTATCAACGCAAGGTCGGTGTTGATGTTGAATGCGATAGACATGATGGTTTCGCGGAATGTCAATACCGGCACCAGACCGCTAACCCCGGTTTGCTTGGCGGTATAGGGTCCCAGCAGGTGACCAGTGGCCCAAAGATCAATACGATCGCGATCAATTTTAAGTACATTCAGGTCATCCCGTGGTGCCAGGTCAAGATCAAAACCCTGGTCGGCCAGGAAAAGCGCAATGGCATCTCCCTGGTATCCTCCAACCCGCAGGTTTTTTGCTTCTTCAAGGCTGGCCACTATAATTTCACGTTTCTCCTTGGCTAAGAACACCCAGTTATTTTCTGCCACTGGACCAACCCAGCGAAACTTGCTTTCTCTTTCAGCGGTGCGAGTAGTGGAGAATACGGCGGTATTTTCCTCCTCTAGAGCCATGCCAAATGCCCGCTGCCAGGGCAAGAGTTCGAGGGTATAGCCAACCCCGGCCCGTTTGAACAGTTCTTGCACGATTTCAGTAGATACGCCAATGATATCGTCGCCCTCGCCCGACATATTGAAGGGTGGGTAATTTTCAGTTTTCAGGTGAATGGTTTGTGCGTTCGCAGGTGCAATAACCTGTAGCACCAGTATAGCGACGACATACAGAGTGGGAACCAAACGAGTGATGAAACAGGTTGTAGATTTGTTCATGGTTGTTTTCGCTCTCGCAAATAGTAATAAACGAATGTGTCGGGAATATTATTACTCCACATTGTCCTAGAGCATACAGACAAAGTCCTAACTATAAGCCGATATACAAAATTTGTACAATTGCAGCAAACGATTTCAGCATAGTAAAAGCAATACAGATGGAACTATTCAAAGAAACATCGATCACCTGCATATACTGTTAAGATGTTCGACGGGAAATTAACATTAACCACCACATGAGGAATGAAAATGTCACTACGAATTAATGATCAGGCACCGGACTTTACCGCCAGGACCACTCAAGGAGAAATCAGCTTCCATGACTGGTTGGGGGACGGCTGGGGAATTCTGTTTTCCCACCCCAAGGATTTCACCCCGGTATGCACGACGGAACTGGGTTACGTGGCCAGGCTAAAACCAGAATTTGACAAGCGAAACTGCAAGGTTATCGGACTCAGTATCGATCCAGTGGAAAACCACGAGGGATGGGCTGCGGATATTGAGGAAACCCAGGGTTATAGCGTCAACTTTCCGATGATCGGTGATACCGACCTGAACGTAGCAAAGCTGTATAACATGTTTCCGGCTGATGAGCAGGGAGACAGTGAAGGTCGTACTGCCATGACCAATGCAACGGTAAGGACAGTATTTGTTGTCGGCCCAGACAAAAATATCAAACTGATGATGACCTATCCCATGACTACCGGCAGAAACTTTGACGAAATCCTGCGTGTAATCGATTCTATGCAATTGACTGCCGCCCACAAGGTGGCGACCCCGGTAAACTGGAAGCAGGGTGAAGATGTCATCATCGTACCCGCAGTCAGTGACGAGGAGGCCAGGGAAAAATATCCTGATGGCTGGAAAACTCTCAAGCCATACTTACGGGTGGTGAAGCAGCCGACTTGAAGGCAATGATAGTTACCCTGGCGATACGATGACCGGTCGCCCGGTATTTTGGTCTTAATCTGTGAGCGTAATGGGGGCCAAACTTATGCTCCATGATCGTACAGATTCCCGGGTGACGAGAATACCCTTTCTGCAAGCATGCCTTCGTTCATCGACACAATTGATTTAGAACGGGGTGATTCAGAGTAAATAATTTCCCTTGTCATGGCCAAACCAACTCTGGTTTTTTGATGCATGTGTGAGATGATTGGAAGCCTTACTGGCACCATTACTATTAAAAATTTAGCCAGACTCGTTCAGACGTTCCTGGATTCTCAGCATGAGTAGTATTAAACACGGTCGTTACAATCGCCCTGTTGTTGCGATCGGACTATGCCTTGTTTCGATGACATTGTTTTCGCTGCAAGATGCGTTGGTAAAATGGTTGTCCACGGATTTCTGGCTATTGCAGCTGTTGTTTATGCGCAGTGCGGTTATCGTTTCCGTAGTGGGTTCATTTATTTTACTTAAACAGGGTTGCGCTGGTTTTAAAACCGAACACCCTGGAAACCACATATTACGAGCGGCGTTTAACTTTTTTGCATTCTTAACATACTATACCGCCGTTACGCAGATGCCACTGGCAAATGCTGTATCCATTGGCATGACCGCTCCCCTTTTTATGACTGCGCTGTCCGGGCCGTTATTAGGTGAGCCGGTGGGCATAAGGCGTAAAGCCGTGCTGGTAGTGGGATTCATTGGCGTCTTGATCATTGTTCAGCCTACCGCTGAAGACCTGAATATTGAAGGAAGTTTGTTTGCGCTGGCTGGCGCGTTGTTATTCGCTCTGCTCGCCTTACAGACGCGAAAAATGAGCAAGAATGAGTCCAGTGAACTAATGGTTTTCTATGCCGCGCTGGTTTTTTTGGTTATCACTGGTGGTCTGATGATATTTTACTGGGAGATGCCAGAGTCACAGTCCCTATTGTTGATGATGGTTCTTGGCGTTATTACACTATTTGCGCAATATAGTCTGGTGCATGCCTACCAGTTCGCGGAAGTTCATGTTATAGCCCCGTTTGAATATCTGACTGTATTGTTTGCAATACTACTGGGTTGGTTTATTTTTTCAGAACAACCCACCATGACCATGTACGCGGGGGCTTCACTGGTAATCCTGGCGGGTTTGGCTATTTGCTGGTACGAAAAAATTGAGTATGGAGAAAACACAGCACCTCCTGTTAACCCCGTTTAACCAGAATGGACAAAGAGTCGGAATTGAGAATGCCAGTTTTCATGTTTCCTGAAGACGAGTAAAAGTGATAGCTGCGATTCTGTTGTCGGCATCGTAACGAGATCCCGACAGTTTCTCAGTTTCACTGGTTTGTTTATCTTCGCATTGATATCTATACCGTTACACGCCAGTGATGATGCCCAACCGATCAGCGAACTATCTTGGCGATCTCCATTTTTTGGTGGTGTCCATGGCCTTCTACTTCGGGTTGACTGGCCAGGGTTTCTTCAGGTTGATGGCGCAACCTTCTCGAATGACAGTAGCAACGCTTTCGAAGATGACGTCGTTGAGTCCTGGTTTTGTAATTTACGACTGAGCGACCGGCGTAAAGTCGAATTCGTCGGCGTTCCGTACCGCTTCAACGCCGCCGAGTTGTGCAATCAGGGCGGTCTGATCGGCAAAGGCCTGGCGATTGGCCGCCTCCGGGTCCACCAGGCTGCGCAATTGCTCGTCGCAAAGTTCGCGCACCCCTTTATGTTCCCCTGACTCTCCGAGATCAATTGATTCCCCAGAATCGTTATGCATATCGTATAACTCAGGGGCATACCCCGGATAACAGTTATATTTCCAGCGCGCATTGCGCAGCATAAACATTCCCGTTGGCGATCCGCCGTCATGGTATTCACTGATCACGGGCCGGTCAAAGTCCGCCCCCGATGCGAGGGTCTGTAGCGCGATCCCGGGGCGGGGTTCCACTCCATCCTCTATCCCCGCGGCGTCGAGTATGGTGGGGTAGATATCCACCAGCGACGCCAGGGTGGAAACCACTTTACCTTCGGGAATGCCTGGCCCGGCGACAATCATGGGAACTGCCGCTGATTCGTCATACAGGGTCATCTTGGTCCAGAGTCCGCGATCGCCGTTATGATCGCCGTGGTCGCTGGTATATATTATCAGGGTATTGTCCAGCTGACCGGAGGATTCGAGGGCCGTGATAACCTCGCCAACCTGGTGGTCGAGGAAACTGCATAGCCCGTAATAAGATGCCCGTGCGATCTGGCGGGTTTGCGCGGTAAAATAATCATCGTAATTAAAATTACGCCGGATCGCCTTAAGCACCGGGTGCGCTGATTGTTCGCCGGGTCTGGTGAAGCGCGCCTGGTCCATTAGTTCAAGGGGATAGAGGTTATAAAACTCCTCGGGGCAGGTCAGCGGGTAATGGGGTCGAAGCCATGACACAAACAACGCCCAGGGTTTGGCATTTTGGGTATTGCCCGGATCCTGCAGCCAGTCGCAGGCGGCAGCCGTGACACCATTATCGTAGTCGGTATAGCTGTCGCTACCAGGGCCGATCTGTCTGGAATAGCCAGAGCAATCGATGACTGATTCGTGATCCCGCAACAGTCCTTTGACCCAACCTTTTCCATCGCGGATATAAAGGGGCAACAATTCGTTATCAAATCCATTGTCATATTCCTGGCCGCGATAATGCAGTTTACCGATGGAATCCACCCGGTGGCCCCGGGATTGCAGTGAATGACCCCAGCTCAACGGAGTTCCCTGGTAGGCCTGGGCATTGCTCCAGCAACGAGTTTTATAAACATACTCCCCGGTCGCCAGGGATGCCCGTGCTGGTACGCAAACCGGTGAAGACGTATAAGCATTTAAAAACCGTGCGCCGCGCCCGGCGAGCCGGTTCAGGTGAGGTGTTTTGACCAGCCCATGACCATAACAGCCAAGAGCATCCCGCCGATGTTCATCGCTGAATAAAAACAGTACGTTTAAGCCGGACATTGATCGCTCCAGGGAAAATAACGTGGTAAGTATAGGCGTTCCGCTCCAGGCCTGTAACCTTCCCGTACCCTGGCGAAATAGAGTCGCATTTCAGGTTTAATCTTGTATCAGGCTTGTTTCACTGGATAGTATTTACCTCTTATTCGGAAACAATTCAGGAAATCCAACAGGATTGTTCCAAAATACAATGAGGAAAATGATGTGTCAGTCTGACACTGTCTTAATAAATTGAAGCCATTCGGCACTTGGACCACTCTTCAGGAAGACATTGTTGCGATGGTGAAAGAACTTCGTAGTAGTCAGATCAAGATTCACCATATGCAGGAACAGGTTTCCTCGAAGGAGGTTAAACCAGTTCCCTTTTGCCTGGGAGAGAAAGATTAAGGGGCAAAGTTCATCCAGCCGGTAATGATGTATTTCTTTCCACCCTCTAATACTGAACCTGTGTGAGCGTGCGTCCATTCAGCAGGCCATATCAATGTTTTTCCTTTCTCGGGTTTAATTTTTATACCATAGTTATCAAAATCTGTAGTGCCACCTTCTTCGACATCATTTAAGTAAGTCATATAGGCAAAAACTCTGTGCAATTGTGATAAATGCATTCTTTCAGCATGCAAATTGGAAAAATGATCGCCTGGTAAATATTTTTGAACATTAAACGAGTCAAGATGGACCTTATGTAGAAATTTATTTAAAAATGGCCACTGTTCCTTATA
>CAYOGN010000213.1:0-4269 GCA_964403545.1 uncultured Gammaproteobacteria bacterium
TAAAAGCCTGGAAACTGGTGACATTGATGTATTCCTTGGCAACTGGATGCCAACTATGGAAGGCGATCTTGGACCTTATCGTGATGCCGGTACGGTAGAAGTAGTGCAACCTGCCAATCTGACCGGGGCTAAATATACGCTGGCTGTGAATAAAAAAGCGGCTGACGCTGGTCTCAAGAGTTTTGCCGATATTGCAAAATTTAAAGATCAGCTGGATGGAGAAATTTATGGTATCGAGCCAGGTAACGATGGTAACCGTATCATCCTGGATATGATTGCTAGCAACGCATTCGGTCTGAAAGGTTTTGACGTAGTTGAAAGCTCTGAACAAGGTATGCTGTCTCAAGTATCTCGCGCAGAAAAACGCGACAAGATGGTTGTTTTCCTGGGTTGGGCTCCACACCCGATGAATGCTAATTTTGAACTGACTTACCTGTCAGGCGGCGATGATTTCTTCGGCCCTAATTTCGGTGGCGCTGACGTTTACACAAACACGCGCAAAGGTTACTCAAGCCAATGCCCGAATTTAGGCAAACTACTGACTAATCTGCAATTTACCCTGGCAATGGAGAACGAAATCATGGGCGCTATTCTTGACGATGGTCAAGAGCCTAATGATGCGGCTACTGCCTGGTTGAAAGCCAATATGGGTATTCTTGGTGGCTGGCTAAAAGGTGTCACTACATTGAAAGGTGGCAATGGAATGGCCGCAGTCAAGAAAAAGTTGAATAAGTAGTACTCCCGTTAGTAAACAGGGCGACCGGCTTAAATCAAACCGGTCGCCCTGGTTTATCTGCATTGGCGCCTATCGCAATCGCATTACGTTGAGGTTATCAAAATGGAATGGCTAGAAAGTAACAAAATACCGATTGGCAGATTTCTTGCTGACTTCGTTGATTTTTTAAACGAGTATCTTTTCTGGCTGTTTGATGGTTTCACAATTGCGCTTGAAACAGTGTTTGACTGGACATCAACTGCACTGCTTTCGATTCCAGCCCTGTTGATGATCGCACTGATGGCTGGCGCTGCCTATTGGTTACATCGTTCCTGGAAAATATCTCTATTCATTGTTGTTTCCCTGTTGTTGATTATCAACCTCGGGTATTGGGAAGACACAATGGAAACCCTGTCGCTAGTAATTTGGGCCACGTTGCTTTGTGTAACCATCGGAGTCCCGATTGGTATCGCGGCGGCCCACCGCCCCAGGCTTTGGGTTTCTATTCGACCTATCCTGGATATGATGCAGACCATCCCGACCTTTGTATATCTGATACCGGCACTTACACTTTTTGGACTCGGTCCGGTACCGGGGGTAGTGGCGACAGTTATCTTTGTGGTACCAGCGCCAATTCGACTGACTTATCTAGGTGTGTCTTCCACGCCTGATACTTTAATCGAAGCGGCAGAAAGTTTTGGTGCAACCAAGAAGCAACTGTTATGGATGGTAGAAATACCTTCGGCGATCCCCAATATCATGGCGGGGCTGACACAAACTATTATGCTGTCACTTTCTATGGTGGTAATCGCCTCGATGGTAGCGGCACCGGGTCTGGGTATTCCGATTCTTCGTGCCATCAACCAGGTCAACCCGGCCAAGGGTTTTGAGGCTGGCATTGCCATTGTAATCGTGGCCATCATCATGGATCGTGTTTGTAAATTGCCAGAGAAAAGGAAGAGGAAAAAGAAATAATCATGTCTGTGACAAATAACCCGATAAGCGTTTCTTTCAAGAAAGTAGATATCATCTTTGGTGAAGCGCAATCACGCGCAATGGAATTGTTAGACGCTGGTGGTACCCGCGAGTCTATTCTGGAGCAAACCGATGCTGTGCTGGGCGTAGCCAATGCCAGCATTGATATCCATGAAGGGGAGATATGCGTACTCATGGGTTTGTCCGGTTCCGGAAAATCTACATTGCTACGTGCAGTCAATGGGCTGAATAAAGTGACCCGGGGAGAAGTACTAGTCAGCCACCAGGGCGGGCAGGTTGATATTGCCAGTTGCGATTCCACTACATTGCGCGATATGCGCATGAGTCGTATCGCCATGGTATTTCAACAATTTGCATTATTGCCCTGGCGGACCGTGGAAGAGAATGTAGGCCTGGGTCTTGAATTAAAGGGTTTGAGCAAGCAGGAGCGGGAACCAATCGTTGACGAAAAGCTGAAACTGGTCGATCTATTCCAGTGGAAGGACAAGTACGCACACGAGTTATCGGGTGGTATGCAGCAACGTGTTGGACTGGCCCGTGCCTTTGCCACGGATGCAGATATTTTGTTAATGGATGAGCCGTTTTCTGCGCTTGATCCGCTAATCCGAAATCACTTGCAGGATTTTCTACTGGATTTACAGCGCGAACTGAAAAAAACCATCATTTTTGTCAGCCATGATCTCGATGAAGCACTGAAAATCGGCAACCATATCGCTATCATGGATGGTGGACACATCGTCCAGTATGGGGAACCGGAAGATATTGTATTAAATCCATCCAACGAATACGTCGCTGATTTTGTTGCCCACATGAACCCTCTGAATGTGCTCCAGGGTGCGTCCTTCATGACCCCGTTGGCAGATCTCAGGCGGGAAGGCAATGATGTCATACTGGATAAGAAGGGCCACATCAGGGTAACTTTGGATAGCAATGATAAACCTGTCACAGCCAGTTTCGACGGAAATGCAATTCGAATTGAAAACTGCAATAGCGAAACAAAGATAGAAGATCTTGGAGATGATGTTCTGGTAACCGCCCCTTCCAGCATGAAGATGCGCTGGAATATAGAAATCCGTCACCATACCGGCTGGCCAGTACTGTTAATAGATTCAGATAAACTCGTCGGAGTGGTCGGCGACAGTGAAATTTATGGCGGCATCTTGAGACAAACTAATTTTGGCAAAAAAAAATAGTCTGAGCTTGACCGCGACGCATTAGTGAGGCGCTCTTGATAGAAAAGCCGTTTAGCCTGCAAACGATCACGCAAGTGCAAGGTTTTAACCGGATAGCAATCGTATAATTTTCCCGAAACACCCAATCCTTTGGTGCTAAGAGCTCGACTCAGCTGTGGTTTTGCCGATGTGTTATGTAGACACCTGTTCTTTAGATCGCTCCTCCAACAACCCGGTCAACCAGTCAGGATCCATTTCTGGAACTGACGAAAGCAGTAACTGGGTATAGTCCGGGAACGGTGGTGACAGAATCTGGCTTTTCATACCCTGTTCGACTACCTGGCCCTGAAACATGACTACAATTTGATCCGAGATCGCTTTTACCGTAGCAATATCGTGAGTAATGAAGATATAGCTGATATTCAGTTCGCGCTGTAGTCTCAGCAGTAAGTTCAATATGCCTTTCTGGACTATCTGATCCAGTGCAGAAGTCACTTCGTCGCAAATAATCAAATCCGGATTAGCGGCCAGTGCCCGGGCGATACAGATACGTTGTTTCTGCCCACCCGATAATTCGCCGGGAAGACGGTCGATAAAACTTTCGTCGAGCTCGATCAGGTCGAGTAGTTCCAACAGCCTTGCGTCGCGTTTTTTGCCCCTCAATCCGAGGTAAAACTCCAACGGTCGGCTAATGATGTCACGAAGCGTATGGCGCGGGTTCATCGCTGTATCAGCGGATTGATAGATCATTTGAATTTTTCGAAGCTGCTCGATACTGCGGTCCTTCAAGGCCGGGGGCAGGGGTTCACCATTATAAAGTACCTTGCCGCTCATCGGTGGCAGCAATCCTGTAATAACCCTGGCAGCAGTTGATTTACCCGAACCGGATTCACCGACTATTGCTACCGTGCGACCCCTGGGTACATTGATAGAAACATTATCCAATATCTTGATGCCGCCACCATAACCTGCATCGACCTTGTTGATTTGCAAAATAATATCGTCAGATACTTCCTCTTCTTTTTCGATCGATCTAACCGCCCATAAAGACTTGGTGTAATCTTTTTCCGGATGGGAAAGCATTTTGCGTGTATCCGCGAATTCAACAGTTTCACCATATCTCAATACTTTGATCACGTCGGCCATTTGCGCAACGACCGCGAGATCATGGGTAATATAAATAGCGGCGGTATTGTATTGCTCGACTATTTGACGCATTGAAGCAAGCACTTCTACCTGGGTAGTAACGTCGAGCGCTGTGGTTGGTTCGTCAAAGATAATCAAATCGGGTCGTGACGACATCGCCATTGCGGTCATCACGCGCTGTAACTGACCTCCCGAAACCTGGTGCGGGTAGCGCTCGCCAATCTGATCGGGATTGGGCAA
>CAYOGN010000214.1:0-13990 GCA_964403545.1 uncultured Gammaproteobacteria bacterium
AGTGGCGTCCCCAAGGGGATTCGAACCCCTGTCGCCGCCGTGAAAGGGCGGTGTCCTAGGCCGACTAGACGATGGGGACTTGATCTTTCAACAAGTCGTGGCCTGAATTTGGTTAATCTTGCTATGGTGGAGCCAGGCGGGATCGAACCGCCGACCTCAACACTGCCAGTGTTGCGCTCTCCCAGCTGAGCTATGGCCCCAAAGGCGGCGTATTGTAAGGGCTCGATATGCCCCGATCAAGTAATATTTTACCCGACCTGATCACACTTTCGAATATATTCGATAGCCTTGCTTATTCGCTTGAGAACCCTGTCTCGGCCCACCATTTTGACCGTAATATCGATTGAAGGAGTCGCTGAATTTCCCGAAAGCGCCACTCTGAGCGGAAGCGCAAGCTTGCCAAGTTTTACCCCGGCAGACTTGATAACCTCCTGAATAACCTGGTTTATCGACTCAGTATCCCATCTGTCCAGATTTTCAATCCCTGCGAGTAAGTTTTCAAATAGCGGTATGGTTTCCGGTAGCAAGTATTTATCCGCAGCTTCGGTGTTGTAGTGGTCAAAATCAGCATACAGATATTCAATTTTTTCAGCCATCTCTTTTAATGTGCGCGCCCGGTCTCGCATTAAGTCAACGACTTCATTTATCTTGGGGCCATAACACAATCCTATTCCGCGATTATGGAGGAATCTTGCAAGTTCATTGCCAAGCCGATCTACATCGGCAATTTTGATGTAATGCTGATTGACCCAGAGCAGCTTCTCGAGGTCAAAACTTGCTGATGATTTATTGATATCCTTGATATCGAACAGATCAATCATTTCATCAAGGTCAAAAATTTCCTGATCACCGTGGGACCAACCCAGTCGAACCAGATAGTTCAACAAGGCCTCTGGCAGAATTCCCATCTCTCTGTACTCAAGTACACTCACTGCACCATGCCGTTTCGACAATCGTCGCCCATCAGGCCCGAGAATCAGCGGAACATGGGCAAAAACCGGTAGATCAGCACCCAGCGCCCGAAAGATATTAATCTGCCGAGGGGTATTGTTGGTGTGATCATCACCCCGTATAACGTGGGTAATTCCCATATCGATGTCATCCACCACCACGGTAAGATTGTAGGTCGGAGAACCGTCACTACGGGCAATAATCAGGTCGTCCATTTCTGAATTGGCAATCACAACCCTGCCCCTGACAATATCATTAAAAGTTACTGATCCTTCCAGAGGGTTACGGAAACGAACGACCGAAGATTCTGAAGCATCAGGTTTGCGCCCCAGATCACGGCAACAATGGTCATAACGTGGCTTTTCTCCTGCTGCCTTTTGCGCCGCTCTAACCTGCTCGAGTCGTTGTTTGCTACAGAAGCAATAATACGCATCCCCCTGGTCCAGCAGTTGACTAATGATCTCTCGGTATCGGTCGAATCGCCTGGTTTGAAAGAATGGCCCCTGATTCCAGCTTAATCCCATCCATTCCATGGCGCAGATAATGACCTCCACCGCTTCCTTTGTGGAACGTTCAAGATCTGTATCTTCAATCCGTAGTACCATCTCCCCGCCGGCTTTGCGCGCATACAGCCAGTTAAACAGTGCAGTACGAGCGCCACCAATATGCAGGTAGCCCGTTGGGCTGGGTGGGAAACGGGTAACAACAGGCATTTATTTTAGAGGAATGGTCAAAAATACGCGGATTTTAATAGATTAGCCTGATAGCATATAGTGGTTTTGACCCATTACTGTCAATAATTTGAGATAATAGCGTTATTCAATGGATTCTGTAAATCGATTCGTTATACATTTGGAAGCACGGCCATGAAAATCAATTTTAAAATACCGATATTGGCATTTTCCTTAATGCTTTGGACTGGTGCTGGTTTTGGTCAGGCGACTCAGTTATTTGACGGTGATTTTGAAAGTGGCACCTTCCAGGGCTGGATTCCAGGTGGAGAAAACGGTGGGTTTGCCCTGGTCGCGGCCAAGGGCAGTTGCTATTCAGGCAACGACACCACGGCTATTTCGTTCAATGGCAACCCTACCAGTAACTACGCCGCACTGCTGCGTTCCAACGCTGCAGGTGATGTGGACTCCATTGCCAGACTAAGATCCCAGTCATTTGTTGCGGGCAATGGCATTATTTTTTCCGCTTTGTCAGAAACCCTGGAACCGGATCCTGGACACAGGCCGGTCAGTCTGGCAGTCAATATCATCGATAGCAGTGGCAATGTTGTTTCAGAACAACCTTATAACACAGCCATTGTCCAGTTGGCACTGGGATGCCCCAGTATAAAACGTGATGGCGCTTTCAGTAGCCACTTTATTGATACGCACCATCTTGCCGGACAGGATATCTCAATCGAGTTTACCCAGCATACGAACCATAATTCACGGGGATACTTTACACTTATTGACAATGTGTTGTTTCTCGATGCAGGACAATTTGTTTTGAGCACCAGTCAACCCATTGCAGTAGCGGGAACCGGCTTAACCACCAGTGGCACTTTCTTTATGGATCCACGTGCCTCTATCGATCCGGATGACGGCCCTTTTGCCCTCAACTATAGCTGGTTTATCAATGGCGAAGATTCCGTAAGGGATATTGATCTGCCTTGCGTCAATCTTAACGAAGATTTTCAATTATCCGCCGGCAATAACACGGCAACCCTCTACGCTAACGATGGTTTCAACTACGCCGCCGACACCATCCGGTTTGTGATTCCGAATTCCAGTGATTCTTCAACCCAGGATGATAATAGTTCCACCTCGGATTCCGGCACCACAACCGATTCAGATAGCGACTCTACGACCGATACCGATACCGATACCGATTCAAATTCCAGTGGAGGCGTGACGCTTACCGATCCCGCAGATGAATGTGACGTTGACCTTGAAGAGGTAGTTGCAATACCACCCGACCCCGACAATCCGGATAACCCGGATAACTCACCCCCGGTAATTGATCTTAATGAGCCCGATGGCGAAACTCTGGTGGTGGATTTCATTGTAGGAGAACCCCCGGTCAATATTGTGGACAATGTCACCATCACTGATCCTGATGACGATGATATCGTATCAGTTACTGTTTCAATACAGAACTCAACGAGTGGAGATCGCCTGACGGCGTCGAATTTTTCAGGTCTGGTGATCATTGGATCGGGAACCACTTCCATCACCGTTGCCTTGGCCGACAGAAATACTCCAGTCAGTAATTCGGATTTCGAAACAGCCGTAGAAGCCATCGAATTTGAATATATAGTCCCTAATGGAGCAAGCGCAGAAGTCGGTGATCGTACAATTACGTACGCCGCAAACGACGGCATGAATACTGGTGACAGCGTGGACTCCATAGTGGATGTGGCAGGTTCTGCTTTGTGAATTTGGCCATAGATCGCTCCAGTATCGACGTTCTGAGTTCTGCCGTAGCAGGATCTCTAACCGTTAGACTACTATCATTTTTCCTGGGATCCATATCACCTCAAACTGATGCCTTTGGGCGGGGTATGGTATCTACAAATTCTTTACCGGCAGTAAAGACCATATAATCAAATATATACTTTTATCATCCATGCGTTCTTCAATCAGGATTCCCATTGCTGTAATAATTTTCTCACACATTTGTTTGTTACCAGCTCCAGCAAACGCGGTGGGTGCATGGTCCTGGGCCGAGCAGTCGGCAATGACAAAATTTACCTCTGAAGATCTGCAACTATTACGAGAAGCTGCGGGAGAAGCACTGAATAATCAACCAGATAACACTGAGATACCCTGGGATAACCCCGATACAGGCCATTCCGGATCTGCAACCGCGCTGACTACCCGTGATATGAACAACATGACTTGCAGGGATTTATTGCTAAAAAACGACGCTCAGTCCGTCAAGGGAACTGCCCGGTATTTTTTATGCCAGCAAGTGGATGGCACATGGCAAATTACCTCTGAACAATAGCAAAACTCACAAACATGAGCAAAAAACTCGCTATAACCTGCTATAGCGATGTGCTATGTGTATGGGCGTATATCGCGCAAATACGGATTGATGAAGTCAACCAGAACTTTTCAGGTGATGTCTCTATTGACTACCGATTCTGTTCAGTATTTGGGGATACAGCGCACAAGATCGGCAAAGGCTGGGCACAACGCGGCGGCTATTCGGCCTTCGGAAATCATGTCCAAAAATCCGTTGCGTTGTTTGACCATATCAAACTCCACCCGGAGATATGGCAGGATGTTCGTCCTGTCTCCTCTACCCCTGCACACCTTTTGCTAAAAGCCGTACAGCGGGTGGCCAACGAAAAATGCACAGAGGTAATGCAGGCACTGCGCCATCTTTTTTTTAACCGCTGTAAGGATATCAGTCGATGGCCGGTACTGTGCGAATCACTGGAAACAGCAGGTGTACCATTGGGCGATGTTCAAGAAGTTATCGAAAGCGGCGTGGCTTATGCTGATCTAGAAGCCGATCGCCGCGACCAGCAATTACTGATGATACAGGGCAGTCCAACTTTTATACTCGACGGTGGACGGCAGAAGCTATACGGCAATGTCAGTTATCGTGTTATCGAAACCAACATAAAGGAGTTACTTCGTGAACCTGACTCCGGTGCAGCCAGTTGGTGCTAAATCAGCGTACGGGCCAGGATATCAGAACAAATTGCCAACAGAAAAGTACACACTATTGTCCCCTGTCTCGGCATAACCATAAGAAATAAAAACCGGGCCAATAAACGTATCCCATCCTAGCCATATTCCACCTGCAGCAATACCGTCGGACAGGCTAATTTTATCTTTATCTTCAAATGTATTGCCGTATTGCAAGGTAAAACCCAGATACGGTGAAGACCCCAGCAGATTGTCCAATTGCCGTTGATATCCACTTCGTAGCAAATAGAGATGTTGCCCGGATAATTGATTTGTACTGAATCCCGGCAAGTTGAATATTCCACCCAGTCTAAAATTGCTCTGGATCGGGGCGATGCCATCCACGGTTGAAAAGTATTTTGCGCCAAGAAGATAAGTATGAGTATTCCAGCTGGATGCATGCAGATAATCAAAAAGCCCCTGTTCAAACTCATTGTCCGCCCCCAGCCCGGATCGAGAGCTGATCCATTCTAGTGCTCCCTGTCCCCCCTCCGTCGGGAAAAATGCCTTGTCGAAGGTATCAACACGACCAAGTAAAAATAGCTCACCACCGTCAGAATCTTCCAGAGACGGGTCAGGCGGCCCTATTTCAGTATCATTTTCTGCCTTGAATCGTGTCAACCCTAAACTGAGATCACCCCAACGTTTATATTCACGCCCAAGGGCGATCGTGCCCCCGTGCTTTCTGACCCTGGTTTGAGATATATTGATATCTTCATTGAAATTATTGAAAAACTCATCGGTTAAAAACAGATTGCCACGAAAATAATAAGATGAACGAATGGAAAATGGCTGATATATCTCGGTAGATAATAAGGATTCTCGCCCTGCTCTCAGTAGTGATCGCCATTCGCCATTTCTTGCGTTAAGTGGCTTTATGGTGAGACCTGCCAGTACCGACAGTTCATTGTTGCCAATGACTTCACTGGAATAACTCAATCCGAATTGCAAGTATCGGGGTCCCCAGGATTTTTCAATGGCATTCAATACCAATCCACTGCCAGTTGGTCTGTTAATAATTGCATAGGTCACTGACGAAAAAATATCCAGGCCATAAATTTTTGCGATGTCTTTTTCCAGTTGATCAAAGTCAAGTGCTGCGCCAATTTTTTGCGTCAATCTGAGGCGGATATATTCATCGGAAAGCCCTGTATTATCGTTAATCTCAATAAAACTGATTACTGGCGGCCGAAGATCGGAAATTTGTTTTAGATCAACCAACTGCTCATCCCCGTATAGAGAAATCGACAATTTTTCCAATTGTAATGACGCATCCATTGCCGCAGCCGCACCGTTTTCAATAATTCGCGACGCACCACCGAAATTAGATGACGAAAAATTTCCAAGATCCGGCACAATCAGGATATCCCGTTCTGTCAGTGTTTCAATCTGCCTGTCGGTGGTTGTTCGAACCAGTAAATTGGTTAACTGGACACTGACATCCAGAATAGTGCCAAGTTTGTCCTTTGCCAATAGCGGGGTACCAATATCAACTGCGATGACCACATCTGCCCCCATCTGGCGGACCACATCGATAGGCAGATTATTCGATATGCCTCCATCTACGAGGATCTGATCATTAACTTTGACCGTAGAAAATATCGAAGGTACCGACATACTGGCTCGAATGGCTGTGGACAAGCTGCCAGCTTCCAAAATGACGGCTTTTCCCGTGGTGATGTCCGTTGCCACTGCACGAAATGGTATCGGTAACTGATCGAAATGCTCGATGCCGGAAGTATCGAGAAAAAGCCTGTCCAGCAATAGCTGCAGCCTTTGCCCCTTGATGAGCCCACTCGGTAGCTGCACCTTGCCATCCTTGTATCCGAGCTCTTTGTCTAACTGGAAGACTTCATCTTCGAATTTGCGTCGAATGGTGGTGTCTTTGCGCAGAGAACTGTCGTTAAAAATGGCTTTCCAGTCAATTTTACCCAGCAACTGCTCTATTTCTGCGATGCTTTTTCCTGAGGCATACAAACCACCAATAATAGATCCGATGCTGGTCCCGGCGATATAATCGATTGGAATATTTTGCCGTTCCAGTTCTTTCAGTATTCCAATATGGGCAATACCACGCGCCCCCCCCCCACTGAGCGCAAGTCCGACCTTGATCCGCTCGGCAGCCTGCGCTGAACCGGTTAACAGACTAAGAACTACAAGAAATAATTTAACCAACTGGATCATTGATTGACGATCAGATCCTGAACTGCAGGTTAATCAAGGGATTCCTTTAACTCGCTTCTGGCCGCCTCACGCTCAGATGAGCGTTCTTTTAGCAGCTGATAAGCAATAAAATATTTATAAATGTTGCCGACATATTGCACCGTTTCCCGACCAACTTTTTTAGCCACCATATGTTCAACATTACCAAACCATACATTTGGATTGAGGCCGCTCTCGGCAGTTTCCTTACGAATCCTGGCTATTTTGCCGGGGCCGGCATTGTAAGCTGCAAATGACAATAGTGTCTGATTCAGATCATCAATTTCTGGATCTGAAAAGTACCGATCACGGAGAAATCGCAGATACTTGGCACCCGCATGTATATTATTCTCCAGAATCTCAATTTCCGGAATGCCAACATTGGGGTCTGCCGCCGTAGACGGTAACAACTGCATGATTCCGACGGCACCGGCCCCGCTCCTTGCACTATTATCCAGACCGGACTCCTGAAACCCGAGTGATATCAGCATCAACCAGTCAAATTCATACTGATCGGCGTAGCGTTGAAAAAGGTCCCCAGTTTTACGAAATTTTTCAAGCTCTGATTCGTCGAGCGCATTCCTGACCCACTTGTTGTCACGCAAATATCGATTCAGAATCATATTTCCGTGTAGCGTCCCTTTTTTATTGGTCTTTACAAACTGGTTAATGATTTTTATCAGAATCGGGCTGTCTTTTCGAATGGCCCAGGCAATATTGCCGCCAATGGTGATCGCAATATCTTCCCGTACGGTAAGCTTGTCAAAAATATCTGCCCAGAACTGTGCCTTGTGATTATCCACAATGATCATTGGAATCAAACCCGCCTGTACCATTTCAAGCAGGTCACTGTCCTCCAGATATTCCTCCACCAGAATGAGCTCGACCGGTTTCAGGTTGTTCTCCTCAAGTTGAATATTGAGCTGCACAAGACTGGTGTAATAACTGCTTGATTGTCGAACATGCAGTTTTTTTCCTGCAAGATCAGCCAGTTCAGTGATTTCCGGCGCTGTGGGGCCAGTCACCAGCACTTCTTTTACCCCGGTGAAAAAAGGATCGGAAAAATCAACCTGTTCAAGGCGCTCTGCGGTTACGGTAATATTGGCTGCAGCTATATCCCCTCGTCCATCAAGCAGTGCCGGCAAAATTTCATCTCTTGAAACTGGGAGAAATACAATATTGAGTTTCCGATTTTTCAGTTTGTATTTTTCATCAATATACTCGGCAAAATTTTTGAAAGCATCCACAGTGGTGCCCCGTTGGGTGGCCCCATCGAGAAAATACAGAATTTTGTTATAGACCACGAGAACACGAATCTCACGTTTTTCTAGCATCTCATCAAAATCACCTTGCCAGGGTTCAAGTTGTGATACCAGAGCCCCGGCATAACCCGGCCAGATCAAAGCAAACATAAGAGAATAGATAGAGAGAGTTCTGACCATAACGGCAGTACTTGAGAAATGATGGATCAGAGTTTTTAACATGCGGCTACCTTATGACTTGAATTTCGAGAGTATGTATTTGGACTAGAGTATGCCCGCTCTATATTACCTGGATCAATGTGACAGTCATGGATTGAGCACTAACTGCCCGGCCGTGAAAATGGCTGGGAAATCATCACCGTCACCGCGGCGCCTTCATCGGAAGCCGCCAGGTCAAGGCGAAAAACGGTACGAAATGCCATCGCCCGCAACCCTATACCGGCGTCAAATTTGAGATCTTCGGTAAACAATTCAGTATTATACTGATCTGCCACCCGGCCCGCCTCCACAAAGGGCACTATCTGGAACCAGTCAACATCAAAATAGTTAATCACAGGCCAGTCACGCATCTTTTGAAATTGCGGAGTGAAGCGTAATTCAGCAGAGTAGTAAACAGCGGATTTGTCGCGAAATCGGCCATTGGGATAGGCCCGCATGCGATCAAATCCGCCAAGTTCAGCACCATAATTTGGCGGCGGACGGTTAGAGACTATCTGTGGATTTGTCGGACTGGCATTCCATGAGGGAGTATTTGAGGTCCAGAAGTTCAGTGCCAATGCTTTATGCTTGAACCAGTTGGAAGTCCCGAAATCAAAATACTTTGCTGCGTCAAACGCGACGTTGGTCCAACTGTCAGAACTATCGAACCAGCCAAAATCTCGACTTATCTTGAATTGCTGACGACTGCCATAGGCGGGATTACGGGGAAAATCAGTGTTATCATACTCAATCCAGATATCAATCCCATTGGTTCTGGCCTCAAGAAAATCTTCGCTTTCTTCAAATTCGCTTAAATCACGATAGGTATAGAAAAATTGACTGGCCATGGTAGTCTTCCCGCTGCGCAATGGATTCCAGCTCTGCCCACCAACGGGCCCGGTCTGCAACAATCCCTGATCGAGACGATAGACTGAAATAGGATTCTCTCTGGCTGCCCCAATTGCCAGTGGAAACTTCAATGTGAAATTAAATGTGAGTTCATCGCTGATACCGGTAATAAAATCATCTTCAGCAGAGTCATTGGAACCTGCCCTGGCATCTGTCGGATCATTGTCCAGATCTGCATAAAAACGTTGATCGGTAAAATGATTAGCCAGCACGAAAACATCGGTAAAAACCCTGCTTTCCCCGAGACGATAATTGTTAAAAGCCCCTGAAATCAGTGCGGAATCATTGGCAGAGACAAAAGCAGTACCAAATAAGCTGGTCTGGGGCTGAATGGTTCCTGCGACGCCCCCACCGATACCGACGGTAGTATCCAGTGAATCTGTAGAAAATGCGTAGGGCAACCAACCGGTCCTTTTCTCATCCAGCGTTTCATCTTTATCCAGCGCTATGATTTGAGAAAATGATTCTGCAGAAATTAAAATAGAAAAATATACTATAATATTTATTATTATTTTCAATATGTTACCTTATTTATAAATATATTACATTAATACAAATCAAATTCGAAACATTGCCCGTAGATGCAATAAACAATTTCAATTTGCCAATAAATTGAATGACGGAATTGTACCAGCGCAGAATCTCCAGGGGTGGTCTTAATTACCACGTAGAATAGTCCTTCAAAGTAAACACGAATGATCATCTTGAAGAACCATTAGTGGTAAAAATTTCAAATTTCGTGATCACCGCACTGGTTTCTGTGATTATTGAAGCTATATAATTAGAGACCCACATGGAAATTTAAGCCATGGTCCAAATTCAAGTGCTTTCTACTTTGACAATCTATACAAAACCACAACCATGATAAACAAATTAATACCCGCTTTTGCTCTTTCGCTCGTCGCTCTCGGCCTTGTTTCGTGCGCGGGCAGCACCCGATTAATCGAAAGCTGGCACGATGAAAGTTACGCCGGGGAACCGAAGCTGGAAAACGTATTGGTGCTGGGTATATTCAAGGATGATCTACAACGCAGGGCATTTGAAGCAAAATTTGTTGAAAGTATTGTATCAGGAGGCAAACAGGCCATCGCAGGCTACACCTTGATGCCTGAAAAGGAAGATTACGATGACAAGCAGGATATTATTGATGCGGTGGGTAAAACCGACGTAGATTCAGTATTGATTACCAGTTTGAAATCAGTTTCCGAAGAAGAGCGTTATATTCCACCCAGTGCAAACTATGCACCAGCCATGGGTATGGGTTATGGTTATTACGGTTCTTACTATGGCTCAATGTACCAGACTGTGTACACACCCGGATACACGGTTTCAGATACCGTGGTCTACCTCGAAACCCACGTATACCTGGTTGAATCAGAGAAACTCGTCTGGGCAGGCAAAACAAAAAGCGTCAACTCCGCATCGGGTGAAAAAATCACCCTTGAACTGATCGATATTGTGACGAAAGACTTACGTGCGTCCGGGTTCATCGAGTAGTAAACCACTCTTGGCGACCAAATTCTCTACTCTGGAAGTCTACCAAATCCAGACGATTTCGAATGCGGTCGCAGAAATTTGGATCAAATTTTATAGCTGGGACTCTATGGGCAGCAGTCGCATCAGGTTTACCCCCAGACGGCGCCAGAACCCCGCGTTTGGTTCACTGGTGTAAACACGGGGTACTCCCTCTTCCGTTATTTTCCAGATAATACTTTCACCACCGGATCTATTGGGCTCGAGAGCAAGCTGAAAAGCAATATTTTCAATACTCTGGTCGAACCAGTCACTCATTTCGCCAGCCATTGCCTGCGATTCGATCACAACGCCGATTTCCGTATTCTCAACCACTGACCGGGGATCAATATTCAGAGAGCCCACAAAGACACGCTTTCGATCGAGAACAAATGATTTTGCATGGAGGCTGGCTTTAGAACTGCCGCCCAGTCCCTTCTTTTCCTTTCGCTGCTTACGAGTCAATACGCTGTTAAGCTCATACAACTCTACACCCGCACGTAACATCGCCTTACGATATCTGGCGTACCCTGCGTGCACTACGCCGACATCAGTAGAAGCCAACGAGTTCGTCAGAACCCTGACCCTGACACCCTTGTCAATCAGATCCCTGAGCCTTTTCACACCGGGTTTGCCAGGTACAAAATAAGGCGAGTAGATAATAAGTTCCTGGTTAATATCTGCACCATAACGACGTAATTGAGGAAGTAGATGCAAATCAAGCTGGTCCCGGTCAGCGGTAATTTTTCCCGGATGATCGTACATTAAATCCCCACTACCCCAATAAAAGGTAGTGGAATTGGTCCGCATTTCCTCCGCAAGCTGAGAGTTCTTCAGCGCTTGCAGATAATCTGAACTCTGTTCCAGGGTAAAAACCAGATCCAGTTTCTCTCGCATCAAGTTCAGATCAGCGGTCACCTTCGCTGCATTTTTAAATGCAGATATGGGATACGCCAGATTGTGATTCCAGTACAGATCAAAAGATTTTGAAATTTTGCCAACTACCGGACCTACGGTAATCACGTCGAGATCGCCGAAAGCAAAATCCGGGTCGGCAGCAAAATATTCATTGCCAATATTTCTCCCGCCAATAATACTCATCTGGTTGTCGACCGTGAATGACTTATTGTGCATTCGACGAGTGACCGAACCGAAGCGGGTTATAAATTGACTCGTTCGATTCACATTGCGGCTGAATGGATTGAATATACGGACTTCCACATTGGGATGGGTGTTGAGCGACAATGCACCGGTATCACCATTGGCTAACGCCATATCGTCAAGCAGGATGCGAATCCGAATACCCTGATCAGCCGCATCCAGTAGCAGACGCGAAAACAATTGACCGACAAGATCGTTGTGCCACAGGTAGTACTGAACATCGATACTGCGTTCAGCACTGTTCGCCAGAATAGCTCTGGCGACAAATGCGTCCAGTCCGTCTGCCAGCAGATAAAATCCTGACTGGCCAGAGTTGGTTAATTTTCTGGACGCCAGCTTTTCGCCAATAAGGGTGTCATTGGTATCGGTATAGGCACGAGTAACCGGACGATCGACGACCTCAGGCAGGGTTGCACAACCCGAAAGAAGCAGTATATTGAGCACGACAAAAACAAGCCGTCTTGTGCTGAAATGTGTCAATGAGTTCATGATCTTCCGGATACCTGATGAGGATAAAAATCTGGTAGTTTTCTATTGCCAGATCCCTGATATTCGCGCATACTTTTAACAGGAGCAACCTGATCGTGTAAACGTGTGTTGTACCTTAAACCCTTAAACAATAGAAATTTTATGAAAAACATTTTAGTATTCTGTCTTGGATTTTTACTCTCCACCAGTGCCTTTACTGCCAATGCAGTTGAAGATTTAATTGACACTGTAGCCACCGGTTGCGCCACTGAACTGGAATCATTCTGCGCCAATGTCACCCCCGGCGAGGGGCGTATCCTGGCTTGCCTCTACGCGCACGAAGACAAGCTTAACGGGCAATGTGAATATGCACTCTATGACGCTGCGGCCCAGCTCGAACGATTCGTTTCCGGTTTATCATATTTGGCTAACGAATGCCACGATGACCTCGTCAATCACTGCCAGAATGTGGAAATAGGAGAAGGTCGCCTCGCCGGCTGCCTGCTTGATAACAAAGACAAACTACAATCCCGCTGCGCTACGGCCATAGATCTGGTCGATCTCGAGGTCACTGAATAGTAAGTTTCAGCAACAAACACCTGTTTCCTGTTACCCGTAATAGTTGGAACTACTTTATAGATGAAATCATTTAAAAACAATAACATATATTTATTAGTTGTATTTTTTTCTAGCATTATTCTGGTTGCATGTGATAAAGATCAGACCCCGCAGGAGCGCCCCGCTCCCGGGGTCATAGTGACAACGGCGTCGATACAACTGGTCAAGGAAACTTCAGAATTCATTGGTCGAACGGAAGCCATCAATGACGTTAAACTGAGAGCCAGGGTACAGGGTTATCTGTTGGAGCGAAGCTTTTCCGAAGGTGACAATGTAGAGGTGGGCGATGTTCTGTATACCATTGAATCTGATACCTATAAAGCAACAGTGGCGGCAGCACAGGGAAATGTAGAAAGAGCGAATGCCGAGGTGGCGCGTACCGAGGATGATCTGGTGCGTTACGAAAAATTATTTAAATCGAAAAATATTAGCGAACAGGACATCAGCAAAGCGCGAAATGACAAATTGCAGGCCGCTGCCAACTTGACCTCGTACAAGGCAGATTTACAAAAAGCAACAACGGATCTTGACAATACGGTGATTCGGGCACCTATCAAGGGAAGAATTGGCCGTTCGATGGTGTCGGTAGGAAACCTGATTGATTTGGGGGGTGACCCGCTGGCAAGGTTGGTCGAACTGGATCCGATGTATGTCAGTATCAGCGTCAGTGAAGGCGTTATGATTGCAATCAAGGAAAAACAAATCGAGTCTGGAACCAATGAGAACAAACTGCCGGATGTTGATGTCCAGCTAAGATTGCCCAGCAATAATTTGTATCCAGTTACAGGGAAACTGGATTTTGTAGATAATGTCGTTGATCCCGCCACCGCAACCGTACATGTTCGGGCAAAATTCCCTAACCCTGATGAATTACTGATACCAGGCATGTTTGTTCGTGTCCTCATTGGCAGAGAGGAGAAAACCGAGGCATTGATGATTCCCGAGCAGGCCATTCAGGAAGATCAGGCGGGGAAATTTGTCATGATCGTAGATAGCGAAAATACAGTCGATGTGCGTCGG
>CAYOGN010000215.1:0-14799 GCA_964403545.1 uncultured Gammaproteobacteria bacterium
TGGATACCTGGTGTTATGTGTCACAAATTATGGGAGGTTCTGACTTTGTTGTAGGCACTTCCCATCATACTTGTGCAGTCTGGTGCTCTGCCGGAGGTATTCCGGTTGGTTTGCTGGATAAGAGCGATGGTAAGATATATATGATCATGAGTTTAGGCGACGATACCACCAGCGTTGCCAATGAGAAATTATTGAATATTCAAAGCCATGAAATTACTGTAGCAGGGATGACCTATGAACTGGATGGCATCAATTATCTGATGATCGACGAAGTAGTAGAAGATGCGGGTGTGGTTAATTTAACCCATGAAATTATCGGTATTCTTCCTGCTGAAGCGAATCCGAAACTGAGCCAATAGCGATGAGAAAAACGATAAAAGTGGAACCAAAAATTCCAGGATTGTTTGTCCTCGCTACACTACTGTTAATTGTCAATATTTTTTCCGCTTCCGCTTACGGGGCAAAAAGCTGGGGTGTAAGCAATGAAGAGAAAGCCATGTTTACCGGTACGGTGGTGGATATTACCTGTCACCTTACTGGAGATTGCCCACAACAATGTGGCGCTGGTAGCAGGCAACTGGGGCTGATGACCAATGATCAGGGGCTAATAATGGCGTCAAAAAATCTAACTCTTTACACCGGGGCAGCCGAAGAGCTGGTTGGTTTTTGTGGCCAGGAGATAGAAGTTGACGGGCTGTTTACGGAGAATCGCAATGTACGTTTTTTTCAGGTTCAGAAAATGCGCCTGCCTGACGGAGGCTGGGTAAAGGCAACACTGTTTCACAAAGCGTGGGCGGCTGAATATGGCGGTAAACCAAAAAAAGCAAAACGATGGTATAAAAAGGATCCCCGCGTAAAAGCGATAATTGAACGGGATGGCGCCCTGGGGCTTGGTTTGGAAAAGGACAGGGAGTATTTTTCAAAGTAACAGCGTAGCTCGCTCACGATCAGTAAACGAATGAGTCATTAAATTTTGCAGGGAAGGACTTGCCAGTGCGTACTGGTACGATCGGAATGAAAATGATTCCACAGATATTGATTTTTGTTTTGTGGCTTGGCCACCCAACTACGCACGCGCATAGTACAGAAGGCAACAATCATCCTGAGACAGATGTTGAAGGTATCCCGTTAAAAATTAAGTTCGGATTCCCGATTAAGGCAGGAGGTGATTTCGAGTTGGTAGATCACAATGGCATGGCGGTCACTAATGAGTCGTACCAGGGAAAGCATATGCTGGTATTTTTCGGCTATATCAATTGTAAAAATATGTGTTCCCTATCGCTGACCAGAATTGGTAAAGCACTCGAAATTTTGGGTCCTTTGGCTGAAAAGCTGACACCTCTGGTGATTACGGTAGATCCAGAGCGGGATACCCCCGAAGTGCTCAAGCAGGAATTGGCAAAATATCATTCCGGATTGACAGGGCTGACCGGATCGCCTGATCAAATTGCAGTGGCATACAAGGCTTACAAGCAAAATCCACGGCAGGTTAAAAACGACTGGGATGGGGATCCGGTTGTTTCGCATTCCTCCTACTTCTATTTGATGGATAGGGACGGGAAGTTTCAAACCCTGTTTCCGCCGATTTTAAATCCCCAAAGTATGGCAAATATTATGCGGAAATATATCAATCCGGGATCTTGAACCTCAGGCAATCAGCCGTGATACCAGGCCATCTGTCCTAATCCACCTTGTAGTGAAGAACCAAACGAGAAAATAATATCCACAGAAGCAAAGTTTCGTGAAATAATTGCCCGATTAAGATACAACTCCTTGAATTAATTTGGACGTTCTAAATCAGGCAAAATTATTACGCAACATCTCGCTTTTCAGGATGCTGGATGATTCTCAGTTGAAACTGCTGGCTTTTACCAGCCAGGTTTTCGAATATGCTGATCAGGAATACCTGTTCCACCAGGATGAGTCGTCAGATTCAATATTTATCGTGCTCGATGGCTTGGTGGAAATTCTCGATGTTTCCGGCGATTCTGCAGTGGTTCTCGCAACATTGTCAACCGGAACCCTGATAGGTGAACTTGCGGTATTACGTGGAGAACGACGCTCGGCTTCGGTAAAAGCTGCCAGTAAAGTTGAAGTGCTGAAAATATCCAACGAGCGTTTTCTGAAGCTGATTACGGATAATCCTGAAATGGCGCTTCACGTGCTGAAAGATATCAGCACCAAACTGGCGAACGCCAGCACTCAGTTGGTGATTCTTCAATCCAGGCTGGATGAACTTCAGCAAACTTCCTGATTCATCACTCAAAATGATAAATCATGAGTGATCTGGAAGTACTCCCGGAAAATATTAAGGTCAATTGTGACAGAAGAAAAAAATAATAATTCAGACCCGATGGAGCGGTCGATATTCAAGTATATCCTGGAGCATACGAAGAAGGATCAGATATTTTTGATTATTCTGACGCTTGCCTCTATGCCGCTGGTTTATTTGTCACTGGAAGTGCCGAAAATCATTGTCAACAAGGCTATTGGTGGTGGAGGGGTAAGTTATGAATTGCTCGGATTCGAACTCAATCAGATTGAGTATCTTTTGACGTTGAGTGGGGTATTTCTCGCTCTTGTGATTGTCAACGGAATCATGAAGTATGTCATCAATGTCTACCGGGGTGTGCTGGGCGAACGCATGCTTCGACGATTGCGATACACACTCTATAGCCGAATAATGAGGTTTCCACTACCTCATTTCAAGAAGATTTCATCCAGCGAAATTATTCCGATGATTACCGCTGAAACTGAACCACTTGGGGGGTTTATTGGGGATTCTATTGCCTTGCCTGTGTTTCAGGGAGGGCTATTAATTACCTATATCTATTTTATTTTTGCCCAGGACGTCTGGCTTGGACTTGCCGCTATTGCCTTGTATCCGCCACAGGTCTACCTGATCCCCCGACTTCAGATGAAGGTGAATCAGTTGTCTCGTCAACGGGTGCAAACTGTCCGGAAATTGGCGGACAGAGTAGGAGAAACGGTAAATGCCACGGTCGATATCATGGTAAACGATGGCGGTCACCTGGAACGGGCTGACATAAGTGATCGTCTGGGAAAAATTTTTAAAATTCGTAATGAAATATTTCGGCGTAAATTTTTTATCAAGTTTTTAAATAATTTTCTTGGCCAGTTGACACCTTTTTTCTTCTACAGCATAGGGGGCTATCTTGTCATCAAGGGGAATCTTTCGTTAGGCGCATTGGTTGCGGTGCTTGCAGCATACAAGGATATCGGGCCACCGTGGAAAGAGTTGCTTAAATTTTACCAGATTACCGAAGATATACGGGTCAAGTACGCCCAGATCATTCAACAATTTGAACCGGCAAATATGTTGAGCGAGCACCAGCAGAAGAGCATACCGGACAAGTTTCCGCCGTTTATCGATTCCATTAATGGAAACCGATTGTCAATGTCATCTGAAAATCAGTCCAGTAAAATCGACAACCTCAGCTTCGAAGTCGATATCAATCAGCATATTGCTATCCACGCGGGAGATACTGATACCGGGAGAGAGTTAGCACTATTATTGGCCGGTGTTGAACACCCCGCTAGCGGAACGATAAAAATTGATCAGAAGGATCTGGCAACGTTGCCGGTATCTCTCATCGGAAGAAATATTGGGCTATGTACATCTAATTCCTATATTTTCAATCGATCAGTCAAGGATAATCTTTATTATGGTCTCCGCCATCAACCGGTTAGCGAATCGGGTTCTGAATCATTTTTGGCTGAAGATGCCAGGGAAGCATTAGCATCAGGAAACTCTACCCAAAATATCAATGCAGACTGGGTTGATTTTCCGCTTTCGGGTGCCGGTAGTGAAGCTGAATTTGCCGAATTAACAATCTCGGTTATCGAAACTGTAGAATTGAAAGAAGACATTATGTCATTGGCACTGCGCTCAAAATTTGGTGACAGAAAATTTCCTGAGCTCATGCAAACCATCGTCAGTTCCCGCCGCCTGATAAGAGATGCACTGAAAGATTTTGATAATGGTGCGGTGATCGAATATTTCGACCGGGACAATTTTATTGAAAACCTGTCGGTTGCAGAAAATCTTTTATTTGGGGTGCCGACAGACCCCGAAGTAACGCCTTATACCCTGGCCCAACTTCCCGAGGTGATGGAAATATTGGGTGAAACCGGGCTCCGGCAAACATTCAGCAAAATCGGGTTTGAGCTTACAGAATTAATGCTTGAGTTGTTTGCTGACGTTGATGAAGACAGTGAACTGTTTTTTCAATACAGTTTTATCGAAGCTTCACAAATGGAAGAATACCAGCTGTTGGTGGATAAAGTTCGTGGACAGGATCTGGAACATCTGAATCAGCAGGATCAGTCCAGATTGATTTCAATGACTCTTCAACTTTGCCCGGCACAACATCGCCTCGGATTGATTACAACAGAGATACGCCAACGCATTGTATCTGCGCGCCAACTGGTAATGGATAAACTCGGATTGGTGAATGATCTGATTCAGTTTATAGATAAAGAGTGTTACCTGAATGGGATGACTGTTCAGGAGAATCTCCTTTTTGGCAAGATCGGTTTTAATAAACTCCATCTGCAATCCAGAATAGATGATCAATTGAACAACGTGCTGGAAGAACATGGGGTCACAGATGCATTGCTTGTTTTGGGCCTGGAGTTCAATTGCGGTAATGCAGGATCACAGCTATCGCAAAACTTTCGTCGAAAGCTGGCACTTGCCAGATCGCTGATTAAAAATCCGGATATTCTGATTGTCAATGACGCTTTGAGCACACTGGATTTAAAGAGCCAGATCCGAATTATCGAGAAATTAAAAATTTATCGTAAGGGTAAAAACCTGATTTGGACCTTGCTTGACCTTGATCTGGCAAACCTGTTTGATGCGGTACTTGAGTTAAAAGACGGCGCATTGCGCCCTCTGAGCCAGGATACTGACTAATCTGGCTGGATTCGACGTTCACGCCAGACAATCAATAGCCCACCCGCGATAATGAGGATAACACCTGGAAATAGTTTGTCGAAGGGCGCTTCTCCAAAAATCAGAAAGCCAATGGCAAACGAAAATGGAATCCCAAAATACTCAAATGGTGAAAGGTTGCTGGGTTGTGTCAGTCGATAGCCAATAATAAGAAAAAGTACAGCAAAACCACCAACCAACCCCATCGCGATCATCCATAGCCAGTCCGAGTAAACAGTGATTGGTCGAAAGGCATCGAAAACAAGCATCGCTACGAACATACAGATCAGGGCGGAGAGAGTGGTATAAAGATTGATTGTGGCGGTAGGTGTTTTGTCGTCGAATAACCTGACCATGACGCTGGATAGACCATAGCAGAACGCAGCAACTACCGGCAGTAACGCCGTTGATTGGAACATATCTCCCTGTGGACGCATTACCATAATAATACCGACAAATCCGGTGATGACGGCCAGCCATCGTATCGCGCCGACCCGGGTATGAAGAATTGGTATTGACAGGGTGGTGATAAAGAGAGGCCCGGCAAAGGCCAAAGTGGAGGCGGTGGCAAACTCCATGATCGTAAGTGACCAGTAAAATGAAAGCTGGGCAGAAGCAATCACTGCACCGCGAAACAGGGCGAGTTTCCATTGCGTAATGCGAATTGTGCGACGCCCCGCCCGCCATTCGTGGGAGAAATAAAGCACCAGAAAACTCGGCAATATGCCGAATAAATTGCGCATGGTTGCAATTTGCTGAACCGGGTAGTGATCACCAAGATGTTTGATAATCGCCCCCTGGATGTCAAACATCAGAATGGCCAGCATCATAAACAGTACTGCACGGGTGAAATTTGACATCAGGTACCCATATGTGACCCTGGAGAGCCTTAGGTTCGAAATCACGAATGGGAAATGGAGTCCCAAAAGGGGTGAGTATACGAAATTGCCTGTTTCGGCACTGGTTTTTTGATCAAAACAAATGCCCTCCATTGGAAATCGATTGTGGCATAATACGGCCCTCAAAATTCAAGCCGGATTTCTTTGATTCGGTCTGGAATACCTGATTAATCAACGATTAACCTGTAACATTCTTAAACTAAAACCTGTAACATTCTTAAACTAATATGAACTTCCTGATATCTGATGCCTGGGCCCAGGCTGGTGGTGGCGGTGCCGGTGGACTGTTGGGTCTGCTACCCATGGTGGCAATCTTTGTCATCTTTTATTTTCTGCTTATTCGTCCCCAGCAGAAGAAAGCCAAGCTACATCGTGCCATGGTGGCGGACCTCGATAAAGGTGATGAGGTTGTTACCAATGGAGGTGTGCTTGGAAAAATTACCGGAACTGACGATCATTTCGTTGCGGTGGAAATTGCCGAGGGCGTCACCGTTCGTGTTCAGCGAACAGCGGTGGCCCAGATGATGCCCAAGGGCACCGTTAAATCGACGAAATAGCTGGATAACACCTCCGTAAACAGTTCGCGCTCTCTTATTCAAGGACTTCACGATAGATCCGGATTTAAAGTAAAGAAAGCTGAGCGCGACCAGACTCATTTGATTTTATAGTTATGTTAAACAGTACCCCCTGGTGGAAATATTTTCTTGTATTGACAGTTTTGCTCACTGGATTTTTTTTCGCGTTTCCCAATGTTTTCAGTAATGATCCCGGAATGGCCATTCGAGGTGCCCGCGGTTTGAGCCTGGAAGTATCCGCCCTGGAAAAAGTGGAAGGGATATTGACCGCCGGAAATATTGAAGCCAAATCCATAATTCAGGATAGCAAGGGCATTCGTATTCGATTTAAATCCAGCGAAGATCAACTGCTGACCAGAGATCTGATGGAGCAATCCCTGGGAGAGGGTTTCAGTACTGCGTTGACACTACTTTCAGGTGCGCCAGCATGGCTTATTGAATCCGGTGCCAATCCCATGTATCTCGGCCTTGACCTTCGGGGTGGTGTTCATTTTTTGCTTGAAGTCAATATGGATAGCGCCATTGATCGATCCCGGCAACGTTATGAAGACGATATCAAGCTGGTTTTACGCGAAGGTAAGTTGCGTTATCGGAGTGTGAAGAAAAATTCTAGTGGCATTATCGAAATCACCATGCGGGATCCGGCACAACGGGAAGATGCAATCAGGCTGTTGAACAAAGAGCTACAGGAACTTGATGTCAGGAGCGACGATACCCGGGACGGCAGCTTGACGGCCACCTTGACCGAGACCCAGATTGATGAAATCAAGACTTTTGCCCTGGAGCAGAATATGACTGCGCTCAGAAATCGAATCGACCAGTTGGGCGTAGCGGAACCAGTGGTCCAGCAGCAGGGCGCTGATCGAATTGTCATTCAGCTTCCGGGAGTTCAGGATACCGAACGTGCCAAGCGTATCCTCGGGCGTGCGGCGACCCTGGAAATGCGAATGGTCGATGAGAAGAATACTGCCCAGGCGGAGCAGTCCGGTCAGGCTCCTCCCGGTTCCCGCCTGTACAAATTCCGTGATGGCAGGAGAATCTTGCTCCTGAAGCGGATTATCTATTCAGGTGACAATATCGTCGATGCAGCCGCCAGCATAGATACCCAGAATGGGACGCCAATTGTCAGCATCACCCTGGATGCAGAAGGGGCACGTAAAAATAGCCGGATAACTGCTGACAATATCGGCAATCGAATGGCGGTGGTATATGTTGAGTTGACCTCGAAGTCGCAAAAGGATGCGAATGGTAATGTGGTTTTTGATGACAATGGGGAACCGGTACGAATCAGTGGCAAACTTGAAGAAGTGATTACGGCGCCAGTTATTCGTAGCCAACTGGGTAAACGCTTTCAGATTGAAGGTATTGATAGCGTTGACGAGGCGCGGGATTTGTCGCTGATGTTGCGCTCAGGCGCGCTGGCAGCGCCGGTTGAAATCATCGAAGAACGTACCGTTGGGCCCAGTCTTGGTCAGGCCAATATTTCTCAGGGATTTATTTCTGTAACGGTTGGATTTGCTCTGGTGCTGTTGTTTATGTTGATTTATTACCGGATGTTTGGCATTGCGGCGAATGTCGCACTGACGGTTAACCTGGTGTTAATGGTGGCGGTATTGTCATTCTTTCAAGCGACCCTGACATTGCCGGGAGTGGCAGGTATTGTGCTCACTGTAGGCATGGCGGTGGATGCAAATGTTTTGATTTTCGAACGAATCAGGGAAGAAATACGCAATGGAAATTCACCCCAGGCCAGTATTCATCTTGGTTATGACAAGGCGTTATCCACAATTATTGACGCTAATGTGACGACTTTGATTGCAGCTGTGGTGTTATTTAATTTTGGTACTGGTCCAATCAAGGGATTTGCCGTTACCCTGAGTATTGGCATACTGACCTCCATGTTTACCGCGATACTACTGACCCGGGTGCTGGTAAACTGGTACTACGGTGGTAAAAATATCAAACAATTGGCGATTTAAAGGATCAGATCAATGCAAATTTTAAATAAAGTTACCAATTATGACTTTCTTGGCAAACGTCGGCTTGCGTTTGTATTTTCCCTTGTTCTGATCATCATCAGTGTTGGATCCATTGTGCTCAGAGGGCTTTCCTTTGGTATCGATTTTACCGGGGGAACACTGGTTGAGGTTAGTTACCAGCAACCCGTTCAGGTACAGATAGTACGGGATGCACTACAGAAAAACGGTTTTGGTGATGCAGTGGTACAACATTTTGGTACTTCTCATGATGTCATGATCAGGTTGCCGGCAGATACGGCTGTCGAGTCGGGTAAGGCGGCAGAGATCAGTAGCAAAGTCATGCAGACTTTGCGCGGACCCGCGGGAGAGGTATTGATCGATCAGGCCGGCGCGAAAGTACAGCAATGTAGTTCCGTCGGTGGCGCTGTCCAGGATTGCCAGTTGCAAATGCGGCGAGTTGAGTTTGTCGGGCCTCAGGTGGGTGACGAACTTGCTAACCAGGGCGGTCTGGCGATGCTGTATGCTTTGATCGGTATATTGATTTATGTCATGTTTCGATTCGAGTGGCGTTTTGCTGTTGGCTCAGTGGTTGCACTGATACATGACGTAGTGATTACCATTGGCATTTTTGCTTTTTTCCAATTTGAATTTTCCCTTGCCGTGCTTGCCGCGGTTCTCGCGGTGATCGGTTATTCGTTGAACGATACCATCGTTGTTTATGATCGGATAAGGGAAAATTTCCGAAAAATGCGAAAGAGTGATTCGGCAAATATTATGAATACCTCTATCAATCAAACACTTCCAAGAACCATCCTGACATCGCTGACAACGCTGCTCGTGGTTGTGATTTTATTGATTTTTGGTGGCGAAGTGATTCGCGGATTTTCAATTGCGCTGTCAATCGGAGTACTGGTCGGGACCTATTCGTCTGTTTTTGTCGCAAGTCCTGTTGTATATTGGCTGGGAATAACCCGTGAAGACATGATGCCCGTGGTCAAGGAAGGTGCTGAAGCGGATGCGCAGCCCTGAATTCCGGCGCTGACTCATGCGTTGCCCTTTCTGTGCAAATGAAGATACCCGGGTAATCGATTCTCGACTTGGTGATGGCGGCGAAAGCGTGCGGCGGCGGCGCGAATGTCAGTCTTGCGAAGAACGGTTTACCACCTTCGAGCACGTTTCTCTGCAAATGCCCCCAGTAATCAAGTCTGACGGTGTCAGGGAACGTTTTGACGAGAGTAAACTGCGACGTGGATTAACCAGGGCGCTGGAAAAGCGGCCTGTAGAGGTGACCACGGTTGAGGCAGCGGTAAACCGTATCATGCGACAGTTTACCCATAACGGCGACCGTGAAATTGAGACCAGGCAAATTGGTGAGGCGGTAATGGCTGAATTGCGCGATATAGATGAGGTGGCATACGTACGATTTGCTTCGGTTTATCGCAGTTTTCAGGATCTCGAGGCATTCAGTGATGAAGTGGAAAAGCTGCGTGAGATCCTGACCGATCAACCTGGCAAGGAACAATTGTCAATGTTTTCAAACGCAAAAGACTGATCATGGCAATTTTTCCGGGGATCAGGGAATTAAAGGAATCCATTGGAGTCCAGGCTGAGCCAGAGTTCAGTATTCCACCTGAGTATAAAGTTCAGCCGGGGGACGACTTTCGGTTTATGGCTCGCGCGCTTAAACTTGCTGAAAAAGGAACCAATTCAACTCACCCCAATCCACGTGTAGGATGCGTAATCAGCAATAATGGTGTGATTGTCGGAGAAGGATACCATCAGCTTGCGGGCCAACCCCATGCGGAGGTGTTTGCCCTCAAACGGGCTGGAAAATACGCAAAAGATGCCACCCTGTATGTCAATCTCGAGCCATGTTGCCATCATGGCCGTACACCACCATGTACCGATGCCATTATAAAGGCCGGTGTCGCGCGGGTCGTGATCGCCATGGAGGACCCTAACCCACTGGTAAACCGTGCCGGAATTTCCGCGTTGAGAAATGCTGGTATCGAGGTCGAATCGGGGAACAATAGTGAATGGGCAGCCAGGTTAAATCGGGGATTTATCAAGCGCATTACTCGTGGTGTTCCGTGGGTGACATTAAAAATCGCCGCGAGTCTGGATGGTAAAACAGCAATGGCAAATGGTGAAAGTCAGTGGATTACTTCCGAGCCTGCGCGTCTCGATGCACATCGAATTCGGGCGGCCAGTTCGGCCATTCTTACCGGTATCGGAACCGTATTACGGGATGATCCACGGATGACAGCCCGTATACCGGATGCCGGGCGTCAACCACTAAGGATAATTCTTGATAGTCGGCTCAGTACGCCGGTAGATGCCAGAATATTAAATGAATCCGGGGATGTGCTTATTATCACCTCACCCAATGAAGTGCGTGATGCAGGTTTGTATGGACAGAAAAATGTAGAGGTTATTGGTTGTCCACTACGCGATGGCGCCATTGATCTGGAACAGGTAATGCTGGAACTCGGCCGACGGGAAATTAATGATTTGATGCTGGAGGCCGGTTCCCGCCTTAGTGGAACCATGCTTCAGCAGAATCTGGTTGACGAGTTAATTGTGTATATGGCCCCGGATCTGCTGGGTAGCAGCGCTCGAGGTATGTTTCGAATTCCCGGACTGGAGTCTATTCAGGACAAAATTGTTCTCGAATTTCGGGATGTTACCAGGGTTGGGCGGGACATTCGATTAACGTTACACGTGGCTAATCTGAGCGAGTAAGCCTGCCTGTTCTATGTTTACTGGCATTATTGAAGCTCTTGGAACCATTATTTCTGTGGAAAGTTCCGCTGCAGATAGCGGCAGAAGTGCGATTTTAGCAGTGGACACCGGATCGTTAACTGTTGCTGAAACCAGAGTCGGGGACAGTATTGCCGTGAATGGGGTTTGCCTGACCGTTACCCGAGTTCAATCAGTGAAAAATATTGTACATTTTGATGTGTCGCCCGAAACCCTTGCAAAATGCCTCATCGACCAATGGCGAGCTGGCGACCGGGTAAATATTGAATCTGCATTAACCCTGCAAAAACCCCTGGGGGGTCACCTGGTGTCAGGGCATGTTGATGGCAAAGGGGTGCTGATAAAACGGCTGGATAGGGCGCAATCATCCTCTATGCAGTTCAGGTCACCACGATCAATCGGGCGTTACATTGCAGTGAAAGGATCCATTACTGTGGACGGTATCAGCCTGACTTCAAATCAGGTTGAAGACCAGCAGGATAAAACACTTTTCGAGGTTACTATTGTTCCCCATACCTTGAAATGCACTAATCTGGGCAGTATTGTTGAAGGCAATTCAGTCCACCTTGAAATTGATCTGCTTGCACGTTATATCGAACGTATCAGAGAATCTGACCGGGTTACAACGCTATGAACAATCAAACTACATTGGATTGTGTGAGTCCTATTGAGGACGTCCTGGCTGATTTTCGTCAGGGAAAGATGGTTATCCTGGTCGATGATGAAGATCGTGAAAATGAAGGGGATTTATTGGTCGCAGCAGAATTTATTACTGATGACCATATTAACTTTATGGCAACCCAGGGTCGCGGCCTGATTTGTCTGACCCTGACCGAAGAACGCTGTCAGCAACTGGATCTCCCGCTCATGGTTAGTCGAAATAGTGCACGCTTTTCGACAAACTTCACGGTTTCCATTGAAGCCGCTGAAGGCGTCACTACCGGCATATCCGCACAGGATCGCGCCATTACTATTCGTACTGCGGTCAAACGAAATGCGTCGCCGGAGGATATTGTAACCCCGGGGCACATTTTCCCGATCAAGTCTCATCCCGGAGGTGTTTTAACCCGTGCCGGGCATACCGAAGCCGGGGTTGATATGGCAAGAATTTGTGGATTTGAGCCTGCCAGCGTGATTTGTGAAATTCTCAAACAGGATGGTTCAATGGCCCGTTTACCGGACTTGCTTGAGTTTGGTGCCCAACACGATATAAAGATTGGAACGATTGCGCAACTGATCGGGTTTCGGATGAGAAACGATCCTACGGTGAAGCGTATCGCTGAACACAAAATGGATCTTGAACAGGGATTATTCAATACATTCATATACCAGGACATGGTAGAGGGGGGCGTTCATATGGCCCTGACTTACGGTCACATTGATCCGGCCCAACCCGTGGCCGTGCGGGTGCATGTGCATCGGGGGCTACTGGATACGGTGATCAAAAGTGATGGACCGCAGTACTGGAGTAATAAATCAACCCTGGAATCCATCGTTAATCATGGTTCAGGCGTATTGGTCCTGTTGGCCTATCATGAATCGGCCGAAGAATTGGCATCACGCATCGATTTGCGTAACAACTCCCGGCGGCGTAAAACTTCTCTGGACAGAGACCCCTCAGTTAAACAACAGGATCCAGCCAATTTGAGGATGCTGGGTGCTGGTGGGCAGATTCTTGCTGACCTTGGGGTTCATCAGGTGCTGGCTCTTGGTCGGGAAAAAAGGGCTCACGGCCTGTCTGGCTTTGGTCTTGAAGTTGTAGAATACATAGCTGATCAGAAAGCATTGAAAAAATGGAAAAAAAGCGATGAATGAAATATCCGGAGATTTTATTAACTGTGGAGGTCGGTACGCCATTGTCGCGGGCCGGTTCAACCACTTTATCACCGACAAACTGATTCAGGGCGCCATTGACGGGTTTTCGCGTCATGGTATCAAGGATAGCGATGTTGACCTGGTCTGGGTTCCGGGTGCGTTTGAAATGCCTTTTGCAGTCCATCAGTTGATCAAGGGTGAAAAATTTGACGCCATCATTACCCTGGGTGCGGTTATTCGTGGTGCAACGCCACATTTTGACCACGTTGCCGGTCAATGTGCCAGCGGAATTTCCAGACTGAACGCGGAAGCAGATATCCCCGTCATTTTTGGGGTGCTGACTACAGATACCATTGAGCAAGCCATCGAACGTGCTGGAACCAAGGCAGGTAACAAAGGCTTTGAAGCTGCCATGACGGCACTGGAGATGGTGAGTCTTACCCGCTTGATACGGACGACCTGAATTGGCCAGGAGTGGTAGACATTTGGCTCGTCGCTGCGCCGTGCAGGCGTTATATCAATGGCAAATGACTGGCCAGGCTCCGGAAGAGATTGTTAAAACGTTTATCAGTAACGAAAACCTGACCGGTAAACATCGTGACTATTTTCTTGGTCTGATCAATATTATTCCCCACTACATCGATAATATTGACGCATTAATCGCTCCACATCTTGACCGGAAGCAGGAAAGGGTTGATCTGATTGAGCAAGCGATACTGCGTCTTGGTACCTATGAACTGCAATACGATAAATCAATTCCTACCGGAGTTGTCATTGACCAGGCCATTGATATTGCAAAAGTATTCTGCTCCGAGCATGGATATAAATATGTTAACGGAGTGCTCGATAAGGTAGCAGGTGTGGTTCGTGACGGCCAGGATTAATCGCCCGGCTACCCGTAGTGATCTGTTTGCTACTCCCGGTGCATTCCTCGGACTGGGATTCGGCTCCGGATTAGCCTCCGTGGCGCCGGGCACATTTGGTACCCTGGCGGCAGTACCAATTTACTGGTTGCTGGTATCAATGGGTCGCAGTTACTATCTGGTGGCCACATTAATCATCATCGTTTCAGGTGTGTGGATTTGCGGGCATACTGCGAAAATACTGAAAAGTCATGACCATCCGGCCATCGTATGGGATGAATTCGCTGGCTACCTGGTTACAATGTTGCTGGTTCCTGCCACCGTCATTAATGTTGTCGCCGGATTTTTTTTGTTTCGTCTGTTTGATATTGCTAAACCGTGGCCAATCAGGTGGGTTGACCGGAATGTTCATGGTGGATTCGGAATTGTTCTGGATGATCTGATTGCAGGTGTAGTTTCAGCGGGCATACTTTTAGTGCTAAATGAAGCGGAAATCTTCAGTTTATGAACTTCTGTCTGGTGACAAAGGCTGAAAATGTGTATTACCATTTTTTTATTCAATTCATAGTGCAAGTATTTTTTCTCAACATTACCCGGTAGAGGTTCCATTAAATAATCATGTCAACTTTTCGCGCATTTCGTATTAACCTGTCGGAAGAAAAAAAGATCGTTGCCGGTTTTCAGCAACTGACCATTGATGATCTGACTCCAGGCGAGGTTGTTATCAAAGTTGCCTGGTCGGGAATTAATTTCAAAGATGTACTTGCTGCTACTGGTAAAGGTAAGATTCTGAGAAAATATCCACTAAATGGCGGTGTTGATCTCTCTGGTACCGTATTGAGTTCCAGCGATCGCCGGTTCAAATCTGGTGATGAGGTTCTGGTTGCCGGGTGTGGGTTGTCAGAAAATTTCGACGGAGGATTTGCAGAAGTTGCCAGAGTATGCGCGGAC
>CAYOGN010000216.1:0-9163 GCA_964403545.1 uncultured Gammaproteobacteria bacterium
TTGTAAAAATCTGATTGTTAATCAATTGGTCCGTGGTTCGAGTCCGCGCTGGGGAGCCATTTTTGCTCGATTATTTACTCTCGATTGTTTACCCGTGGCGTTGCACCACTCAGTTTATCAGGAGCACCCCGAGGCTTAAAATCCACGGTCAAAGGTTAAATAATCGCTTTGGTGATAACCTGTTGTCTTCTGTAATTTCCCCGAGCCCAAGAAACCCACTGGATTCCCCATAAAGTCGTACCAGTCCGGAGGGGGCGTTGGTGGCTGGTTTTACAGATTGTCCCGATCTGATAAATTGTACCAGGTTTTCTGCAATTCTTACTTCAGGCAGGTGCGCCAGCCCCTGGTCAGTGGGTAGCAGGATTTTCTCCCGTTCCTGTGGAGATACAATTGCCTCAATCTGTTCCAGAGTAAGTGTCCGGGAAATGGAAAAATCACCTACTCTGGTTCTTCGCAAGGATTCCACGTGGGCACCGCAGCCGAGATCTCGGCCGATATCTTCCGCCAGGACACGAATATAAAATCCACGGGAACAGGAAACAGTGAGTTGAAGGAGATCCTGTTCCCAATGATTCAACAGTAATGAATAAACGGTAACCGGCCTGCTTTCTCGCTCTACCACAATACCCTGGCGCGCGAGTTTATAAAGTGGTTGACCATTCCTTTTTAAGGCCGAGTACATGGGTGGGATTTGATTGAACTGACCACGATACCCCTCCAGAACCTGTTCAAGCTGAGGCAATGCGATGTCAACATCATTCTTCTCAACGATTTCACCTTCACAATCGCCGGTTTCAGTAGCGACTCCCAGTCGAACAACAACCTCGTAGGTTTTATCCGCAGTCAAAAACAGGTTGGAAATTTTTGTGGTTTCGCCAAAACATAGTGGCAACAACCCGGTAGCGATTGGATCCAGACTGCCAGTATGTCCAGCCTTGCGGGCATTTAACAGAGCCTTTGCTTTCTGCAGGGCCTGGTTGGAGGAAATGCCTGATGGCTTGTCGAGCAACAGCATGCCGTTAACCGGCACGCCCTGGGGACGCTTACTTTGTCCCATGCCTGTTATTAAGAGAATCTATTAACGACGACATCTCAACACCTCGCTGGATACTGTCATCATATTTAAAACGCAAGTTGGGCGTGATGCGTAAATCTGCGTGCTGGCTTAGTAGCCTGCGCAAAAATTTTGCCGCATTATTTAGCAGTTTATCGATGGGTTGATGATTTCCGTGTTTTTTTCCCTGCTGATCTATAGCATCAGGATCCGATAGTTGCGCCGCACTATCTGAAGCTACGTTTGAGATGATCGCATCGTCCAGTGTGGACACATAAATTATCGCATTTTTCAGGTCCTTTGAAATAGTTACCGCATTGATAGTAACATTTTGTAATCGCCCATCGTTGAGTTCCCTGGATATCAAGGTGGCAAGTTCGCGCTTGAGCAATGCCGATACGCGCCGGGTTCTATCTATTTCGTGCATTAACTGAAAGCCTGCCAGGGTTAGTGCTCCAACAAACCAGGTGTGCCGGAGGACTAAAGTGAATTAAACTGATTGCACTTTCTCAACCACTTTGTAAACCTCGATCTGGTCACCAACTTTGATGTCATTGTAGTTTTTAATACCAATACCACATTCAATACCACTTTTGACTTCCTGCACGTCGTCCTTGAAACGGCGCAGCGAATCAATACTGCCTTCAAAAATGACAATATTTTCCCGTAGTATTCTCACCGGCAGACTACGCTTGACTGACCCCTCCAGGACCAGACAGCCTGCAATAGCGCCAATTCTCGGTGCCCGGAATACATCCCTGACCTCTACCAGACCAACGTGTTCTTCGTGTAGTACAGGCGACAGCATTCCGGACATCGCAGCCTTAACCAGATCTACTACATCGTAAATAACGTTGTGGTAGTGCACATCAACATTCTCGGACTCAATCAGTTTTCGGGCAGTGGTATCGGCTCGCACATTGAAACCAATGATGGTAGCGCCCGACGCGAGTGCGAGGTTGACATCAGATTCATTGATACCGCCCACCATTCCATGAACCACCTTAACTGTGACCTCATCATTTGATAGCTTTTCAAGAGATTCGGAAAGTGCCTCCACAGAGCCTTGAACATCGGCTTTAACCAGCAAATTTAAATTCTGTACTTCACCCTCTTCCATTCGATTAAACATGCTCTCGAGCTTCGCTTTTTGCTGTTGCGCCATTTTTATTTCTTTGAATCGGCCTTGTCTATGCAATGCAATTTCGCGCGCCTTTCGTTCATCAGCAACCACAATTATTTCATCTCCCGCAACGGGAACACCACCGAGCCCCTGTATCTCCACCGGGGTAGAGGGGCCAGCTTCGTTAACAGAATTTCCATTGTCATCCAGTAACACCCGTACCCGACCGGATTCTCGCCCGGCTAATACGATATCCCCTTTTTTCAGAGTACCCTGTTGAACCAATATGGTGGCCACAGGTCCGCGGCCTTTGTCGAGCCGTGCTTCAACCACCAGCCCGGTTGCCGGGCCGCTAACGGGTGCTTTCAGGTCGGCGATCTCCGCCAGTAACAGTACCGCTTCAAGCAATTCGTCTATACCCTGACCCGTGATAGCTGAAACTTCATTCATCTGGGTATCACCCCCCCACTGCTCTGGGATCACTTCGTGATTGGCCAGTTCCTGTTTAACCCGTTCCGGATCGGCCTGCTCGCGGTCAATTTTGTTAATGGCAACAATCATCGGCACTTCCGCCGCTTTGGCATGGCGAATGGCTTCTATAGTCTGAGGTTTTACCCCGTCATCCGCTGCCACAACCAGGATAATCAGATCAGTGGCTTTAGCGCCGCATGCCCGCATCGCAGAAAATGCTTCATGACCCGGGGTATCCAGAAAGCAAATCTCATGGTCATTTATTTTCACCTTGTAGGCACCAATATGCTGGGTGATACCGCCAGCCTCACCAGACGCCACTTTGGCATTACGCAGATAATCCAGCAAGGAAGTCTTGCCATGGTCTACGTGCCCCATGACGGTAACCACAGGTGCCCTTGGTCGCAAATCGATGCCATCAGCATCTGCGGCCAATAGCAATGCCTCGGGGTCTTCTGCCTTTGCCGCAATACCTGTATGTCCCATTTCTTCAACCAGCAGCATTGCGGTATCCTGGTCGAGAATCTGGTTAATGGTCACCATCGAGCCCATCGCCATCATGGCTTTAATGACTTCGGCCGCCTTGATAGTCATTGCCTGGGCTAATTCACCCACGGTGATGGTTTCAGGAATGTAAACTTCGTGAACCACAGGCGCGGTGGGTTTGGCAAATGCATGCTGATCCGAAACCGAAGAAGAAATATTGCCTGGTTTTTTGCCGAGCGCACGACGCGGCCGTTCACGCCGTCTTTTGGATGCATGAAGTTCTGCCCGAGGTGCCGGCTCCTGGCGACCTTTGCGCCCTTTTTTACCGCGCCGATCGTTATCACCTCCACTGCGTTCAGATTTTTTATTGGGTTCTTTTGCCGCTACCGGAGGTGATTTCGGTTGCTGTTTAACCGTCGCAGGTTGCGCTGGTTCGACTAACTCAGCAGATGTTTCCGCGGGTGCTTCAGCTGCTGCCAGGGCGGGTGCTTCAGCTGCTGCCAGGGCGAGTGCTTCCGCCTCTTTTTGCTCCCGCTCCAGACGCTCTTCTTCTTCGCGCTCCTTCTGTTGTTTGTCGAGTACTTCCCTTTCTTCGGCATCCCGCGCTGCCTGCTCTGCGTCTTCTCGCGCTTTTATTTCATCTTGCTCCCGTTTTTGTTCCGCAGCCAGTTTCTGCTGCTTACGCTCAGCATTCTGATCAATTTTCTCCTGTTTCTCAGCCTGTTCAGCCTCAAGTATGCTGCGTTTAACAAAGGTGCGTTTCTTCCGGGTTTCTACATGAACTGTCCGTGCCGCTCCGGTTTTTGACGTTTGGCGAATTTGATCGGTGGTTTTTCGCTTTAATGTAATACGTTGGCGACCAGTGGGTTCACGTGTAGCGTCTCCTTTGAGAAACTGTAACAGGGTGATTTTTTCGTTATCTTCCAGTAGATCCTCTGCGGATTTCCCTTCGATTCCTGCATGGCCCAGCTGCTCCACTAATTTATCGGTAGAAATACCGATTTGCTTTGCAAAGCTGCTAATTGTTACTTGTGACATAATGAAACCTGTGGTCTGGCTGTTATCCTGATATCAGGGATGGTTTTTGTGCTGCATTCGGGCCGTAATTCGCCTGTCTATTCAAACCAGGGCGCTCGCGCGGTCATGATCAATTCACTGGCCCGCGCTATTTCCAGATCTATGACGTCGAGAACTTCATCCACGGCGCATTCCGCAAGTTCTTCCATAGTTCGAATTCCACCAGCGGCCAGCGTTCTGGCAGTATCTTCATCCATTCCTTCCATAGTGAGCAGATCTTCGCTGGGCTCTTTCTGCTCCTGGGAAGCGATCGCACTTGTCAACAGGGTATCCTGGGCCCTGTTACGCAATTCTTCAACAATGGCTTCATCAAATTCTTCAATATCCAGCAATTCCTGTTTCGGCACATAAGCAACTTCTTCAAGAGTATTGAATCCTTCCTGGGCAAGAATTAAAGCAACGTTTTCATCGATATCAAGCTGACTCATAAAATTTGCAACCAATAATTGCTGCTCACCATCCTGTTTTTCTGCCGCATCCTTGTCGGTCATCAGGTTGAGTTCCCAACCCGTCAACTCTGACGCCAGGCGTACATTCTGCCCACCCCGGCCAATGGCTCTGGAAAGATTTTCTTCGGTGACCACAACATCTATTTGATGGGATTCCTCGTCAATCAGAATTGATTCCACTTCCGCCGGTGCCAGGGCCTGGATAACAAACTCGGCAATACTGTCGGACCAGACAATGATATCCACTCGTTCCCCGGCAATTTCATTGGATACGCTCTGCACCCGGGAGCCACGAATACCCACACAAGCACCTACCGGGTCGACATTGTTGTCGTGGGAGCGAACCGAAATTTTGGCCCGGGAACCGGGATCTCTGGCCGCACCGAGAATCTCGATGATGCCTTCACCGACTTCTGGAACCTCCAGTTTAAACAGCTCAATTAGATACTCCGGCGACAACCGGTTGAGAATCAGTTGGGGGCCGCGTGCCTCTTCGTCAATTTTTTCAAGTAAGGCGCGAACGCGGTCACCAGGGCGTAGCCCTTCTCTGGGAATCATCCCACTTTTTGTCAGAATGGACTCTGCATCTCCCAGATCGATAATGGTATTTCCTCGCTCGAGACGTTTTACGGTGCCAGATACCAAAGTGCCTATTTTGTCTGCGTAGCGCTCTGCAATCTGATTGCGCTCTGCTTCACGCACTTTCTGCATAATGACCTGTTTTGCCGCCTGGGCAGCAATTCGGCCAAATTCAACTTTTTCCATAGGTTCCTCAATCAGATCACCTACTTCTATATCGTCACCACTTTCTCTGGCCTCGGTAAGCGCAATCTGGCTTCCGGGAAATTCAATCTCGAAATCATCAGCAACGACTTCCCACACTCGGTAAGTGTCATAGTCTCCGCTATCACGATGAATACTGACCCGGGCATCAATTTCCCCCGAATGCCACTTACGGGTAGCCGTGGCCAGTGCCGCCTCGATCGCATTGAAAATAACATCCTTATCCAGGTCTTTTTCCCGTGATACAACTTCTACCATTAACAGGATTTCATTATTTGTAATTGCCATAATTTATCTAAAGACCGTAATTAATTAAAAGCCAAAATTCTCACATTTATTCACAGACAACTTACCGCCGTCGATCAAGCACCGGCTCGAGCCGTGCTGATTCCATCATGTCATAGGGCAGATCGTAGCTTTCTCCGTCCACTTCCAGAACAACCTGCTGCTGGTCAACTTCAACCAGGGTTCCGGTAAAACGACGTCGTCCCAGAACATGTGTATGCATCGTAATCTTCACCATCTCTCCAATATGGGCCCTGAAGTGCTCTGGTTTGACCAATGGTCGATCCAGCCCCGGTGAGGATACTTCCAGGGTGTAAGCATTCTTTACCGGATCCTCAACATCCAGTATCAAACCCACCTGACGGCTGACGGATGCACAATCATCCACCTCAATACCACCAACAGCGTCGATGTAGAGGCGCAGGGTGCTGCCGCCCTGCCCGGCAAATTCAATATGCAGTAATTCATAACCGAGCGATTCCACTGAAGGTTCAAGCCAATTTCTCAATGTTGTCAAATTCTGCATATCTTCGTCTGGCTCATTGCTTCGCCGGCCCACAAAAAATGGGCCCATGGCCCATCTTGTAGCGACTTCGTTCGCAAAAACAAAACCCCGCGTACAGCGGGGTCGTATTTTTACCTCACGGCAAATTGGTAGCGGGGGCAGGATTTGAACCTACGACCTTCGGGTTATGAGCCCGACGAGCTGCCAGACTGCTCCACCCCGCATCAGGTGCCGGATTTTAGCGTAAACAATCAGTCTTTTACAATCTCATTTTGAGTGATTTTGTGGCTAAATCCGGGCATTTAAGGATTTATCGCCGCTTAATGCGCGTTCCCTGGGCGCCATCTGCAATTTCATAACCCAGTGCACTGATCTCGTTTCTCAAAGAATCTGCCAAATGCCAGTCAGAATCTGCCCTGGCCTGGTCGCGTTCAGCTGCCAGCTGAAGTACCTGCGGCGGTATTTCAACCACCGGCGGCACCCAGTCAGCCAATCCAAGACCCAGGATTCTGTCCATTTCAAGAATCGTAGCCTTACGCACATCCCGGGGTAATTCCTGTTTAACCATTGCCCAGACTATTGCCAATGCTTTGGGCGAATTCAGATCCTTACCCATTTCATTGTTAAAACTATCTAGCCAGTAAAAATCAGGGTCACCAGGGCTTCCCCATTGGTAAACTGCAATACGCAGGCGATGCAATGCAGTAACGGCTGCGTCCAGGCTGTCCCAGGTAAACTTGAGGTCACTACGATAGTGTGCGGTAAGACAGAGATATCGGTAAGCCAGGGGGTCATACCCCTTATCGATCAGAGTCTGCAAGCGAAGAAACTCACCGGATGACTTTGACATCTTCTCCTGCTCTACTTCAAGAAAATAGCCATGCAACCAATAATTGGCCAGATGGGTACCGTGGCAAACGGTTGTTTGCGCAATTTCATTGGAATGGTGAACCGGAATATGATCCTTGCCACCGCAATGAATATCAAACTGATTACCGAGATATTTCACTGCCATCGCAGAACACTCTATGTGCCAGCCTGGAAATCCTGTTCCCCAGGGGCTATCCCATTCCATTTGGCGATTTCCCTCCACCGGACTGAATTTCCAAAGCGCAAAGTCGGTCACATTTCTTTTTTCCCCCCGATCAACCCGGGAACCCGCATTTAATCCCTCAATATCCAGTCTTGCCAGATAACCATAATTGTCGAGTCGGGAGGTATCGAAGTAGACTCCATCACTGGTGGTGTAGGTGTACCCTTTCAGTTCAATTTTTTTGATATCATCAATTTGCTCTTCGATATGGTCTGTCGCACGGCACCATATTACCGGATCAAGAATATTCAGTTGCTTCAAATCTGACTGAAAAGCTTCGGTGTAAAGTCGGGCAATTTCCCAGGCTGATTTTCCCGTGCGCTGAGCGCCCTTCTCAATTTTATCTTCCCCGGTATCTGCGTCCGAGGTCAGATGTCCGACATCCGTTATATTGACTACATGCCTGACTTCATAGCCCGCCACTTCCAGTGTCCGGCGCAAAATATCTTCAAAAATATAGGTTCGTAAATTGCCAATATGGGCGTAGTCATAGACCGTTGGACCGCAGGCATACATTCCAACCTTACCTGGCTGGTTGCTATGAAATTCCCGTAAGCTACGACTGTAACTATCATAAAGCTCAATTTTCATGATTCTGACTCAGAACGAAATAGATCCGGAACAAATTTGATTAATCGTGATGTACTTCAACAGGAGATAGATGTTCGACACAAAATGATCCCGATGATCCCGATGAAACTGCGACGCGATGTTACAATATTCCATCCCGAGTTGCATACCCATGCCAATGACCATCGCTTTTATCGCCGATTTGCACCTGACCCCGAAACGACCTGAATCTGTCCGGTTGTTTGAAGATTTTATGGCAGGCGCGGGGCAATATCTGAAACAACTCTATATACTGGGAGACCTGTTCGAATACTGGGTCGGTGACGACAGCGTTGAAGAACTCGGTTATCAACCTGTAGAACAGGCGCTTCGCCGTACTGTCGACACGGGTATCGAGGTATATTTTCTTCATGGTAATCGGGATTTTCTTGTTAGCGAGCAATTTTCCCGACGTACTGGCTGCAAGCTGTTACCGGATCCAGTTGTTATATGTCCTGATCAACAGAAAATTCTGCTCACTCATGGTGACATTCTCTGTACGGACGATCTGGAGTATCAGGCAAGCCGGAAGCAAATGTTGACCTCTAAATGGAAGATGGCTTTTCTCGAAAATTCCCTGGACCAAAGGCTTGAGGCCGCGCGTTCGCTGCGAAAAAAAAGTGAAACCCATAAATCAAACACGCCAATGGAAATTATGGATGTCAATCAACAGGAAGTTGAAAAATTAATGCGTAAGTATAATGTTGATTTAATGATTCATGGCCATACTCATAAACCCGCAGCCCATGAGTTTATCCTCGACGGCAACCTGGCCAGGCGTTATGTATTAGGGGACTGGTTTGAGCAGAAAAGCGCTATTTACTATAATGACGGTAAATTGCTGCTGCGTCCATAAAATCGACACCTAGGCTGATTGTGCCTGCACATCGGTAATATCGGAAAGATCCAGCCCACTTTGCTGACCTGATTTAGCCTCATCGTTTCGTGCCACATCGACCAGTTCGAGATAGGCCGGGGTCACATCTCCAGTCACATACTGGCCACTAAAACAGGAGGTATCAAATTCATCCAGGGCTGGATTACAACTTTGTATAGACGCAATCAGGTCTCCCAAATCCTGGTAGATAAGTCTGTCAGCGCCTATTTTTCGGCGAATTTGCTCCAGATTGCGACCATGGGCGACCAGCTCGGACGAAGACGGCATGTCGATGCCATAAACATTTGGATAGCTGACCGGTGGCGCTGCCGAAGCGAAATACACCTTGCG
>CAYOGN010000217.1:0-4057 GCA_964403545.1 uncultured Gammaproteobacteria bacterium
ATATGGCACGGGCCCTGGCGGATCGTGGATATGATATACGCGCTATATTGTTACCGGGCCATGGCACTCATCCTGCTGATATGCTTAAGGTCACGTGTCGGCAATGGTTAACCGCGGCGCGGAAACATCTCGCGCTATTGGATGTAGATCAAACACCGATTTATTTGGGTGGTTTTTCCCTGGGCGGTGTCATTGCTTCCATTCTTGCCCTGGAGAATCAACAAATTGCTGGATTATTGTTGGTGTCCCCTGCGTATCACAGCCAGTTAAATTCGGTTCTTCGCTGGTCGTGGTTGTATGCGAAATTCAAACCCTGGATGTTTGGTGGAATGATTCTCGAAGACAATCCCGCAAAATATAATTCGATACCAATTAACTCCGGTACCCAGTACTACCGGATAACAAGATATTTGAAACATCTTTGGGGCGACAAGTCAATCAAGATCCCGGTTTTGATGGTGGTATCCATGAACGATTCAGTGGTTGATGTCGAATACACTCGCCAATTGTTTCAGCGTCGTTTTGTGTCTGACCGGAAGGCACTTCTGATCTATTCAAATGATGCATCGATGGATGCAAACGAGAATGAAATAATCCGTCCAGGTGCGTACCCGAAACAACGCATCTTGAATCAATCCCATTTGAGTTTAATTAATACAAAAAATAATCCGTTGCTCGGTGAAAATGGAACACAGCTAATTTGCAATGGAAACGAATTTTCGATTTTTATGGCTTGCATGGGCGCTACCGGTCATTGGTATGGCGCACAGCACACAGCGTCACCTGACGGAAATGCCGTTGCCAGAACAACCTATAATCCCGATTTCAATACTGTTTTGAATCAATTTGACAAAATATTCCCGGGAAAACTTTAATCAGTTGGATTCCCCCGTACTGATAGTGCTACCTTAAGCGAAACAATTTCATGGTAAAAAGAAATTAGATGTCACTATCGCCCGATCTGAGCAGCCTCAAGGCCATTGACACGCGAATTGTTGAACTCGCCAGAAATATCAAGGTTTTAAGCCGACTGAGCTGGCCCCTGTCCACGCAGCAGCGTTTCCTCAGTCAGTGGGAACGCGGTATAGCTGAATTACCTGAAATCGAGTACGACTGTTCCGGACTTACTGATACGCGCACGCAACTGGCAGCATGTGTCAAACAGCTCACTTGTTTTCAGGATCCACTGGCGGAATATTTGCGTGAAAGTGCGGAATCTTATGTCATCTTGTGCGATTTGCTCAGCGCCGCCGGAACCAGGCAGATGTGTGGGTTCAGTCGCGCCTTGTATGGTGCACCAGGCGACCCGATTTCCAGTGGCCACGTCAACAACCTGCAAGCCGCCAAACATTTTATGGAGGTCGCGGCAGAATACTACAGGGCCTCAAAACTCAGGGAGGCAGATTACTGCCTCCCGGCTACCTTCATGCGCGACCAGATATCGGCACGCCTGGCCGAGGTATTCGAGCAGGATAAGGTACGGGTAGAAATCGATCCGGGCATGGCGTCAAAAGCTGCCGCCGGTGCAACACGAATAAGGTTACGCGCCGATACCTGTTTCTCCGAATACGATCTGGAACAATTACTTCAACACGAAGCATTCGTCCATAGTCTGACTGCGCTGAATGGACGCGCGCAACCGCTCTTCAAAACCTTCAGCCTTGGCTCTCCCCGAACGACGGGCCCCCAGGAAGGCCTCGCTACATTTTCTGAACTGGTCACCGGAGCGATAGATATCAGTCGCATGGAACGTATCGCTCTAAGGGTAGTGGCTATTGACATGGCGCTTGGTGGCGCTGACTTTATCGAAGTATTCCGCTTTTATCTGGACAGTGGACAAACCCCGATAGAGAGTTTTAACGCCACCATGCGTGTTTATCGGGGTGCACCATTAACCGGTGGCCATGCATTTACCAAAGACGTTGTTTATCTCCATGGTCTAATGGAAGTACACACCTTCTTTCGCTGGGCAATGCAACATCAACGAATGAAATTGACCAGGCACTTCTTTGCCGGTCGGATGACCATTCCTGATGTGATTAATCTCGATCCATTATTCGAAGATGGTACCCTGGCTCCGCCTCGCTATCTGCCTCCGTGGATGGAACGAACCAATGGCCTCGCGGGTTACCTGGCGTTCTCTGTATTCGCAAACCGCATCACTATAAAAGAACTGGACCAAGAGCACGATTTCAAATCCAGCAACTATCCACGTTCACCCTTGACTGGCCCCATCGAAATATAGGAAGTAATATTCTGCGATTACATTTACCTGACTCTCTCGTCTGTTGATATATACCCCTGAATTCGTCACTAATCAGCAACCATATTCGACCAACAGTAGTCTATTATCGCGCAATGAATTTTGAAGTTATCAGTGCCTTGACCGCTTTTGCCCTTGTGTCTTCCATCACACCGGGGCCAAACAACATTATGCTCCTTGCGTCGGGAACTAACTACGGATTCAGGAAAACCCTGCCACATATGCTCGGTGTAGCCATCGGATTCACGGTGATGATCATGCTGGTTGGTATCGGGTTGATGCAGCTTTTTGATATCTACCCGACCAGTTATACCGTACTGAGATTTGCCAGTATTTCTTATCTTCTTTATCTTTCCTGGAAAATCGCCAGTGCCAAAACAGATTTGGAACAGTCCGGAAACACCATCGGAAAGCCGTTTACCTTTTTCCAGGCAGCCCTGTTTCAGTGGGTCAACCCCAAGGCATGGACAATGGCGCTTACTGCAATAAGTGCCTACACCCCGCCAAATCATCCTGTTTATAGCGTCCTCATCGTGGCGCTGGTTTTTGGTGCAGTAAACCTGCCCTCGGTCAGTGTTTGGGTCGTCGCCGGCACCCGATTGCGTAACTTCCTGAAGAATCCCCTGAAGCTGCGGGTATTTAATATCAGTGCTGCATTCCTGTTGATCGGGTCATTGTATCCGGTTCTGTTTCCAGCGTCATAGAACAGCATCCGTCTTTATCATTAGTCACGTATATCACTGGCGAAGTGGTAAATTGAGAACGCCCCCTGGCGTTGCACCTTGAGCCGAAATAGAACAATGACTGGTTAAAGCGCAGATTCACATGGGCCAATGTAATTTTGCAAACTCGAGAGATGCTTCAGTCTCGACTGATGTCATCAACATTTCCTGCCAAATGCAGGACTACAACTGGCTGTTATTATTGGCGGAAAAGGGTAGGAATCGAACCCACCAGGGACGCCTGACGCCCCTCACCGGTTTTGAAGTGCGAATATACCGTGTTTTCTAGTTTTATCCTGTACTGATGGGTGCTGTATGTTCTTGATTAATAAAGAACCAATACTCTCTAGTGTTATCCGGATTTATAGCGTGTTTTTAAATTGGTTAGCAAACGGTTAGCAAAAACTAAGTGGTGTGACATCGCCAGATTGTTGTGCGACACCCCAACGTCTGGATGGTCGGGGCCGAATGCTTTCTCCCGGGTCCTCAGAGCCCGATTAAGGAGTGGTTCCGCCTCGTCGTCCCTGGTACTTGTAAAGCCCTGCAAGGTTATTGAGCGATACCCCGACATCTCGGAGGTTACCCTGACACTGATATTCAAAGATGTGGCAGTTGCCCATATAGGGAGAAGTTTCGTCAGCATAATTTTCGCAGCAGATTATCACGCTTACTGTATCATTTTGATCCAACAACCCACTGATATTACGGCTAGTACGCGCTGGCCCGGAACTTCTTGTTATCCTGATATTCAGATATGGTAGCCTGCAAACAATATCGCCTGATTACAATTTTGTCGCAGGAACCCGATATTGACCGGGTGATCAAGTTGAACTTTTACTACTGATCGCACGGTAATACAGGAAAGATCGAGAACAAGGTCCTAATTTTATCATTTTGATAAAGTTTGTCTGGATCCCATATCAAATTGCAGCAGGTGCATCAACGCAATCGGTAAATGGATACATTCAGATGCTCAGCACCGTGAACTGACTGTTCAAAAATAATTGAAACAAAGACTGAACTTTTTGCAATAGCCATACTCGGATATCTGTGTCATTCCGAATGGACTATT
>CAYOGN010000218.1:0-5483 GCA_964403545.1 uncultured Gammaproteobacteria bacterium
GCACATGCCGGGTACCGGGTGCTGTTGATTGACATGGACCCCCAGGGTAATGCCACAGTGGGCAGCGGAATCGCGATGCGCGAACTTGAGGTTACGGTATACGATGTGTTGCTAGGTGAAACTGGTATCTCTCAGGCCATAGTAGCGACCGATAATAAATACCATGTCCTGCCCTCCGACCCCGACCTGTCCGGTGCACAGGTCGAAATGGGTGACATTGAATCCCGGGATCATCGGCTGGAACTGGCGCTGAGAGAAGTCACCGGGGAGTTTGAAATCGTACTCATAGATTGCCCACCGGCCCTGAACGTGTTAACTGTGAACGCCCTCGTTGCCGCCGGTGAAGTCCTGATCCCGGTCCAGTGTGAATATTATGCGCTGGAGGGACTGACCAGTTTGATCGAAACGATTGACCTTGTAAAACAGGGATTGAATCCAGCCCTTGAAATCCTGGGGCTGGTCAGGACCATGTACGATGGCAGGAATAACCTGGCCGTCGAAGTTTCAGAGCAGCTACAGGAGCATTTTCCGGACAAGCTGTTTCGCACGTTAATTCCGAGAAATGTTCGCCTGGCAGAAGCCCCAAGTTATGGGATGCCGGTTTTGGATTATGATCGGCATTGTGCCGGTTCACAGGCCTACCTGGCGTTAGCAAGCGAGTTGTTACGGCGAAAAAACAACGGTTCACCGCAGTTGGAAGAGGAAAATTGACGAAATGGTAAAAAAGAAAGCAAGACTGGGACGAGGCCTCGGGGCACTGCTCGGAGAGGTCAAAGTTACTACCCTGGCGGATCACTCTGACAGCGTGCCGAGTGAGGAAACAGCAAAGACCCTGGCTGAACCAGGCCGTGCTGGTGTCAACGTCACGGGATATCGTGAAATCCCCATTGAACAATTGCAACGCGGAAAGTACCAGCCAAGGGTACATATGGATAAGACGGCGTTGGCAGAGCTAGGTGAGTCAATCAAGTCCCAGGGGGTGCTGCAACCCTTGCTGGTGCGCCCCATAACTACAGGCACCAACAGTCCTCAATTTGAAATAATTGCTGGAGAAAGACGCTGGCGTGGTGCGCAGCTTGCGGGACTGATGACGGTTCCTGCAGTAGTACGGGAAATCACCGACCAGACCGCAATGGCCGTCGGCCTTATCGAAAACATTCAAAGGGAAAATCTCAACGCGATTGAGCAGGCCAGGGGTTTCAAGAGATTACTGGGAGAATTCGGCTTGACCCACCAGGAGGTGTCCGAGGTGGTTGGTTGCTCCCGTACGGCAGTGAGTAACCTGTTGAGGATGCTTACCCTGCATCCACGGGTACAGAAAATGGTGGAAAGTGAACAAATCGATATGGGGCATGCCAGGGCGTTATTGGCGTTACCGGAAAAAATGCAACCGGAGACAGCGAACAAGGTGAGCAGCAGGGACCTGTCGGTCAGGCAAACTGAACAGCTGGTCAGAGCGATGCTCAAAGCCCGGACTACGGAGCCAAATACAGAAAAAAGTAAACAGGGTAATGCGGATATCCTGCATTTACAGGACGACATTTCTGCAAGACTGGGAGCGAAAGTTGATATCCGGCACGGCGCAAAAAAGGGAAGACTAATTATTCATTATCACACCCTGGACGAGTTGGACGGAATCCTGGAGAGAATTAAATAGCTTTACCATGGGGCAAAAGCCATTCTCTACGGAGGCCGACGTAAGTAGTCCGCCTGCGTGAGTTATCCGGGCTAGTTGACCCCCTCATTTGATGCCCTTATAATCCGCCGCCTTTGACAGCGGGTGAGGATGCCACCAGAGATTTTCAAGTACGCGACGAAACCTGAAACATGGTGCTGTGCGCAACGAAGCCATAAAGTCAGCTAAAGTCGTGACACTGGAACAGAGCATTAAACGCGCACTGTATTTGCAATGCATTTTTTCCATGGTGGTATTACTTGGAATTTGTGCCTATGATCTGGTTACGGCGAGCGACTTCAATGGCAGCCTGTCCGGATCCACGACGGAACTGTTGGGAAAATTAAGGGCCGCGTTATATGGCTCGGTACTCGCGATAGCGGGTACAATACTCAGCGCCAGAAGTATCCGGCGATCTGCCAGGTATTCTGCCGCTGATGGAAATGAGTTGAGTTTTTCTGCCCTGGTGCCGATTTATTCAGGGTTATTGAATAAGTTGGTCATCGTTGGTGGTGGTATTGCTTTCGGCCTGGTCTGGTTAGGTCTTGAGCCGGTATATGTTGTACTGGGTTATATCGTTGTGCAGATTGCTGCGGCTTTGCCGAAGCGCAATGATAAAAGTTAAGCGGTAGAACACCGTTGGTTAATTGCGGCAGGTGCGTATTTTCTATGTAGACGCGGCTGTTAAGAACAAGTATTACTAATTTAGAAAACAGATGTCATCGTCAGAAGCGATAACTTCAACCGAATTTATTCGTCACCACTTGACCAACCTGACCTATGGGCGACACGCCGATGGTCATTGGGGTATGGCGCATTCTGGTGCAGAAGCTTCGGAAATGGGGTTCATGGCGATCCATGTTGACAGCCTGTTCTGGTCTTTCACGCTCGGTGTACTGTTTCTCTGGGTATTTCGGAGCGTCGCGAAAACGGCTACTTCCGGGGAGCCCGGTATGCTGCAAAATTTCGTGGAATGGATTGTTGATTTCATAGACGGCAATGTTCGTGATTCCTTCAGCGCTAAAAATGATTTAATCGCACCTATGGCGTTGACCCTGTTTTGCTGGGTTTTCCTGATGAACCTGATGGATTTGATGCCAGTGGAAGTAATCCCCAGGTTCCTGGAGTTATTTGGAATTCATTTCCAGAAAGTCGTTCCAACGACTGATCCCAATATTACCTTTGGTCTCGCATTAAGTGTTTTTGCGCTGATGATTTACTACAGCATCAAGGTAAAAGGCGTGGGCGGATTTGCTGCGGAACTGACAATGCAGCCATTTAAAGCAAAAAACCCGGTACTCAAATTGTTATTCATACCGATTAATTTTTTCCTCGAATTTGTCAGTATGATTTCGAAACCAATTTCTCACTCGCTGCGGTTGTTTGGCAATATGTACGCAGGAGAGATGATTTTTATTCTAATCTCATTGATGTTTGGCGCGGGCGTTACCCTGACTTTGTTCGGTGGTGTCCTGCAGTTCATCTGGGCAGTTTTTCATATACTGATTATTACCTTGCAGGCGTTTATCTTCATGGTATTGACGATTGTATATATGGATATGGCTCACCAGCATCACTAGGATAAGAAGCACATTTTTTTATTTTATTATTTTTAATCCAACTTTCAATTTCGGAGATTAAGATGGAACAAGCACTTTTATATATCGCAGGCGGGATCATGATGGGTCTTGGTGCATTGGGCGCTGCAGTCGGCATCGGTATCCTGGGCGGTCGATTCCTTGAGGGCGCAGCCCGTCAGCCGGAGCTGATCCCAATGCTACGTACGCAGTTCTTTATCGTCATGGGGCTGGTTGATGCGGTACCCATGATTGCGGTCGGTATTGCCATGTATGTCCTGTTTGCTGTGGCCTAGGGTTGGAATTGATTCCTACGACTATCTTTAACAACAGATTAAATAGAGGCGAGCCGAGATGAATCTCAATCTCACACTAGCTTTCCAGGTGCTGTTTTTTATTGGCTTTGTCTGGTTCAGCAAGAAATTTGTTTGGACCCCCATTATCGGGGCGCTGCATGACCGTAAAACCAAGATTGCTGACGGCCTGGCCGCAGCAGAGAAAGGGCAGATGGCAGAACAGGAAGGACGAAATCAGGCAGAACAGGTAATCACTGAAGCCAAAGGTCAGGCTAACGAGATTATCGGTAAAGCGGAAAAACGCGGCACAGAACTGCTTGACGAAGCCAGGGGAAACGCCAAACAGGAAGGTGAGCGCATTGCCGCTGCGGCACGTGCTGAAATCGAAACCGAAGTGAATAAAGCCAAAGAGTCTCTGCGAGGCCAGGTTAGTGAGCTTGCGGTTGCAGGTGCACAGCAGATCCTGAAAAAGGAAGTTGATGCAGAAGCCCATACTGATTTACTCAATCAGCTTGCGGCAAAACTGTGATTGTAACAATACCCCACCTGTCACGTATCGACTGGAAACCAGACCATGTCAGCTCCAAGTAACATTTCCAGACCTTACGCCCAGGCCTTATTTGAATTGGCCAGGGAGCAGGATGATTTGTCAGGATGGGACGATCAATTGCAGCTGCTGGCGGCGGTGGCCAACGATCCGGCATTGGCTGGATTGACCAACGACCCCCGGGTTTCTGCTTCGCAGTTGTCAGAATTAATTATCGATGTATGTGGCGATGGATTAAGCGCTGGTGGTAAGAACCTGGTGAAACTGCTGGTAAGAAACGATCGAATCAGTGCAATGGGTGGTATCGCAGAAGCATATTCTGCACGCAAGGCGGATGCTGAGAAAGTCATCGAGGCGGAAATGATTACGGCCACCCCCATTGATGAACAGCAGCAGAAGCAGTTTTCTGATGCCCTGCAGGGGAAACTTGGCCGAAGTGTAAACCTGGACTTTGAAGTTGATGAAGAACTGATTGGTGGTGCTGTAATTCGTGCGGGTGACTGGGTAGTTGATGGCTCGGTGAAAGCACAACTTGAACAACTTGTAGGTGCCCTGGGCTCCTGAGCCTGGTATACCTGAACTTGAGGAAAATATAAAAATGTCTATTCAATTGAATCCGTCTGAAATCAGCGAACTGATTAAGGATCGAATCAAAAATTTCGAAGCAGACGCGGAAGCGCGTACCGAAGGCACTATCGTGATGTTGACAGATGGAATCGCTCGAGTCCACGGCCTCAGCGAAGCGATGCAGGGCGAGATGCTTGAATTCCCGGGCGGCACATTCGGCCTGGCAATGAACCTGGAACAGGATTCAGTTGGTGTAGTAATACTTGGGGATTACAAACATCTTACAGAAGGCGATACGGTGAAGTGTACCGGCCGTATTCTTGAAGTGCCCACCGGGGACGCCCTTCTGGGTCGCGTTGTGAGTGCCCTGGGCCAGCCCATTGATGGTAAAGGTCCGATTGAGTCTGCACAAACTTCGCCAATTGAAAAAATTGCACCTGGTGTAATCGCCCGTAAATCAGTAGATCAACCAGTTCAGACCGGATTGAAATCCATCGATTCCATGGTTCCAATTGGTCGAGGCCAACGGGAACTAATCATTGGTGACCGTCAAACCGGTAAGACTGCGGTGGCTATTGATGCGATCATCAACCAGAAAGGAACCGGCATTAAATGTATTTACGTTGCAATTGGTCAGAAAGCATCCAGTATTGCGGGTGTTGTTCGCAAGCTCGAAGAGCACGGTGCGATGGAGCACACGATTGTAGTTTCCGCAGCGGCGTCAAATTCAGCAGCAGAACAGTTTATCGCACCCTATGCAGGCTGCACCATGGGCGAATATTTCCGGGATAAAGGTGAAGATGAATGGAGTATTTATGGTA
>CAYOGN010000219.1:0-8649 GCA_964403545.1 uncultured Gammaproteobacteria bacterium
TGGAGAACGGGATTTCAGATTTCAGGCTACACTAGTGTTTATCCAGCCCCAGAATTGCCCGCTGCCGATCGCCACCGAGGGTTTCCTTAAGCCGGTCCCAGTTTTCCTTTTGTAACGTATTTTTATTCGTGTTGTGCCACAAATGGACGACCGTGACTGCAAATCTACCACTGATTCGATGCAATCCGGCGTGTAGGAGCCTTACGATCAAGTCTGAATCTTCATATCCCCAGCCTTCAAATCGTTCTTCAAATCCATTGCAATGGACAAAGTCACTGGTAAACATAGACATATTGCAAGCTTTTACCCCTTTCCAGGAGCTAGCGAGGATTTTACGAAGTGGCCCCATCGGTAACCGTAGCAGAGACCAGCGACGGTTAACTTGCTCCGTTGACAAGTCAAATGGCTTCATCGCAACCACATTGATTTTATCCTTTAGCACTTTATTGGCGAATTGCTGAGACAGTAGTACTCGATTGCCGGAAATAAAGTGACCTGGTTTTGATAATCGAACATGTTGGGAAATGAAATCCGGGCGTAGCAGGCAATCGGAATCGATAAATATCAGATAGTTCCCGGTTGCTCTGAGTACTGCTTTATTTCGAATTTTTGCGGCCTGGTAACCGTGATCATGGTGCCAGATATGAGTCAGCGGACAGGGAAATTTCAGCGCGTACTGCTCAATCAGTTCCCGGGTATCCGACGTCGATCCGTCGTCGGCAATCAATACTTCGTATGGTAACTGCTGCTGGAGGATCACCGTATCCAGTACGGCTGCGAGTGCTTCAGGCCAGTTGTATGTGGTGATAATCAGGGAAACTTTGTGGTTCATGGTTTTATATGGATCAATTGACGCGCAAGTTTAACGTACTTGTATCAGCCGAGCGTATATTGGCTAATGACAGTATAATCCCTGTCAAATTTCACCCGGAGAATATTTTGCAGCATTTGTCGTGGCAATTAATCCATATCCTGGAGTGCCTGAAGACTAGTGTGTTGGACTACTAGCCTGCAATTGAAATAAAATTTATAAAAACAATAGGTTATTTCACATATTTTAGATGAATTCCGTACTTAATTCATACCATAATTTTGCCCAATGGATTGTTCCCTGGCTGGTTGGCCTGACCGTCGCAACGGCGATAGTTGCTTCCAGTGGTAGCCAGCCGACGGCGGTGCTGGTATTCCTGGTTTGCCTGCCACTTTGTTTTAGCACAGGTCAGCCGGTAATAAAAATATCCGGACTATGGCTGTTCATTTTTACCTGGCCACTAGTGGCCTCCATTCCGCTATTTATCGGTAGTGAGACGGGCGAAGCCTTGTCCGCGGCTTCGCGTTATTTTATTACTGCTATTATTCTGATCGGATTGAGTCAATTGAGACTCAGCAGCAAAATTTTACTTCGGGCCGCCAGTGCAAGCGGAATGCTGGCGATCCTGTTCAACGTCGACCAACTGGGGGAAATGAGAGTTAACTTTGGCGTCGGTTTCCTCGATGCTGCTTATATTGGCGTACTATTGCTGGGTTTGACGCTGGCTCAGTATCACCTCGATAAAGGCCGACCATGGTGGAGAGTATATGGTCTCGTTGGTATCGCATGTCTGGTTGTAGTGGTGATGAAAACGGGAACCAGAGGTGCATGGCCGGCCATGATATGCGTTTTTCTTATCCAGCTTGTTCTGGTTGATTTGCCACTGAAACGAAAAGTTTTTGCTGCCTTCGCCGGGCTTGTTTTATTTGGCATTGTTTTATTCACAGTGCCATCCATCAAGAATCGAATCGATCTTACGGTATACGAGTTTCAATCCTACTATCAGGAAAATAATCATGCGAGTTCGATGGGATACCGGTTTGATTTTTGGCAAATCGCGCTGGAATGTTTCGCTGAAAGCCCTATTTGGGGCGTAAGTTATCAAAGGCGTAGCGAAATTATGGAGCAGTATGTCAAAAAAAATCCAGTCAGCGCCAGTATTGGCAATGATGGGCGGAGTTCTTCCCACAATGAAATTTTGAATGCGTTGGCAAAAAAAGGATTGTTGGGCGTATTGGCAGTATTTCTACTTTATCTGGTACCGATGCGTTTCTTTCTCAGGCATTTACGTAGTAACAACACAGCAGAGATTCGACACCTTGGCCTGGCAGGTACGGGGATGGTTATATCGATCATTATCTGCGGCGTTACAGAAGCACCAATGATGAGCGTGCGGGTAGGCACTTCCTATGGAATCTTTATTGTCTTTCTTTACCATTTGATTACTGCGTCTATACAGGAAAATACAAAGGCTGCACCTTCGGTATAAACCTTGAACGAATCCAGTAGTACCCGGTCAATTCATATTGTCAGGCGTTATGGCAAAGTAGGGGGCATGGAGCGCTATGTCTGGGAGCTGACCCACAGCCTTGCAAGGGCTGGGCAGCGAGTGAAAATTGTCTGCGAACAGCAGGAAAGTGAGTTAGAGCTTGCCACCGGGTACGATGGTATTGAGGTTTACAGGGTAGGAACTGTGTGGCCAGGTAAACCGAGATGGATTGCCATGCAGCGTTTCGCCAGCCGCGCAAATCAGTTGATATCTGCCATGGACACCGCGAAATGGGTGATACACAGTCACGAAGTATTTGGTGTGCACGACGTTGTGACCATTCACGGGACATCAATTCTTTCCCGTCGGACCTCCTTGCTGGATCGATTCTCTCCCAGAATCCGGGCGTGGGAAAAATTTGAGCGTCTCGAATTTACCCAGTCTCCGGCTCAACGGCTGCTACCTGTTTCACAAAGGGTGGCAGACAGCCTTCGTTTGCACTACCCGGAGTCAGCCAATCGACTGGAATCCCCTGTGTATCCCGGCGTTGCGGCTGAATTCAGTGCATGCAGCAGAGTTTCAGATGGTAAAACCCTGGGATTTATTGGCCGCGAGTGGCGCAGGAAAGGACTTGATTTAGTGGTCGCGGCGGTGGCGGCAATGCGTCAAAGGGATCCGGAAATTTCTCTTGTTGTAGCGGGCTGTGATCCGGGTGAAGTTCAGTATTTATTTAAAAATTGGGAAGCGGGATACAAATTACTGGGATGGATAGATCCCCTTGCACTATACCGGCAGATTGATGCGTTGGTATTACCTGCCCGGGCTGAACCATTTGGTATGGTTGTTGCGGAAGCCAATGCGGTGGGTATTCCGGTGGTGGTTTCTTCCAATTGCGGTATTGCTCCAATGGTGACGGGTGTCAGGGGCAAGGTTGTAGCACTGGGTCAGTCCTGCATTCTCGAAGCGGCTTGCTTCGAGGTATTACAACAACAGGAAGTTCCCGATCAGATGGGGCTTACATGGCCCAACCTTGCCAACCAGCACTGCGAAATTTATACCCGGGTTATACAGCAGAAAGTTGATTGACCTTGTCTCGTAACCAGGTTGAGTGACAGACGGACGGGACGCCAATTCATGTTTGTCAATTTTATGGCGGTGTTAAAATTATTTGTGACTGATTTGTCACTGGATCAATGCGGGGTAAGCAATCGAGCTAAATATAGTGATAGACTTTAATGGCTCGACAGATGCATAAAATCTGGATTGTGTAGAATAGTAAAAACAGGTATTCGGAGAAATTTGTGACAGAAACGCTTCAGCTAACCAGTGAAATGGTCGCGGTGATCGCTATCTTGTTACTGACTGTTTATTTGTTTGCGTTTGAGGTAGTCAGGGTCGACGTCGCCGCAATTTCCATTATGGTTCTGCTTGGTTTGACTTCGCTGATACCGGGATACGATGGCCTGGTGCCTCTGGAAAATTTGTTCGATGGTTATTCCAGTAATGCGGTCATGTCCATCATTGCGGTGATGATCATCGGTGCCGGGCTTGATCGAACCGGGATTATGGGTCAGCTTGCCAGCAAGATTCTTAAAATGGGAGGTCGTACCGAGGGTCGTATTATCCTGTTTATCTCGGGTGTGGTTGGCATTATTTCCAGCTTTATGCAAAATATTGGCGCTGCCGCACTGTTTCTGCCGGTGGTAAACCGAATCGCCCGCCGTGGAAATCTTGCTATTTCACGCCTGCTGATGCCGATGGGTTTCTGCGCCATTCTGGGCGGCACGATTACCATGATTGGATCCAGTCCATTGATACTTCTCAATGATTTGCTGATAAATTCCAATAAATCACTTCCTGCGGCAGTCTCTCAGATGGAGACTTTCAACCTGTTTTCAGTCACCCCCATTGGCCTCGTATTACTCCTTTCGGGAATGATTTACTTCGTATTGGCGGGTCGCTTTGTACTGCCGGTGATCAAGGACAAGCCGGGTGAATCCGGTAGTATGTTGCGGTATTTCAAGGAGGTATATGGCATTGAAGGGGAGGTATACGAATGCCGGGTTTCCATGGACAGCCCTTTGATCGGAAAACTTTTATCAGACGTGGATGCAGCCGGGCGGGCAGGCTGGATTGTGGCGGTACGAAACGGGCAGGATATGGTGGTAGCGCCTCGAGGTGATACCGAGTTCTGGGTTGGTAGTGAATTGGCCATTATGGGTCGGCGTGAAGCAGTGATGGGTTTTGCCGATGAATACGCGCTACGGGTCAAGAGCGAAATGGACGTATTCGCCGAAATCCTGAGTGCGAATAGCGCCGGTATCGCTGAAATCGTCATTCCACCGGATTCGTCTGTCATTGGAAAATCCATCAAAGAAATTCAGTTAAGAAAGAAATTTGGCGCAACAGTGTTAGCGGTGTTTCGAGCCGATGATGTGATTGACAATGAATTGCCAGATCTGATACTGCAGTCCGGCGATACTATGGTGGTTCATGTGCGATGGACTGATTTGGTCGGTATTGCCGAAATTCGAAATGACTTTGTCGTTGTGACTGACTTCCCACGAGAAGATGAGCGGCCAGAAAAGTTGAAATTCGCCGCGGGATTATTCTTTCTGACATTGTTCCTGGTACTTTTTACTGATATGCGGTTGTCAGTTGCACTGATGACAGGCGCAGTAGGGATGATCGTTTCGGGCGTGATCAATATTGATGAAGCCTATCGAGCCATTGGCTGGCAGAGCGTATTCCTGCTGGCCAGTCTGATTCCCCTCGGTCTGGCGGTAGAGCAAAGTGGAACCGCCGCCTGGATCGCGCAACAGGTTTTGCTGCTTCTGGACGGCGTTCCAAATTGGGTCCTGCAGGCTGTCATCGCCGTAATGGCGACAGTGTTTACCCTAGTGATGTCAAATGTGGGTGCCACCGTTCTGCTGGTACCCCTGGCAATCAATATTGCAATTGGTGTCGGCGCCGATCCGGCTGTATTTGCATTGACGGTTGCACTTTCTACATCAAACTCTTTCCTCATACCTACTCATCAGGTAAACGCCCTGATAATGGGTCCGGGAGGCTATAGGGTAGCAGATTTCCTCAGGGCAGGAGGCGTAATGACGGTGATGTTCCTGGTGGTAGAGCTGGTCATGCTAAACCTGATTTTCTAATTTTCTGATTTCGATTGTGGGGTATTTATAGCACAGGCGCCGCTACTTTCAATTTTTTGCGCCAAATTTCGGGTGCGGTGTGGTGTACGGATTCTCCAGTGGAATCCACTGCTACCGTTACCGGCATTTCTTCGACATCGAATTCATAGATCGCCTCCATCCCAAGATCTTCGAATGCCACTACCCGGGCAGACTTGATCGCTTTTGAAACCAGATAAGCAGCACCGCCCACGGCAATTAAATAGACTGATTTATGGCGTTTTATACTTTCTATGGTCTCTAACCCGCGTTCAGCCTTGCCGATCATTCCCAGCAGACCTGCCTGTTCAAGCATCAAATCGGTAAACTTATCCATTCGGGTAGCCGTGGTGGGTCCAGCAGGGCCTACAGCTTCCTCTCCTATGGGGTCAACCGGTCCAACGTAATAGATAAACCTGTTGTGGAAATCCACCCCATTGGGCAGGGGTTCTCCTCTGTCGAAATACTCCGCGATACGTTTGTGTGCGGCGTCGCGACCCGTTAACAGTTTACCGCTTAACAGTAATGTCTGGCCTGGTTTCCATTGTTCGACGGCCTGTTGGTTAACCTGGTTAAGGTTGACGTGAATAGTATCCTCCCCGGGCTGCCACGAAATATCCGGCCAATCTGAAAGTTTTGGCTGTTCGAGGGTTGCCGGACCGGATCCATCGAGGACAAAATGTACGTGCCGGGTTGCTGCACAGTTAGGAATCATGGCAACCGGCAACGAAGCAGCATGGGTTGGGTATTCTTTCACTTTAACATCGAGTACCGTGGTGACGCCGCCGAGCCCCTGGGCTCCAATGCCAAGCAAATTAACTTTTTCAAACAGTTCCAGTCTAAGCTCTTCAGCTGAGTTGTCTGGCCCTCGTGCGATTAAATCCTGGATATCAATTGGATCCATCAAGGACTCTTTAGCCATTACCATTGACTTTTCTGAACTACCTCCGATTCCGATACCCAGCACCCCGGGCGGGCACCAGCCTGCGCCCATTTTTGGAACAGTTTCCAGTACCCAGTCGACGACACTGTCACTGGGGTTGAGAATGACGAATTTACTTTTGTTCTCCGATCCGCCACCTTTGGCGGAAACTTTCACATCCACTTTGTCGCCAGCTACAATCTGAACATGAATCACAGCTGGGGTATTGTCTCTGGTGCTAACACGCTTTCCAGTGGGTGGAGACACGATGGACGCTCGCAAGGGATTGTCCGGATTCAAATAGGCCTGGCGTACGCCTTCATTGACCATATCATCCAGGGTTAGATGGCTGTCCCACTGCACCTGCATTCCCACTTTGAGAAATACCACTACGATGCCAGTGTCCTGACAAATAGGGCGTTTGCCTTCTGCTGACATTTTTGAGTTGATCAGGATCTGGGAGATCGCATTTTTTGCCGCCTCAGATTGCTCTTTCTGATAGGCTTGATACATCGCTTCTACAAAATCCCTGGAGTGATAGAAGGAGATATATTGCAGGCTGTCAGCAATACTTTGGATAAAATCATCTTGTTTGATAAGTGTCATATTAAATAGCCTGGTAGCAGTTGTTGAATCGTTGTTGGATCTCTGTTCGTTTGGCAGGATCAATCGCTCCGGTAGCGTGAATTCGAATGATCAACTCCGCGGAATCAAATAACTTCTGGTTTGCGGATTTCCCCATGGCTGCAGATAATCGGCCAATCTGCAATGCCATCCGCTGCTTTGCATAGACAGGAGGGGAATCGACTCCGGTATTTATTTCGAGTTGTAACAAGTATCCATTGAGTTCATCGAAACGGACATTAAAGGATCGTCGCAGGTCAGACAGTTGCTGTTGGTTTCGGGACGCGGAGAGAATCATATCCAGGCGATCCTGCATCATCTTTTGTTGCGGAGGCGCGAGAGGTTCCAGTGCTTGCCAGCGCTCGAGCACGGGCTCAATGTCAGAGTCCGGATTGTCCAGTACCAACTTCTCCAAATCGTTGCAAACGTCGGCACTGGCAAATAATTTGCTATCTGTTTGTTTCTGATCAGCCTGCTTCATTTGCCCAAGGTGCTGATTCACTTTTGTCATAGCATCCCGAAACCGCTTGTCGATTTGTCGGTTATTTTCCCTGGGGGCATTGCCGGTAGCAGACCAGTCAGCTTTCCATTTGATGATCTGCGCTGCCAGGGTCACAGCATCTGTGCCAGAAGCAAGCAGGGCGGCTTCGATCTGGTCGCACAACTTCCGTTTTGTATCGAGTTGACTGTTCAGCTGCAGATCAATTGCTTTCCTGGTCTGTCTCGATTTGTCGTAGACAGCATCACATGCCGCAGTAAACTGTTTCCATACCGATTGCTCCTTGCTACGCTTTCCAGATACGGTTACCTGCCATTTTTTCTTCAGTAGTTGCAAGTCAGCAATCGCTTTGCGGGAATCTTCGAGCGTGGTCAGAGTGTTAATCTCGGCAATCAGGTCTTTGCGCTGTGCAAAATTACGCTTGTGTTCTCGATCCAGCGGGCCATCATATTTTTCAAGAATCAAATCAAATCGTTTCTGTAAAGGCTTCCGGTCCCTGTATTCGGCACCTCCAGCTTTGCGCCAATGCGATTGCTGTTCACGAATCAGATTTTGCAGTTTTTTCCACTCCGGGTTTCGCCAGTCAATCCTGTTGTATTCATCTTCCAGTTTTTGGCAAATTTCGGTTCTGGCCTGACTCGCCTGTATTCTTTGTTTTCGTTGCTGTTCGAACAGGGCCTTGCAAGGCTCGTAGGCCTTGCAGCAGGCCGTATCGAATTTCTTATAAAGCTGATTATCACCTCCTTCACCAGAATTGTCCCACTCTTTCCATTGCGCTCGAGCTTGTTTGATCCGCGAAGCTATCTTGTCCAGATTTTTCTCGGTGCCGGGTAAATTTTTGATCTCTTCAATGATTTTTTCCCTGGATTTGAGGGTTCCCCAATGACGCCAAGATAAAAGTTTTTTGATCTTTGGTTGCAAAACCTCAATTTCATTGATTACTTTCTGTCGGCGCTGGCTTGAAAGGCCACGAATTTTATTGAGGCCATTGATAATGCTTTGTTCCAGTTGCTGGGATTTCTTCAGATCGCCCAATTCAAGCTCTTCTTTTAGCTGGGTTATCTGTTGCTCAATGGTTGCATATTGTTTGTTGCGCAGTTCTACCTGGTCATGAACTCGGCTTCG
>CAYOGN010000220.1:0-12862 GCA_964403545.1 uncultured Gammaproteobacteria bacterium
TGGCGGAGAGTGAGGGATTCGAACCCCCGGACCTGTTACAGTCAACGGTTTTCAAGACCGCCGCATTCGACCACTCTGCCAACTCTCCGGTAAATAGAGGTTACACTACTATCAAACATGGTCTGGGACTCTGAAAGGTCCCGAGTACGGCTGTGGTAGCCGTATTGTTCAACGGGCGGATTATAGCCAAGGCTGTGCGTTGTCGCTAGGGCATTGACTGATTGCCTGTGTTTGATCTATGAATTATCCGGATGACAGTACCGTATTTACAAAGTGATTTATTATTGCCGATTTCCGGAATCTCCCACGGGTTTTTTTCCCGCCTGGGCGGGGTGTCGGAAGGTGAATTTACTTCTCTGAACTGCAGTCAGTTTTCTGGTGACAATCTGGATTCGGTAAAGCAAAATCGCAACAGGGTGATGGCCCGGCTTGGCGGCCAGGTGTTGGTAACCAACCACCAGGTGCATGGCAACAGGGTTCGGGTGGTGGGTGAGAGTGATGATCTGGAAAGTGTTGTTGATGCCGATGGGCTGGTAACCTGTAGTCCGGGTATTTGTATTGGGGCCCAGGGGGCAGATTGTGCGCCGGTACTGTTTGCTGACGAATCGGCTTTGGTGGTGGGCGTTGCCCATGCGGGCTGGAGGGGTGCCGTTGGTGGTATTACCGACGCCGTCGTAACGGCAATGTGTGCTCACGGTGCAACTATCGCGTCTTTACGTTGCGCCATTGGACCTGCTATTCAGCAGGATAGTTACGAGGTTGGGCAGGCTTTCAGGGATGATTTTGTATCGAAAAGCACCGTTGCAGCGGAACATTGCTTTCGCCCTCATCAAGTCACTGGCAAACAGCATTTTGATCTGCCTGAATATATTGAGATGCGTCTGAAGGCCCGGGGTTTGACCAGGATAGATCGATTTACCAACGACACTTACAAGGATCAGAATCAGTTTTTCAGTTACCGTCGCAGTTGCCATCTTGGTGAAAAACATTATGGCCGTCAGATCAGCGCCATTTGTTTACCCTGAATCGGGTTTATTTAGCGGTAATTCTGAACCAGGAAAAGTGATTCTATCGCAGGTTTACCAATATGGGGCTCCGGTTATCAGGCTTCCAGCTCTGACCAGCGATGATAACAGTCATCTAATTCAGCGGATATTTGGTCGAGCTCGCTGATGGTGGCTTCAATTTCCCCCCCGTCCTGTTGATAGAAATCGGATTTTGAAATGATCCCTGTCAGTCTGGCCTGACGTTGTTCCAATGCATCAATCTTTTCCGGGAGCACACTCAACTCTTGTTGTTGTCGATAGCCCAGTTTTCTTTTTGTCGGCGTAATGGGTACTGAAGCGACTTCGTTGAGCTGCGGGCTTCGGGCCACAGTCTCATTGTCCGATACCGGGCGCTGTCGCTCCCAGTCACTGTAACCACCGACGTATTCACGCACAACGCCATTGCCTTCCAGTGCCAGGGTGCTGGTGACCACGTTATCCATAAATTCACGATCATGGCTTACCAGAATCAAGGTGCCTTTGAAATCAAGCAGCATTTCCTCAAGTAACTCAAGGGTTTCTATATCGAGGTCGTTTGTCGGCTCATCCATGACCAGCAAATTCGTCGGCTTGCTGAACAACTTTGCCAGTAGTACCCGGGCTCGTTCACCCCCCGACAGGCTGCGCACAGGTGAGCGTGCCCGCGATGGGGTGAACAGAAAATCTGAAAGGTACGAGATCACATGTTTCTCTTTGCCATTAATCGTGATCTGATCGCGTCCTTCGCCGATGGCGTCCACCACCGTCGCGTTCAGATCAACCTGGGATCGCAGCTGATCAAACCAGGCTGTTTCCAGCTTGCTGCCGTGCCGAATGCTGCCACTATCAGGTTCAATGTTTCCCAGCAGTAATTTGATCAGGGTAGTTTTGCCGATACCATTGGGGCCAATGATGCCGATCCGGTCACCACGAAGGATCCGAATGGAAAAATCTTTTACGATATTATTGTCGCCATACTGAAAGCTGACTTTGGTTGCTTCAATAATTACCTTACCGCTGGATTCAGCACGATCAAGTTGTAACTTCACCTTGCCTTTTTGATTTTGCCGTTCGGCGCGGTGAACACGCATCTTTTTTAGTGCTCTTACCCGGCCTTCATTACGGGTACGCCTGGCCTGGATACCCTGTCGAATCCAGGATTCCTCGGCGGCAAGTTTTCGATCGAATTCAGCCTGTTGGCGGGCTTCCTGGATCAGGGCATCGGCTTTTCGCCGTTGGTAGTCTCCATAGCTTCCCATCCATGACACCAGTTTTCCCCGGTCGAGATCGACTATCTGGTTGGCGACCTTTTTGAGAAATCTCCGGTCATGAGTGACAAATAGTACCGTCCCGGAAAATTGAATAATCTGTTCCTCCAGCCACAGGATGGATTCAATATCCAGATGATTTGTGGGTTCATCCAGTAGTAGAATTCTCGGCTCACGTACCAGTGCTCTGGCCAGTGATACTCGTCGTTGCCAGCCGCCTGACAATGATTGTACGGCAACGTCCGCGGGGAGTCCCAGGCGTGATAAAGTCTTCTCCACTCTTTGCTGTAACCGCCAGCCATCCTGCGCATCCAGCTTTTGCTGTAGCCTGCCCATTTGTTCCATCTGTCTTTGCGGCGGCATTGATTTGTCTTCGATGACCCGATGGTATTCCGCTAACCATACCCCGATTTCACCGAGTCCCATCGCCACTGTGTCGTAGATTGTATCTTTTCCAGAGAGGTTGGGTTCTTGTTCCAGATTTGCGATGGTAGCGCCCGGTTCGATCCTGATTTCACCCTCATCCGGAATCTGACGCCCACTGATAATATTGAGCAGGGTAGATTTGCCCTCTCCATTTCTCCCGATCAGGCCAACACGCTGGCCACTGTCCAGGGTGAGGCTGGCGTGGTCAAGCAGTTGGTTGTCACCATAAGCAATGGAGACATTTTTCAGGGCTAACAGTGGCACGGTGGAGAGGGGATGAAATGGGTCGTGGATTCTACCCTGAAAATGCCCGTATAATCGCGCCCCGCCCATTCCGACGAAAATTAATTTCCATACCCTGCTAATTTTATGACCAGCCTCGCTGAACAAATTAAATTGCGACGTACATTTGCGATTATTTCGCATCCTGATGCAGGCAAGACCACGTTGACCGAGCGGTTATTGCAATACGGCGGTGCGATACAGCTTGCGGGGACGGTAAAAGCCCGAAAAAGTAGTCGTCATGCGACATCAGACTGGATGGAACTAGAGAAGCAAAGAGGAATATCAGTGACTTCTTCGGTTATGCAGTTTCCCTACAAGGGACGTATTGTCAATTTGCTGGATACCCCGGGCCACGCAGATTTTTCCGAAGACACCTACCGTACCCTGACGGCCGTCGATTCGGCGCTGATGGTGATCGATATTGCTAAAGGTGTGGAGGAAAGAACGGTAAAGTTGATGCAGGTATGTCGATTGCGCGATACGCCTATTATGACTTTTGTCAACAAGATGGACCGCGAGGGACGTGACCCCATTGAAATCATGGACGAAGTGGAGGAAATACTCAAAATTTCCTGCGCACCCATGAGCTGGCCCATCGGCATGGGTAAATCGTTCGTAGGCGTTTATCGTTTGTATGACGATACTGCGCACCTGTTTGCGGGTCGTGGAAAATTTACCGAAGACCAATACATTGTTGGTCTCAAAAATCCGGATCTTGATACAGCACTCGGAGATTCCGCGCAATCATTGCGCGAAGAGATTGAACTGGTCCAGGGCGCCAGTGAAGAATTTGATCAAGATGCTTATATGGCCGGTATCCTGACTCCGGTTTTTTTTGGCTCTGCGTTGAATCGACTGGGAACTGACGAACTGATGGACAATTTTGTCGACTATGCGCCACAGCCACAATCACGGCAAACGGAGTCCAGGACCGTGGATGCCAGCGAAAACAAATTCAGCGGCTTCGTCTTTAAAATTCAAGCCAATATGGATCCTGCCCATCATGATCGGGTGGCTTTCCTTCGCATTACCTCCGGCCGTTTTGACAAAGGAATGAAAGTTCGCCATGTGCGAGCCAAAAAGACTTTGACCATACATAATGCTCACACATTCCTCGCATCCCGTCGTGACCAGGTTGAAACTGCCTATTCAGGGGATATTCTGGGGCTGCATAACCACGGTACCATTCAGATTGGTGACACATTTACCGAGGGGGAAAACCTCAAGTTTGTCGGTATCCCTAATTTTGCCCCTGAATTGTTTCGTCGTGTCCGGTTGGCTGATCCGCTCCGTGCCAAGGCGCTCCAGAAGGGTCTGATCCAGCTTAGCGAAGAGGGAGCAACCCAGGTTTTCAGGCCACTGCTTAACAATGATTTAATCCTTGGAGCCATTGGGATTTTACAGTTTGACGTCGTTGCCCATCGGCTGAAGAACGAATACAACGTTGACTGCAGCTTTGAGGCGGTCCAGGTGTCCACTGTTCGCTGGGTCAGTTTTGTTGACAGTAAAATGGAAGCTGAATTCCGTCGCAAAAACGAACAGTACCTGGCGCTGGACGGGCACAATACGCTGAGCTACATTGCACCCAATCGTGCCAATCTGCAACTTGTACTGGAGCGGTGGCCCGAGGTGGAATTCAGGGCAACCAGAGAGTTTTAAGCGGGAAACTGATGGCTTCTGGCCCGAAGTGGCAGGACGCGCCGGTTATAGAATCATCTGGGTCTATCAGTTATCTTAATGGCTCCGGTGCCCATGAGTCATTGAAATTAGGGTAATCCATCGATATAATTATGCAAAAGAAATGGTGAAAAGCTAGCAACTTGCCATTTATTCATCAATTTATCGATATTTTGCACTGCCTTGGTGCAAATAAAGCACTATGTTGATTACCAATACCGCAAATCGCATCAAAATAACGGTGGCCGCTTTTCTCTGCGTATTTTATGTCAGTGGCCATACGGCAGATTTTGACAATACCCGGGGATTTGACTTCACGGTAGAATCTCCGGGCCAGGAGATGGGTTGCCTGGCGATGAATATTTACTTTGAAGGTCGTGGCGAATCGGCCCGGGGTCGGGCAGCCATTGCATCGGTCACCATGAACAGGGTGCATAGCAAGCGCTATCCCAACACTATTTGCGAAGTTGTCTGGCAACGCAAGCAATTCAGCTGGACCACTATCTCTCCCCGTCACCACGTGATTAATGACATAGCGGCATGGAACCAGGCATTGTTGGTTGCCAAATTGTTCGTTAATGGCGCCCAAATCAGCCTCGTCGGCGATGCCACCCACTATCATTCGGTGAATGTACAACCCAGCTGGCAGGATGCCACAAAACTGGTAGCACTAGTCGGCGATCACTACTTTTATTCGTTGTAGAAAAAATGCCGTTATAGGCAGGTAAACTACTTTCCGGCGATTCAGCGATTCAGCGATTCAGTAGTCAGCTACTGCGGGAATAGACCAGGATAGCAGGGAAGTTTCAAATCACCATGATATGATCTGGAATGTGGGATAGAGCAATTCTTTCCCAATCAAATCTCCCGACTATGCGCAAAATAGATATTCGAAAGATTCTCGCTGACAGGGGTCTGTCTCCAGATGACAGGCGCGCTGTGCTGGAGGGCCTGTTTGTCTTCGGTAAGGATAACCAGTTGCCCTATCTGATCCGGATGGGTGTACTGCTCATTCTTTCAACTATCATTGCCACCGCAGGACTCATATCCGACTCCTCCGCGGTCGTAATCGGGGCTATGCTGGTGGCTCCGCTGATGAATCCGGTGATGGCTGCAGCTGGTGCGGTAGTGATGGGCTGGCAGCGAAGATTCTATTCAGCACTGTGGATGGTTTTTTTAATGGGGCTGGGGGCTTTGTGCATTTCATCGCTCATCACCTGGCTTTCTCCAGAGCTTGTATTCATTCCGGAACAGGTTATGGCGCGTACCAGGCCTACCTACTACGACCTGCTGATCGCATTGGCGGCGGGTGCTGCGGGAGCCTATACGTTAACTGGTAAAGATAGTAGTGCCATTCCGGGTGTTGCTGTGGCCGTTGCGCTATTACCTCCATTAGCGTCTGCTGGCATCCTGGCAACTACGGGTGAAATGGACCTGGCTATCAGGGCGGTCGTGCTTTTTCTGACCAACCTGGTGGCCATGGTTCTTGCCGGGGCATTGATATTTATGGCGGTAGGCGTATCGCCCGCCACGACGCGCAGGAAGTCAGCGGCTTTTGTTTACCGGCAGCTTTTCCTGTTCCTGGTGTTGACCGCAGCTATTTCCATACCTCTATGGTTCTACAGTGAAAAAATTCTGTTCAATGCCCATTATCGGGCAGCGAAATCAGAGGTGTTACAGCAGTGGCTTCGTGACCACCGCCTTACCCTGATTGATATTGATATCCTGGAAGATACCCAAACAGTGGTGCTGGTACTTGAGGGTCCGGATCCGCCCATCGATATCGGGGTTCTGCACCGGAACCTGGAAGCGGCCTCGAAAAAAGAACATGACCTGCCCCTTCGCATCGAGTACGAATGGACCCAGAAAATTACCGGCAGTTGGCCGACCAACGGTAAATCTATCGAGGAGGCAGCGGATCGTGCAAAGGTAAATTCGGAGATGTTGATGCGCCAGCAGTGGGTTTGGACACTGACCCAATATAGCTCTGATAGTGCCACCGAAGCCTCGGCAGATGATCGTTATACCCTGGTATTCGAATCCGCCAGGAAATTCAGGGTCAGCGCAAATTGCGGTAGCTGGACTGGAAAATATTTGTTGGGTAGTAACACTCTCGGAATGGAGATGAATCGAAATTTCTTTTCCGGCTGTCGCAAAAATGACGCCCTGATGCTGTTCACCAATGAACTGGAAAGGGCGAGAGTTGCGTATATTGAGGAAGGACAACTAAGGATTACCATGGCTGGTAGTGACGGCATTATTTCCTTCACCGGCAGTTCAGAAAAGGAATAAAAGGGAAAACGATTGATGACCAGGATAGCGGTTGCTCAAACCTGCTCCAGCGATAATATTCAGCAGAATGTTGATAGCGCGCTGGATTTGATCGCCAGTGCTGCCGACCAGGGTGCGATTGCAATTTACCTGCCTGAATGTTTTGCCCTGATGCAGACCAGCAGGAAACAATTGCGAGAAAGTGCAGAAGTATTCGAACAGGGTGTGATTCAAAAATCTATTGAAGCTGCGGCCAGGCGCTACCGGATTATGGTATTTGCGGGTACCATTCCGATCAGGAGCGCTGATCCAGAGCGGGTGTTTAATTCCTCGCTGGTATATTCCGCAAAAGGGGAACTCGTGGCTCGCTACGACAAGATTCATCTGTTTGATGTGCGACTTGAGAGTGGAGAGAAATACCTCGAATCAGCTTACACCGTGGCCGGTGATCGGCTGGCGGTAGTCAATACGCCAGTCGGAAAAATTGGTCTCTCGGTCTGCTATGATCTACGGTTTCCCGAGCTTTATCGGGAACTGGTGAATGCAGGTGCAGAAATCCTGCTGGTGCCGTCTGCATTTTCCGTAACCACCGGCCGCGCGCACTGGCAATGCTTGCTGCGTGCCCGCGCAATCGAAAATTTTTGTTATGTGATCGCCGCTGCACAATCCGGTAAGCATTCAGGCGGGCGCTCTACCTATGGCCATTCCATCGTAATAGATCCATGGGGAAGGATCGTGGCAGAAAAAAAGTCCGGCACTGGGCTGGTAATGGCAGATATTGACCTCAATGAAGTTGTCAGGGCACGCCGGCAATTGCCGAGCCTCAATCATCGACGGCGTGTCACCCGATTTTCTGATGAAATTCAGGAACACGCTTAATCCATTTAGCTATCATCAACGCAGATAGAATAGAGAAACGTATTTATGTCAGAACTTGTACAACTTGCACAACAATCCCTGTGGCACCCTACCGGATTGGTAGAGCAGGATATTAACCGGACCCTTGGCAGGATCATGACACCGGGTATCGATTATGCTGACCTGTATTTTCAGTATTCCCGGCACCAGTCATGGGTCCTGGATGAAGGCACCGTAAAGTCAGGAAATTATGGCATTGAACAGGGCGTTGGTGTCCGTGCCGTGGCCGGTGAAAAAACCGGATTTGCTTATTCTGATGAACTGACCGGCGCTGCCCTGCTGGATGCTGCTTCAGCCGCACGCTCCATTGCCGCTGGCGGTAGTAAGGAGGGCGCTGTCTCAGTGAGTAATGGGTGCAGAATTGTCCCGCTTTATCAGCCGGTGGATCCACTGGACAGTATGGCGGATCAGGATAAAGTTGAACTACTGCGTAAGCTGGATCAGCTGGCCAGAGACATTGATCAGCGTGTGATCCAGGTAACGGTGAGTATGGTGGCGGTTCAGGATACCATTATGGTGGCGCGCGCAGATGGCCTGTTGGCAGCGGATATAAGACCCCTTGTGAGAATGAATGTCAGTGTGATAGTGGAGCAGGATGGACGCCGCGAGCAGGGGTCTTCCGGTGGCGGTGGTCGCTATGGACTGCAATATTTTATCGATCATGATCGTGCCGGTGACTATGCCCGGGAAGCAGTGCGTCAGGCATTGGTTAATCTTGAGGCGCGGGATGCCCCGGCGGGAGAAATGACCGTTGTACTGGGCCCCGGCTGGCCCGGTATTCTGCTCCACGAAGCCATTGGCCATGGCCTCGAAGGGGACTTCAATCGCAAAGGTACTTCTGCATTCAGTGGTCGGATCGGTGAGCAGGTGGCATCAAGTCTGTGTACTGTGGTTGATGATGGAACGTTACCGGATCGTCGGGGGTCTCTGACAATTGATGATGAAGGTGAGGCCGGGAAAAATACTGTACTGATTGAAAACGGCGTGCTGAAAGGCTATATGCAGGATCAATTGAATGCACGGTTAATGGGAATGGCACCTACCGGAAATGGTCGTCGTGAATCTTATGCGCACCTGCCCATGCCACGTATGACCAATACCTATATGCTACCTGGCAAGGACAAAGCGGAAGATATAATCAGTTCGGTAGAGAAAGGACTATACGCGGTGAATTTTGGCGGCGGGCAGGTTGATATTACATCGGGAAAGTTTGTGTTTTCGGCATCCGAGGCCTACATGATTGAAAACGGAAAGGTCACTTATCCGGTAAAGGGGGCAACTCTGATTGGCAGCGGGCCAGAAGTATTGACCCGGGTGTCCATGGTAGGAGATGACCTGGAACTGGATAGCGGGGTCGGGGTTTGTGGAAAGGACGGGCAGAGTGTGCCGGTAGGCGTAGGACAGCCTACCCTGCGTATCGACGGGCTGACAGTGGGCGGAGTGGCAATGCAATGAACAGGGAACTATGGCAACCGGAACCCTCCGGTCAGCAGGAACAGAAGCTGCTCGATATCGCCGGGGCGGCACTCGCCAGAGCACAGAAAAATGGTGCCTCGGGGGCCGAAGTCTCCCTCGGTCACGGCCAGGGTATGTCGGTCAATGTGCGTCATGGTGAAGTTGAAACGGTAGAGTACAATCGTGACAAGAGCCTTGGAATTACGGTGTATTTTGGTCATCGTAGTGGCAGCTCAAATACCACGGATTATGCGGATAACGCAGTTGAACAATGTGTAGACGCCGCCAGCAATATCGCCCGCTTCACCGAAGATGATGAATATAACGGCCTCGCCGATGTTGGGTTACTGGCAACGGAATTTCCCGATCTGGATCTCTACCATCCCTGGGACATAGAGATGGATCAGGCGATTGATATTGCTCGTCAGTGCGAACGGGCTGCGCTGAATTATGATCAACAGATCAGCAACAGTGAAGGCGGATCGATATCGAGTCACCATGGCGCAGATTTATATGCCAATTCAGATGGCTTTCGCGGATTGGCCCGTAGCAGCCGACATAGCATCAGTTGCTCTGTAATTGCGGGTAGTGGAGACGCTATGCAGCGAGATTACTGGTATGACTCCTGTCGCAACCGGGCCGACATGGGTGATCCGGAAGATATCGGCCGTGAAGCTGCGCGGCGTACCTTACGCCGAATGGATGCACGAAAGATTCGCACCGGCAATTACCCCGTAATCTATGAGCCGTCGGTGGCCTCCAGTCTGGTATCCCATCTTGTCACAGCCATCAGTGGCTCGAGTTTATATCGCAAGGCAAGTTTTCTGGTGGACAGCAAGGGCGAGCAATTGTTTGGTGATAGCATCAAAATTCACGAGCAACCATTTCTGCCTGCTGCTGCCGGAAGTGCTAGCTTCGATAGTGAAGGTGTCGCTACCCATTCGCGGGATATTGTTACCGACGGTATATTGAATGGCTATGTGCTGGGAAGTTATTCAGCGAGGAAACTCGGATTGCAGACTACCGGTAACGCCGGTGGGGTGCATAATTTAACCGTCGATCCCACCATCGACGGTGGTCTCAAGGAGTTGATCGAACGAATGGGAACTGGCCTCGTGGTCAGTGAATTAATTGGTTATGGTGTCAATACCGTCACCGGCGATTACTCACGCGGTGCGTTCGGGTTCTGGGTGGAAAACGGCGAACTGATTTACCCGGTGCAGGAATTCACCATCGCTGGTAATCTAAGGGATATATTTATGGCAATTGACGCTGTGGGGGCTGATGTCGACGCACGAGGCAATATTCGAACCGGTTCGATGCTTGTCCGTAGCCTGGCGGTTGCAGGAGATTAGCCGTATATCAAACCAATATCGGATGAGATTCAATTGATTCCCCCTGTCATTGCTGCGCTGTTGTCGGCCACGCTGTTGTTGTCTACCCCATTGCTTGCCCAGCAATCAGTTGGCGACCAGGCGGCGGGTAAGCCTACACTGGAGCAACTGTTATCGTTGATGGTTAACGAGATCGTGATGGCTCCTGGTGTTGGCCTGCAAAGCGTTAAACTGGGAGAGGATCTTGAGTCTGTCAAGAATCGGCTGGGTCCACCGACGAGGATTGCTACGAAAGGTGTTCTTCGACGCTCGACAGTACTTGGTTACCAGATTGATGGTGACACAACCCTTTTGCTGATCGGGAAAAAGGTTGTAGAACGTATCGCGGTCTCAGGGAACCAGACGGCTCTGGTAAGGACGGTGCAGGGAGCACGTTTCGGGATGACGCCGAAAACGATACAAAAAATTTATCGAGGTCCATCAAAAACTCGAAAAAACCGGCTGGAGTTTAAACAATTGGGTGTGACCTTTACATTTATTAGTGGCCAGGTGCGACAAATCGATATTTATCCCGCAGGCTAGCCCGACACACAAGGCCTGATACACAAGGTTTGACGGGTTCAGCTTGCTGCTTTCAGGTTATCGTAACCGGATCTTCGAATTTATAGCCTGAAGTCTGTATAAGAAGAGGCTCAAGCTCTGTCAGCGCCTGTTTGTAGACCGAGCGTTTGAATTCGACGATTTGCTGCAGGGGTCGCCAGTAATCAACCCATTGCCAATGGTCAAACTCAGGGTTTTCCGACAAATCGAGGCGAACGCTCGATTCCTGGGCTACCAGCTTAAACATAAACCAGCGTTGCTTCTGCCCGCGAAAACTGCGTGTACGACGATAATAGTTTACTTTGGATGCGTAGGGGACGTCATAACGCATCCACTTGTCGGTACTGCCCAGCAACTTTACGTCTTTCCCTACTAACCCGATTTCTTCGTATAGTTCACGAAACGCAGCATCTCTGGCAGATTCCCGGGGCTCTATGCCGCCCTGGGGAAATTGCCAGCCGTCGTGTCGGATACGCCGTGCCCAAAGCACCTGATTGTGATCATTGCAGACAATAATGCCTACATTCTTTCGGTATCCATCACGATCCAGCAGGTATTTTTCATCTGTTCTTGGCATGCCTGATATCCTATGGCGAGACAGATAATAATACAAGTCAGTGACCGGCCAGTCTGGTAAAAAAATTGCAGTAACACCACAGGTCCGCTTTGGGCGCACCTACTGGACGGTCATAACCGGCACGGTACGGTTATGAATATAGTTTATCAGGGAGTGACTGAATATTACGCGATTTGCCGGCGACGTGATTCGCAATGTTCATGGGCAAAAGAAAGGAATTCTTCTATCGCCTGTAAACGAAACTTCTGACGCTGGTAAACGATCGAAAAGGATCGCCTTATAGGTGGTTTCAGGGGCACCGCGGCGAGTAAATTTAACGCCAGCTCTTTTTCCACGGTTGCCACCGAGAGAATGGATATGCCGAGGCCTGCTGTGACCGCAGATTTTATTGATTCAGGGCTACCATATTCCATGATGATGTTGACGCTGTCGGGAGCAACATTATGGTTGGTGAGGTAGTTTTCAACGACTTCACGGGTGCCGGATCCTTCTTCCCTGCTGATAAACGGATAATCCAGTATATCGGAAATGTTCACTTTATTCTGTTGTGCCAACGCGTGATCAACCGCGCAAACCAGTACCAGTTCGTCGTTCCAGATTACTTCCTTTACCAGGTTTTTGTTATTCACCGGGCCTTCGACAATCCCTATATCGATCTGGTTGTTTTCTACCATGTGGATGATGCCGTTAGTATTGGCTATATGGAGGCGAATATTTACAAATGGAAAATTGCTCTGAAAAGTGCCTACCATACCGGGAATAAAATATTCTCCGATGGTCGTGCTGGCACCAATAATTAACGGTCCCTGAATGTCACCGGTGAGAGTCCTGACCTCGTTATCCATTTCATTGTACATACTGATGATTTGGTCAGTGTAACGTTTTACCAGATCTCCGGCTTCGGTCAGGGTGATTCGATTGTGGGTCCGGTCGAACAAGCGGGTGTTAAAGTACTCTTCCAGCTGACGGATTTGAAAAGTTACGGCAGGCTGGGCCATATGAAGTGACTCGGCAGCTTTGGTAAAA
>CAYOGN010000221.1:0-22711 GCA_964403545.1 uncultured Gammaproteobacteria bacterium
CCAATCAACATATCGGCGAGCTTCAGATTTCTCTGGACAAATGCAAATGCGGAATACCGGTGCAGCGTTGCACGAATAAACGAAGCCGCTTTAGTGTGTCGATAGAACAGGACGTTCTCCCAGGGAATCAGGACATTATCAAAAATAACAATGGTGTCGACTTCGTCAAACTTGTTCGACAGAGGATAATCATCGGCAGGAGCACGTCCGGCAAAACCGGTGCGGCAAATAAATTTTAGATTTGGCGAGCCAAGATCACAGATAAATCCAACCGCATAATCAGACATCTCGTCGGACCCCCAGTTCGCAATGGTCGGTTTGGTAAATGCCTGGTTTGCATACGCCGCCGCAGTTTCATATTTAGCGCCACGTACTACGATACCGGCGTCGGTTTCCTTGACCACATGCAGCAACATATCCGGATCCTGATCTTGCGGCGCTTTTGAGCGATCTCCTTTTGGGTCAGTATTCGCTGAGACATGAAATATGTCTCCCTTGAGCACCTTTTGTATATGCGTCTCAATGTTCTTCGAAAACTGTGGGTCAACTTCATTCAATACATCCTGACCGTCGTATAGCGACCACATTTCACCCACGGTTTCATCACCAACACGCGTAACGATGCCACCTACTTCTTCCAGTACCCGATCTGTTGCCCGTCGCTTGGCCCACCAGTCTTGCTGGGTATAGGGAAGCGCATTGCCAATCGCATTGACTTCACCCTCAAGCTCTGTAGTCATAATGTCACGGGTAGATTCCTCGTGCTGCATATCGTATATCCGGGCACGAATATCCACTAATGGTTTGAATTGCGGATGGGTAGTGACGTCTTTGACCTTCTCTCCATTGATATAAATTTCCCGGTTGTCGCGGATAGAATCTTTATATTCGGCGCCTGTTCGAATCATGTTATTTGCCTCCTGAGAGCACTATGGGTTCGGTGAATAAGACTATGGGCGGCGATTGCAGCAACCCGTTAAAATGTAAATTATTACTAATATTTGAATTAAAATTATTTTTCTTGCAATTTAATAATCCAGCAAATACAGACCTCAGTAGTATGGACCGTCAATCAGTACTATCGGGACAGATGAGTGAAATCTGTTGTGTATAGTTGCAAATACTGCAGGCCCTCCCGTTGGCAATTATTTAATTCCGAAAGCCCTTTTTACCTTTAACACATAATCCAGCGCCTCCCAGGGAAACAGTCTGACTTTGATCTTTTTCTTTTTCCCCGCTCCATTGGTAAATTCCCTAGTCACTTCAACACATTCTCTGCCCATGTGGCCATAGGCAGCTGTTTCGGTATAAATCGGCGTTCTCAAGCGGAAACGTTTCTCGATTGCGTAAGGCCGCATATCAAAAATATCTTCCAGTTTCTTTGCGATCTGGCCATCGGTCATGTCAACTTTAGCGGTACCGTATGTATCAATAAACAACCCCATTGGCCGGGCAACCCCAATGGCATAGGCAACCTGCACCAGCACCTCTTTGCATACGCCAGCAGCAACCAGATTTTTTGCCATGTGCCTGGTGGCATAGGCGGCAGATCGATCGACTTTACTGGGGTCTTTGCCGGAGAAAGCGCCGCCTCCATGGGCGCCCTTACCGCCATAGGTATCTACAATAATTTTTCTTCCGGTTAAACCGGTATCACCATGTGGGCCACCGATAACAAAGATACCAGTCGGATTTACATGATATTTTATGTTGCTGTTAAATAATTTCTGAACCCGTCGCGGGAGCTTTTTTCTTACTCTCGGGACCAATACATTGATCATGTCTTCCCTGATCTTTTTGAGCATTTTCTTTTCTGTATCAAAGTCATCATGTTGTGTAGATATGACGATGGCATCAATTCTGACCGGATTGTTGGCATCATCATATTCGATCGTTACCTGGGATTTTGAATCAGGGCGTAAATACCTGATTTTCGTATTCTCCCTCCTCAGACTCGCCAATTCCCGCAATAGCAAATGCGCAATCTCCAGGGGTAACGGCATATAGTTATCAGTTTCGTCAGTGGCATAACCAAACATCATGCCTTGATCGCCCGCACCCTGATCTTCCTTTTTTGCTCTTTCCACACCCTGATTGATGTCTGGAGATTGTTCATGAATAGCTGAAAGCACACCACATGAATCGCCTTCAAACATATATTCGCTTTTGGTATAGCCAATCTTGTTGATGACCTCTCTTGCGATATTTTGCACATCCAGATAGGTGTTTGATTTGACTTCACCTGCCAACACTACCTGTCCGGTTGTCACAAGCGTTTCGCAGGCTACTTTTGAATTCCTGTCAAACGCCAGGAAATGATCCACCAGTGCATCTGAAATCTGGTCGGATACTTTATCTGGATGCCCTTCTGAAACAGACTCTGAGGTGAATAAATATGACATAAGTATTAATTATTGGTTAATGGGTTAGCAGTACTGGTTCACATGCTCAATTTACCTGTTCAACAATTGAGAGCAGTTCATCCAATGGGTTTGGCTAAAATTGATCGGTGACCCTGAGCCCGATCAGCGGTCGCCTCTCCCCGTGGCCCCTCTACCAATCATTGGAATGCCAGTCTGGCTTCCAGAAAATTTCAGGGTGGCCTTGTAAGTTCGATAAAGCTGCGGGCAAAAATCCACATACACTCTGCAGGTATCACCTGGCAGCAGAGGATTCGGACATTTCCTGAACCCATTCTGAACTGAAAACTCCCGCGCACCTTCCACCGCAAAATCAGGGTTTTCAATATTAGACCCGGAAGTATTGGTAACAACTAATTTTTTGGGTTTACAGGTCATCTCCAAAACGCCCCTGAAATCCAGTTTCTCCGGTTTGAACCTGACCGTGGTATTGGTTTCCTGGGCAAAAGTCGAAGTACAAATGACAATGCTCAAAAGTAGTGGAGCAATCAGGACAGAGATCTTCATTTTCTTAATTTATCGATAATGACGGGTTATACCAGGTCAAATATGGTGAATCCCAGTATAAAATAAACTACACGAGATAAAAATATTCTATGAGAATTTTTTTAGCAGCAGACTTTTAACGATCCTCGTAGAATACTCGATCATATCTGATTCGGCTATCCGGATTTACAACGGTATCCAGCTCACGAGCGTACCGATGGCCGGAGAATACCGCACCGGCAATGATTGCCGGCGCCTCGCAGTCCCCGATTCTGGTTATCGATTTTGGCGCAGAATCAGGTTGTAACTGAACGAGATTACGCAACTCATGGAACAGTGAATCATTGGGGCGACGTGAGGTTACCGATACGATAGCCCCGGTTTCTATGTTTTGTTCATTACCGCTATAACAGCAGTTGATTACAGCCCGCTGGCCATCAAAGGCAGATAGAGTATGAGTAGTAATGATACGTATGCCAAGCTCAATCAGTCGCTTTTGTACACGGGCCTGTTCCGAGGTCATATTGCCCCAGGCAGACACCATTGTTTCCGGGGTCACAAAGATGACTGGCACATTGTGTGTCCTCAGCTTTTCGGCAATAACGCTCGCCATGTAGTAGTGATCGTCGTCATAAACAATGGTCGGGCCCACGGGCAAACGGCCCGCCATGATATCGTCCGGGGTGAATACTTGCTCAGAAGGGCCATATTCTTCCATTGGTGTCTGGGAATGAATACCCACACCATCGGCCCTCCAGATTGCGCCGGTCGCAATGACGACATGATCCGTTTCCGTAGCCAGCACATCCTTCGCTGTCATCGTACTTTCAGGATACATTTCTACGTTGGTCATAGAGGAGATTTGCTGTACGCGGTAATCCCGTACCCGGACCCATTCGCTGAGACCCGGCAAAGCGGACTCCCGTATTACCCGTCCACCGGGTTCCCGTTCTGAATCGGCCAGCATCACCCTGTAGCCTCGTTTACCGAGTGCGCGGGTCGCTTCGAGACCCGCCGGACCGGCGCCCACCACCAAAACAGATGAATTCGACCCCTTTTTCGCTATTTTTTCCGGATGCCAGCCTCGCCGCCACTCCTCGCTTATCGTGGGATTTTGGGTACAACGTATTGGGGTGGCCTTGCTATCCCCGGTGTAACAAATATTGCAGCCAATACATTCGCGAATTTCATCCAACCGCCCCTGCTCAATCTTTTTTGGTAGAAATGGATCTGCGATCGAAGGTCGTGCAGCACCAATAAAGTCCACAACGCCTCGTTTTACCTGGGAAACCATCGTATCCGGAGAAGTAAATCGACCCACGCTTACCACCGGTTTAGTAGTAATGGACTTGACGTAGGACATATATGATTCGAGGGAGCCTTCCTTTACGAATCGGGATACACCCATTTCAAGGGAATAGTCCTCGATGTTTATGTCCCAAAGATCTGGCAGTTCAGCAAGCATTTCAAGCATTTCACGGTGCTCTCCAATCACCGGATCACCATCTCCACCACCACCCTGCTCCGCCGAAAATCGTACCGCCACCGCACAGGTATCCCCTACGGCTTCTTTGGTGTCTTCAATAAGTTCACGAACCAGTCGCACGCGGTTTTCCAGAGACCCGCCATATTCGTCGGTTCGGGTATTTGTCTGCGCCGAAAGAAAATTTGAAAGTAAATAACCATGGGTAGCATAGACATACACGATATCGAAACCCGCTTCTTTGGCACGTAAAGCAGCATTTCTATGCCATCGCCTGAGCTCCCGGATATCGGATTTATCCATCGCCCGGGTATGGTATGGAACCCCGCGAGCATTTGGTCGACAATCGACGCCTAACGCCGTTTCATTGGTAAACAGGTTTGCTGATCGTACACCACCAACCCAGAGTTCTGCCCCCGCAAGAGACCCATGTTTATGCACCTCTTCAGTCATTAAGGCATGGGATTTAATATCACCCTGATCCCACAACGAGGCATAGGGGTGAGGAAGATCATCGGACGCCGGATGTATTGAGCAATACTCAGTACACACGACTCCCCAGCCACCTTCAGCTTTTACCCCACGCAGTGCGGCGAGCATTCTTGGCCTGACCCAACCGAGGCCTGTACAATGGGGAACCTGATAAAATCTGTTTTTCGCAGTTACCGGTCCGATTTTTACTGGCTCAAAGAGGATGTCATATCGAGGGTCTCGAATCATTGTGTTGTACCCATTGGTGTCTTAGTCCGCCAACACCTGTACTCGGTCAACTTTTACCTCGATCACGAATCAAGTACTGTGCTGTCAGCAATAGGGTAAGAGATCCAACAAGTACCATGGTTCCAATTGCATTCACTTCCGGTGTGATACCCCGTCGTATAGACGAGAATATATAGATAGGGAGTGTTGTGTTCGCCCCGGCAACAAAAAAGGAAATGATGAAGTCATCAAAACTGAAGGTAAAACTGAGCAGAAAGCCGGCCAGAATTGCCGGATAAATCTGAGGTAGTGTCACCTGATAAAAAGTACGCCATGGTGTCGCATATAAATCCATTGAGGCCTCTATTAAAGACCTGTCCATACCTGCTATGCGGGCACGAACGATGATGATCACCAGTGACATGGTAAAGAGTGTATGGGCCCCGATAACCGAGGCATATCCCATATGAAGTTGCGGTGGTTTATAACCCTCCGGCCATGCCGCAGCCAACAGGGGATTGAGAAAATCAAACACAGTTACCAAAGCCACCAGGGTTGCAATACCGATGACAATTCCGGGTATCATGACAGATATATAAATCAGTCCGTCCAGCAGAATTCGAACAGGTCCTTTTAAACGCTGCAACGCCAATGCCGCCGCCGTGCCCATTACGCTGGACAGAATTGCGACGATAAATGCAACTTCCAGGCTGGTAAAAAATGCATCCCCTACAAAAGGGTTGGATAGCGCCTTGCCATACCATTGCACGGACAGGCCGCGAAGTTCACTGGCATGCCGCCCGGCGTTGAAGCTGAACAGGACAATGATACCAATGGGCACATAGAGAAACAGATAAACGGCAATGGCATAAATTCGCACGGTCAGTATTTAGCCCTCTTACATCAGGGATTCATCACGACCGGTATTACTACGCATGGTCATTCGCATATAAAAACTGACAGTAATCAACATAATCACGACCAGGGTCACAGCCACCGCCGAACCGAATGGCCAGTTACGCGATTGCAGAAACAAATCAACCATTGCATTACCGATGAAGAATACCTTTCCACCCCCGAGAAATGCCGGAATCAAAAACTCGCCCATTAGCAGGATAAAAACCAGCATACAACCCGTGGCCACACCGGGCATGGAAAGTGGCAAGGTGACCTGGATAAAAGTTTTGTAAGGGCTTCCACCAAGATCACTGGATGCTTCCAGCAGGCTTTTATCAAGCTTTTCCAGAGAGACATAGATGGGAAAGACCATCAAGGGCAAATAGCCATAAACAATACCAACAAGTACGGCACCAGGGGTATTGATCAAACGCACACCTTCAATTCCGATCCATTCCAGCACAGCAGGAATACCGCGACCGCCCAAAATATAAATCCAGGCGTAGGTGCGAATTAACAAGCTGGTCCAGAACGGTACAATCACCAGTACCAGAAGAATAAGTTTATACCGTCGACTCACCTTCACGGCCAGATAATAGGCCAGTGGATAGGCCACCAGCAGACTTAACACCGTCCCAATTGGTGCATAGGTCATGGTGTTTTGGAATGCCTTCAGGCGCGCAGGAAGATTCAGATAGTGTTCAAACGTAAATCCCCCGCCGTACCCACCTACTGCTGCCCGCTCGCCAAAGCTGAAAATAAGGATAACGATGAGCGGTAGAATTAACAGAAATACAAACCACAGGGTGGTTGGCGCCAACAAAGCGGCGGTAACCCAGCGGTTGGTATTACTCGTCTCTGTCATCGTTATCCATCATTTAAAATTCAGGTTGGAATCAGGCGGACTTGAAGCGGGCCATCACCTCAGCCCGGATCGGGTCGGTCAGCGTTTGTGCAGCACCAAATTCAAGGCCGCTCAACAGATTTTCGGCAGGATGCAGAATAGGGTCACTACCCAGTGAATCCGGTTGCAAAGCGATAGCACGTGCATCTGCTGGCGCATAGCCATGAACCGATGCCTCACGGGCCTGGACATATGGATCCTGCATAAAATTGATAAAAGCATAAGCGGCATCCAGATGTGGCGCATCTTTGGGAATAGCATAGAAATCTGACCAGATCTCCCCGCCATCGGTAGCAATCACATAATCCATCTCCGGCAGATCATTATTAAGCTGCGTTCCGTCACCATTCCAGCAGATCGACATCCAGGCATCTCCACTGCGCATACCGGGCTGGTAGTCAGAGGTGATGGCAAACAGATGGGGCTTGGACTCAATCAAAACTGCCTCAGCTTCGGCTAACTCATTGGCATCAATGGAATTGAATGAATAACCAAGAGCACACAATGCGGCACCAATGGTAGTCAACTGATAGTCATGCAGGATGGTATGCCCGGATCCGGCGCCTTTGGTGACGTCAAAAAAGTCTTTCCAGGATGCAGGACCGCTGTCAATTTCATTTGTATTGACAACAAAGCCGGTAGTACCCCAGTTTTTTGGTACACAGTACACCTTGCCGTTCACCGTAGCAGGCCCGGCAAATTTTGGATTGTTGGCTGATGCATCGAAATTCGGCAGCCTGGACAATTCCAGTTCCTGGATCAGATCTAGTTCGACATAGTTGGTAATGGTATAGTTGGTCGGTACAAAAACATCCCAGCCGGTACCACCGGCCTGCAATTTAGCCAGCATTTCTTCATTTGATCCAAATGCATTGACCTGAATATTTACTCCGGTCATTTCTGTAAACTCATCAAGATTGACCTGATTGTGATAATTCGGCCAGGTAGAAAATACCAGCCGATCACCAAGATCACCAAAAGCCCAGGATTTTCGTGGCATCAAACCTGGTACAGCAGCGCCCATGACGGCAGTAGCCATACCGAGGCCAGTAACGCCGAGAAATTGGCGCCGACTAATGGAACCGCGCTCATAACGTCTCAGTTCCTGGATAAATTTCTTGCGAGTGATTGGTAAATCTGAATGTTTTGACATCGTTTTTTCCTCTTGGTTATCTAGAAGTAGTTAGGTTGTTAAATCGCTTTCTTCACCGTCCAGAATCAGGGCGGTGTCCCGGCTCCAGGCCACGAATACGATTTCGTTGGTTTCAAATGGCCTCTCGCTGAGTTCGTTGCGGCGAGATGACAAGGCAAGGAAGTCTCCAAGCTGATCATCACGCAGCAAATATTCTGTCTGTTCCCCAAGAAAAATACGGTTCATAACCCTTGCTCTGGACTTGATTACACAGTCCTCGGGCAGCCCCTTTTCATCTCTTGCCAGAGTCAATTGCTCCGGGCGTACACTGATACAAATTCGGTCACCGGATAGATGGTCATTCAATTGGTTTGCGGCATTCATCGTCACCATAATTCCGCAATCAAGTCGGATATCGATTGCCGACTTATCTATTCGTTTGATCGATCCTTCAAGAAAATTTGATTTGCCTACGAAATCCGCTACATATTGGTTTTTCGGGCGGTCATATAGTTCCAGTGGGCTCCCAATTTGGACAATGTCGCCATCTCTCATTATGCAAACCCGGTCACTCATAGAAAGCGCCTCCTCCTGATCGTGGGTTACCAAAATGAAAGTGATGCCTACATTACGTTGCAGGTTCTGCAATTCAATCTGCATCTCCCGACGCAGTTTACGATCAAGTGCGGCCAGCGGTTCGTCAAGCAGCAGAACTTTGGGTCTATTTATGAGGGCGCGGGCAAGCGCAACCCGCTGCTGCTGCCCACCCGACAATTCCCAGATACGCCTTTGGTTGAAACCAGACAACTGAACCAGTTCCAGCATCTCGTTCACACTGGTATCGATAGCTTTGGTTGACGGTTTTGGCGAGCGTTGCTTAAGGCCATATGCCACGTTGCCCAGGACACTGAGGTGGGGAAACAACGCATATTGTTGGAACACCATGTTGACCGGTCGCCGGTAAGCCGGCAGGTTGTTGACACACTCACCATCAAGGAATACTTCTCCTTCACTGGGTTGATCGAATCCGGCAATCATTCTGAGGGAGGTGGTTTTACCACACCCGGATGGGCCAAGCAGGGATAAAAACTCTCCCGGGGCCACATCCAGGTTGAGATTACGCGCAGCCGCAATATCTCCGTAATATTTGGAGACGTTTCGAAATGAAGTAACAGCAACCATAGACTATGTTCTGAAGAGCATATACCTTGATTTTACATTATTCTTGAGTTATGTGAATTCACACTATACTATATGAAATCAACTAATCAACTAATTATTGTTATTTAGAGCATATACAAATCAGTATGTAGCATTACTCTGTATATGCAAAATTGCTTACTGGTGATGCTGGGGCCAACAATTTGACCAATCTACCGAAACGGACCATAACATCCGATACGGAAAATAATACCTGGGAAAAACTGCTGTCTCAGTGCATCGATTCTATCGGTGATGACCGGTTTCACCGAAACCTGATCTACGCTCTGACATCTCTCGTTGATTTTGATAATTCAGTGGTTTTTGCGTATTACAAACGAAAAAAACCGTTGTGCCTGAGCCACACTTTCTCGGTTAAAAGGCGAGTTGTTTTCGTCGACGATTATCTGAAGGGACCTTATCTCCTGGATCCGTTTTTCAAAGCCTGCAGCCAAAGAACAGATCCCGGACTATACCGACTCCGCAATATCGCTCCTGATCGCTTTTATCAAAGTGAATACTATCGCTCCTACTATATGCGTACCGGCCTTGCGGAAGAAATTTGTTATATTTTCTACCTTTTCTCTGGCGTAGCAGTGGTCATTTCCCTTATGCGATCGGAAAAGCATTCACGGTTCTCGGCACGGGAATTCAGACTACTTGAAAATGTCGCTCAAATCATAACCAGCATGGCGCAACGTCACTGGCAGGGTGTTGGAGATAGTTACTTTAGCGAATCAGAATCTGTTGAACAAAAAGAAGAAGACTCCTTGATTGAAAAAACGGTGGGCGAACTGTTTGGCCAACGTATAACGCCACGCGAAATCCAGGTTGTTGCCCAGGTGCTCGAAGGCCATTCATCAGAGTCAATCGGGAAAAGCCTCGGCATTTCTGTTGGCACGGTACGAATTCACCGCCGCAATATTTATGCAAAACTTCAGATTTCTTCACAACAGGAATTGTTCGCAATTTTTTTCAAGCAATTTACAAAGGTACATGACTAACGGTACACGACTAATTGTCAAATAACGAATTTTACACAATCAAAATAGAAGATAACTATGTCCAACGAAAGCAAACAAATCACAAAATCCAACACCAGAACTGGACGATTGGCCGGAAAAACTGCAATTATCACCGGTGGTGCTGCGGGAATGGGCCGGGCAACCTCACTTGCATTTGCCAATGAGGGGGCTACTGTCATCATCTTCGATATCCAGATAGAAGCCGGTGAAGAAGTGGTTGGACTGATCAAAGGAAATGGTGGTAAGGCCATATTTATACAAACCGACGTATCCGATGCCGTACAGGTGGACGCTGCATTCGACGAAGTTGCCAGGAGCATTGGCCCCTATAACATATTATTCAACCATGCTGGCACCATTACCGTAAAACCATTACATGAAACGACAATAGAAGATTATGATCGTTTGATGGCTATCAACGTGCGATCTGCATTTCTGGTGTGCCGTCGTGCTGTAAAAGAAATGAGTGACAATGGTGGCGGCTCCATCGTAATAACTGGGTCTATCGCCTCAGAATTAGGTTACCCGCTGGAATCCATTTACTGTATGACCAAGGGTGCGGTTTTGCAACTCGCGCGTAGCATATCAGCCGAATACCGGGACCAGGGAATTCGCTGCAATGCTGTTTGTCCCGGGTTCGTTAAAACGGCTCACGGGTTACGAGAAATCAGCGAACTGGATGCTGCCGGGCAGGAATGGGAAGAAGGGGCTCTTGCCGATGCTCAGGGCCGTATCTGTGAACCCGAAGAAGTAGCCTCTGCGGTCGTATTCCTCGCCTCTGACGAATCCAGTTTTATTACCGGTAATGCCCTGTACATTGACAATGGTTGGTATGCAAAGGGCTAAACCAACTCCGGTGAGATAAATTCAATTGCGTTCTATACAAACTCAATTGCTATCTCAGCGCAACTGACTGTCCTTGCTACCTCGCCGGTTATACCCGCTAAAGGATTTTTGCACCTGATCTTCAGTAGACTGACAAGGTACGCAAAGACGCACACCGGCAATAGCCTTACGTCGTGCTTCGGGGATGGATACACCACATTGCTCACACTCCAGCAGGCTTTCCCCTACTGGAATCTGGTCACGAATACGCTTTACCGCGTCCTGGACGCTGGCATCAATCTGCTCCTGAACGGAACCATCTTTTGCCCAACCTCCTGCCATAATCAACCCCTATAAATATACACCGTAAAGAAACCCTTTGTTCCCTGATAAATCACAACTACAAGAGACACCCATCAACCGAAATCTTTGTTATCACAACACATCTCAAGGTTCAAAAACAATGGTAATTCTTCGATTCTGTTTACCTTTATTCTTTATACTTTGAATCCGGACCGGGCCAATCTCTCCAGTTCGGGCGACGTGGGTGCCACCACAAGGTTGTAAATCTACCCCGGCAAATTCAACCAACCTGACCCTGCCCGCTCCCTTTGGCGGCTGTACCGACATGGTTCTGACCAGTTCGGATTGTTGCGCCATTTCCTCGTCGGTAATCCAGCGCAGGGTCATCGGTGCGTCGCTGGCAATCAGCGCATTCAGTTTATCTTCAATCAACTGCTTATCGGGAGGCTCTGGAAGATTAAAATCCAGACGCCCGGTGCCATCACTGATTGCCCCACCGGTAACGGGTTCGGGTACCGCAGCACACAGCATATGCATACAGCTGTGCATTCTCATCAATCGATGTCTTCTTTCCCAGTCGAGATTCAGCGAACCCCTGTCGCCTGGCGCAGGTAGATCATCTTCAGATTGCACAATGTGTAGATGAAGACCACTTTCCTTGTCCTTGTAACAATCAATTATTCTTAGCGGCGGGTTATTGCCCACTTTAAATTCCCCCACGTCACCCGGCTGACCTCCGCCCATGGGATAAAATACGGTCTGGTCAACAGCAAATCCATTGCCCTGTACTTCGGTGACCATCGATTCGCAGGTTTTAAGATAACCGTCTTCTCTAAACAGTTCTTTAGTCATAATGGGGATCCATGGATTGAGATATTTTTTGCTTGACCATTTCAGCAACTTCCACCGCTGTCAGTCCGGCCTGGCCATCAACCAGTGGTGGTTTGTTTTCCTGCACACATTGAATAAAGTGGGCCAGTTCAGCGTTTAGCGGCAACTGCGGTTGGACATCGATTTTTCGATCAATAATTTCCGGAAACTCTGCGTCATCGTTACGGTACACAGATTTCACTTCTTCCAGTTGCTGGTCCGTGAAATCAAGTTTCAGATAATGGTCCCGGGAAAATACCCGAATATGACGGACCTGATTTCTTGACACCCTGCTGGCAGTTACGTTGGCCACCGTTCCATTGGCAAACTCTAGCCGGGCATTAGCGATATCAACATGATTGGTGATCACACTGGCCCCCATGGCGGACACCTCCTTCAGGTTCGATGGCACCAACGACAGCACAATATCGATATCATGAATCATCAAATCCGTGACTACGTCCACATCAGTGGCACGCCCTGCAAATTTCCCCAATCGGTGTACTTCAATAAAACGGGGGCTCGAAGCCAACTCAACCAATTTCATTACGCCGGCATTAAAGCGCTCCAGATGACCGATCTGTAATTTTGCATCGTGCTTTTCCGCCAGTGCAACTATTTCCCGACTTTCCTTCACATTTGACGCCACTGGTTTTTCCAGTAGCATATGGATACCTCGTTCGAGGAAAGGCCGGGACACCGGCAGGTGGATGCTGGTTGGAACCACGACACTGACCGCATCGATTGGTAATATGGCATCGCGGTCAAACAATTCACTGACAGAATTCAGTGCAGCGCAATCATACTGGCCGCCTATATTGTCCGCAGCGACTCGGTCGGTATCTACCACAGCTACCAGGTTTGCCTGTGGCAGCCCGTGATAAATCTTCGCATGAATCCGTCCCAGGTAGCCTACTCCGACAACTGCGACATTTACTGGCCTGGTCATTTTTCTGAAGTCGTGCTGAAAAAATATGGAGCGTACACGGATGCTCAAAAAATTGCGAATGTTAGTTGGCGAACTGTCAACGGGGTTACTTGCTTTTAATCATTTCAACACAGGACATCCTGCAAGACAGAACGGCCTGACCCAGGGCCTCGATTGCTTCGGTTCGGGGGAATCCCTTACGCCAGCCGAGTATCACTTCCCGGTATGGCGTCTTACCGGAAAAACGTTTGATTGATAATAATCGTCTTGAATATTCTTCCGCCCCGGCCGCACTACAGGGTAATACTGTGATCCCGACACCGCTTGCCACCATATGACGTATGGTCTCGATAGACCCCCCTTCCAGCGTTTTCTGAAGATCATCCTGATGACCGATTCGAAGACATCCCGGGCAAACTTGCAGAACTTGATCCCGAAAACAATTCCCTTTGCCGAGCAACAATACGGTTTCTTCGGCCAATTCATCCCGACGGATGGATTTTTTTGTGCTCCAGGGATGGGAACTCGGCAATACCACAACAAAAGGCTCTTTATAGAGCGACAGAATCTCTACCCCGGATTCACTGAATGGACGCGCCAGAATGATCGCATCCAGACTACCCTGTTTGAGACGGACCCTTAGATCTGCGGTGAATCCTTCCTCAATGATGACCTGCAGATCGGGGGTTTGATCCCGTAACGCCGGAATCAGGTTCGGTAACAGATAGGGCCCTATTGTGTATATAACGCCAATCCTCAGCGGCTCTGACATTGCATTGTCGTCGTTCGCAGCAATACGATTGATTTTTCCGGCGGCTTCCAGTGTTCTCTGCGCCTGATCAACGATTTGCTGCCCAACGGGGGTCAGCATTATTTCATTTTTTCCCCGCTCAAATAAGATGACATTGAGCTCGTTTTCGAGTTTTTTAACCGCTACGCTAAGGGTTGGCTGGCTGACAAAGCAGGACTGTGCTGCACGCCCGAAATGTCGTTCCCTGGCAACCGCGACGATATATCGAAGCTCGGCAAGGGTCACTCTACTTATACCAAAGCACTAGTGATGGAGCACCAGATCAGAACTCAGAGATTCAGCGATAGATTGTCCCAGTACGCCGGTCTCATAGCTATAATTTTCATGATCCACACCCATTCGTATTTCACCCCCGTTTTTCGCCGCCTCGATCATGGCTGAGGTCAGCTCGAAACGCAGAAAGTGAACTGCTGATGTCTTGTCGGCGGTTTCACGGGTCAAATCTTCGTTGGCAACAGGATTAATTTTCTCAAAATCGCCTACTTTGACCCAAATATGACGTTCAATACCGATCAATAGAGCCAGTTGTTTGCGCCTGATCTCCTCGTCCGGATACTCGATCATAAAAGTTGCCTTCCAGTTAGACCCATCGGGGATCAACGGATTGTATGCAGCCAGTTCCTCCTCGATGCCGGCAGCCTCGAAAATCTTTTCGATGCGCAGCATTTCCTGCACCTGATACTGCATGGTGAGTCGGTCCTCGAAGTACAATGTTGCGTTAGGGCCCAGGGAAACCCGGCGATCCTTCTTGTGAGTGATCACCTGCTGACGAAATTCAGCCCGCTCCGGGGCGTATTTTTCAAGGGTCATCAAGTCTTCTGGTAGCAGCTTACTCATTATTATTACTGGATTCCGTAGGCCTGGCGCAGCAACGAAACCGGATGCCCGGTAACGCTACCATCATCGAGGCCATGTTCTATAAAACGCCCGGCCATCGGACAGTCACTGCCATAGTGATCTGCTTCCGCCTGCTTCACTTTTTTCACAACCGGCCTCGCAATTTTCATCGCTGCGGTATAGGAATGCGTCTTGACTCCATAGGTGCCATCGTGCCCGGAGCAGCGCTCAATCATCGTAACATTTGTATCCGGGACAAGCTCCAGGCATTGTTTGGTCCTGTAACCAATTTTTTGTACTCTCTGATGACAGGCCACGTGATAGGCCACGGTTCCCAATGATTGTTTGAAATCTGTCTTTAACTGTCCAGCCTTGTGTCGCTGCATCAGGTAATCGAAAGGGTCATATATCGCGTTGGCAACTTTTTGAACCTGTTTATCATCAGGAAACATCAACGGTAATTCCTGTCTGAACATCAGAACGCAAGAGGGTACGGGCGCAATAATATCCCAACCCTGATCCACCAATCCGGCTAATTCAGGCACATTTTCCTGTTTCGCATTGGCGACCGCATCGAGATCTCCCAATTCAAGTTTTGGCATCCCGCAGCACTGCTCTCTGTCTACCAGGCGCACCCGAATATCGTTGTGTCGCAGCACCTTGATCAGGTCTTCACCAAGATCAGGCTCATTGTAATTTCCAAAGCAGGTAGCAAATATTGCGACCTTACCGGTGGTTTCACCTGCGGGAATTTCCCCTGCTCCATTTTCATCTTTCCCTTTCATTCTTTTACGCAAGGTCTGACTGTTATAGACCGGCAATTTTGCTTGCGGATGAACCCCCAACACCTTATCCAGAACCATGCGCAATGGTTTCGCCCTGTTCGCAGCGTTAACCCCGTTCACCACCACCGGTATACTGGAAATCTTTCCCACCGTATCGGTGGAAGACAATATTTTTTCACTGAGCCTGACCTTGCCCTGGCGAAATCGAGTGGCCTTGGCACGCAACATCAGATGAGGAAAATCAATGTTCCATTCATGGGGCGGGGTATAGGGGCACTTGACCTGATAACAAAGATCACACAGGTAGCAATGATCGACAACTTTCCAGTAGTCTTCCTTGTCGACCCCGTCCACTTCCATGGTAGATGATTCATCGACCAGATCAAATAAGGTTGGAAAAGCGTTGCACAGGCTAACGCAACGTCGACAACCATGACAGAGGTCATAAACCCTTTCCAGTTCGGTGAATAGTGACTTTTCATCGTAAAAATCAGCACTACGCCAATCCAGCGGATGCCTGGTCGGTGCCTCAAGGTTTCCTTCTTTATGTGCCATAAGATATTCGGGTTATAGATGAAGATTCCCTTCACCCAGAAAGGATAATCAGCGAGGCGCCAGGCAACAAAATCAATATTGCTGGCGCCTGCCAGGCGATTACATCTCGTCTAACGCTTTCTGAAAACGATTCGCATGAGAGCGTTCTGCCTTTCCCAGTGTTTCGAACCAGTCCGCAATTTCGTCGAAATCTTCGTCTCTCGCAGTTTTAGCCATACCCGGGTACATATCGGTATACTCGTGGGTCTCTCCAGCCACTGCTGCCTTGAGGTTATCTGCGGTCGGGCCAATAGGCAGACCGGTAGCCGGATCACCACATTCCTCCAGATACTCCAGATGCCCGTGGGCGTGGCCGGTTTCACCTTCCGCGGTTGAGCGGAATACGGCTGCAACATCGTTATATCCTTCAATGTCTGCCTTGGCGGCAAAATAGAGGTATCGTCGATTTGCCTGAGATTCGCCGGCAAAGGCATCTTTCAGGTTTTGTTCTGTTTTTGAATCTTTTAAACTCATTGCATTGCTCCTGATTAAACGTTTATCGGATATGCCATAGTGACATGGCTGTATTATAACCAATCACCATTATTAATCTAATTGATTGTATCAAACAACTTAATAGGTAATACCTATCATTATAAAATCTATATCAGTTGCCCAATTCAGATAAATTTATCATTGTGACAGGATGCTCCAGCGGAATTGGTGCGTGGGTTTACAGGCGCCTGACAGACAGGGGATATCGAGTCATCGCCAGTTGCCGGAAAGCAAGCGATGTAGAAAATCTGGCTGGCACCAACGTACACGGTATTGAACTCGATCTTGCCAACGCTGACAGTGTCGAAAATGCAGTCAATCATATTGGGGAAATATCCGGTGGTCGAATCTATGGCCTCGTGAACAATGCTGCTTACGGCCAGCCAGGGGCTGTAATCGACCTTGGCAGGGCCGCACTAAGGCAGCAGTTTGAAACCAATGTTTTTGGTACCCAGCAACTCACGAATGGTATCTTGCCGATGATGCTTCCCCATGGTGAGGGGCGCGTTATTCAGATCAGTTCTATTCTCGGATTTATCTGTCTCAAGTATCGCGGCGCCTACAACGCCAGTAAATTTGCCCTCGAGGCATTGACCGACACCATGCGACTGGAACATTACAGTAGTGGCGTCTACTTTAGCCTGATCCAGCCCGGCCCCATCAGCAGTCAATTTCGTCGGAATGCCTTTGCAGCCTTCCAGGAAAATATTGACCGCGACAACAGCATATTCCGTGAAACCTATTTGAGCGTGGAAGCGAGACTGAATCAAATGGATAAAGCACGATTCACCTTACCTCCCGAAGCAGTGCAGAGAGCAGTGGTTCATGCACTGGAAAGCAAACGCCCAAAAGTCCGTTATCCGGTAACGACGCCTACCCGGGTGATGGCGGTGCTGAAACGAATACTGCCAGATCGCTGGATGGATGGTTTTTTGCAGCGAAATAGTGATAAAAAAAGCTAGCAAATATATAATTAAGAGCTAGAAGTATTTATCTCAATTTATTGTTTTTAATAAATATAAAGTCTATATTTTATAGGCTTTAATTACAGAAAATAATTTAGCATCCTGTCCGCTTAATCATCACAAATTCAACTGGATTGGACCTGTTCGGGGTGAGGTGCCACCTGCCAGGCGCGCCTTGCTGGCAAGGCTTGATGGTTATTATTCCAGGTCGGTGACAATCTTATTATTGACAGAACTCAGTGCTGTTTGCGTCATTTCAAGATGCAATCTACCCCCCGGGGTATAGGGGTGGGATAACAGTGCCTCTTCGTCAAGCTCAATTCCAAGGCCAGGCTCGCTGGGTGCATGGAGAAAGCCCTGTTCCCAGTGCAATGGCTTTTTCAGGATTGCGTCATGGAATTTTGTTTGAATGGTTTCCAAAATCAGAAAATTTGGCGCACTGAATCCGACATGCGCCGCCGCCGCATGCGCGACTGGACCGCAATAGATGTGCGGCGCAATCTGGGCATTATAAAGTTCGGCAATAACGGCGATTTTTTTCGTCTCCCAGATACCTCCACTGCGACCGATGTCAGGTTGCAGAATCGAAACACCAGCCGTCAGCGCCTGATGAAACTCAACTCTGGTTGTTAGCCGTTCGCCAGTGGCTATGGGAATTGAAGTCGCGGCAGCAACCTTGCCAATGGCGTCCATCTGGTCCGGTGGGCAGGGTTCTTCGAACCATAATGGATCGTAGGGTTCTATTCGTTTTGCCAGTCGAATGGCTGAAGACGTGGTCATCTGGCCATGGGTACCAAACAAAATATCGGCGCGATCACCCACTGCTTCTCGAATGCGTTTGATACTGTACTCACTGCGAGATAACTCATACAGCGACAGTTCCCTGCCGCCCTGAAAACTATAGGGCCCGGCTGGGTCCTGTTTGATGGCGGTAAAACCCATTTCAATGTATTCCAGCGCACGTTCTGCTGCCGCATCACCATCATGGTAGACATCACCAACCTTCTCATCAATCCGGCCATTATCCTCCAGATTTTTTGGATACAGGTAGGTATAAGTGCGCAAGCGATCATGAAACTTCCCACCCAGTAAATTATATACCGGCTGGCCACAGGCCTTGCCGAGAATATCCCATACCGCCATCTCAATACCGCTGAAAACACCCATCATGGACACATCCGGGCGTTGGGTAAACCCGGCAGAATATACTCGTCGAAACATCGCTTCCAGGTTATGCGGATCTTCTCCGGCGATAAAACGTTCGAATGTATCTTCCACCATCGCACAGGCGATATTCCCGGAAACGGGAATTCCATAACACTCGCCGATGCCTTCAATGCCGTCGTTGGTGGTGAGCTTCACGATAACCCAGAATGCACCGCCAATACCGGTTGGTGGTACCGTTACCCAGGTTTTGATATCGGTCAGCTTCATCAGCGCACGATCGCGTTATCCAACCCCTGCAATGCTTCGATCCGTTCCCCAAGATCCGGATGTGAACGGAACAGGCGTTTGAACCCACCCGGTTTTGCCGCTGATATTCCAAATGCCGCCAGTTGGTCTGGTAGTTGCTCCGGTTCGTGCTGAGATTGCAGTCGGCGTAAAGCGTCGATCATTTTCTGCTTTCCTGCCAGCCTGGCGCTGCCTTCATCGGCGCGGAATTCCCTGATCCTGCTGAAATAGGCAACAATGATGGAGGCCAGTATTCCAAGGACAAATTGCGCGATCATGGTAGTGATAAAATAGCCGATGCCAAACCCGCGCTCATTGCGGAATACTGCCTTGTCAATTACATTTCCGATGATCCGGGAGAAGAAGATCACGAAGGTATTCAGAATGCCCTGAATCAAGGCCAGAGTGACCATATCACCGTTAGCAACGTGGCTTATTTCATGGGCCATCACCGCTTCAGCTTCGTCCCGTGTCATGGTATTTAACAAACCGCTGCTGACCGCAACCAGAGCCTCGTTCTTTTTCATTCCGGTAGCAAAAGCGTTCACCTGGGTAGTGTCGAATATGGCCACTTCCGGCATACCGATACCTGCAGCCTCAGCCTGTTTCTGTACCGTACTCAACAGCCAGCTTTCGGTTTCGTTCGCGGGAGACTCAATTACCCGCGCCCCGGTGGAACGCTTTGCCATAGACTTCGACATTGCGAGCGAGATAAGTGAACCCGCCATACCAAAGATAAATGCGAAAATCAGCATCCCGGTGGTATTTCCACCAACGTATTGATCAAGGCCGAAAACCCTGATCGCCACACTGAGAACCAGCATTACCGCCAGGTTAGTGCCAAGAAAAAGAAAAATTCGTGAAATCATGGAAGTGTCTGGTATTAAACGAGTTACAACTTTATGGTGCTATTGGTATACGAAGCTATGGGCCGCTACAAATAACCATTGTAGTTGATCGAAAGTGTTCGGTTGTGTCACAGCAACTGAAGCATTGTCTCGGCATCACTGACTTTAAATTCTCCTCCCTGCTCAACATTAAGGTGGGTTACCACACCATCGTCTACAATCATGGCGTAACGTTGAGAACGCACCCCGAAGTTTCTGGCGGTTAAATCAACCGCCAGGCCAACCGATTCGGTAAAATTTCCACTACCATCCGCCAGCATCAATATATTGTCTTCGACGTTCTGCGCTTCCCCCCAGGCACCCATGACGAATGCGTCATTAACCGACAGGCAGGCGATTGTATCCACCCCTTTTGCCTTGATCGCATCATGATGCACCACATACCCCGGCAAATGGGCAGCCGAGCAAGTCGGGGTAAAAGCACCGGGCAAAGCAAACAGGACAACTTTCTTGCCTGAAAAGATATCATTTGTACTGATCACCTCTGGCCCACTATCACCCATTACTGCAAGTTCCACACTGGGAAGTTCATCGCCTACTGCTATTGTCATATCATTTCTCGATTAGGTTAAAAAATTAAAGGTTACAAAGTGCATTTGCCAATTTCGGAATCATAGCACCAATAAAAGCTACACAACAAACAGCAAAACCACAGCCATCACGACCACGGAGATCGCATTGCCTACCAGCACCAGGGAGGCAACCAACTCCGGATCCTGTTGATATTGCTCGGCAAACAGGAAATTCAATACCGCGGGGGGTAGCGCAGCAAAAATAATAAGCAATCCCAACTGGGTCTGCTCCAATGGGATAAACCAAATCGCCACCCCGGCACATGTCAAGCCAATCAGGGGACGCAAAAGTCCTCCCAGCACACCCTGTCTCAAATGCGCTCTGTTGACTGTAATCATGCGCGTGCCGAGAGAAAATAACATGAGCGGAATGACAATCTGCCCCATCATGGAAATTGGTTGCTGGACAAATCCCGGCACTTCTATGCGCATGAAGTTCACCATCAGACCAGCGATGGTGGCAAGAATGACCGGATTTATCAGCAGCCCTCGCCACGACACAATGCCGCCAAACAACCAGGCACCGAGGGTAAAGTGCAACGTATTGCTGACCAGGAACAAAACGATCGCCCCTTCAAGTCCGGCATCACCAAAGGCCAGAACCGCCAGTGGCAAACCCAGATTCCCGCAATTATTAAACATCATTGTGGGCACAAATGCCCGTGGTGGATAACCGAAGATTCTGGCCATTGGCCACGCCAGCAACCCCGGTCCCAGCACCACGATTAATCCACTCACAGCCAGCCATTGATACTCGACAATATGAAATGCCTTATTGGACATAACATCAAACGCCAGGGCCGGGACAAATACCAGCATCATGGTCTGGTTGACGGCCTGCAATCCGGGTCGGTGCAGCCTTCCGTAAACGTAACCAACCAGTACCAGCGAGAAAACCGGAAACAGTATTTCGATAATTTTCACAAAATCACGACATATTCCGGGCAATCATTGCCCTATGGGCTTCTCTATATCAATCTGATCTGCCACTGAGCCAGCTTTGATCCATCTCTGTGAAAGAACCGCAACCCAGTTGCTTCAAGGTTCGGTCAATTTCGTCGCGAAAAATTTCCACCACCTGACTCGCACCTTCCTGACCCAAAGCACCCATGCCCCAGAAAAAAGAACGCCCGGAAAAAGTCATTTCGGTGCCAAGCGCACGGGCTCGAATCACATCCATACCAGTACGGATACCACAATCGGCCATCACCGTTATCCGGGCCCGTATCTCTGCCGGCAATGCACGCAAGGAATCCACTGAGGTTGGTGCAGCGTCCAACTGCCTTCCGCCATGGTTGGATACAATAATTCCGTCAATTCCGATATCCATGGCATCCCTGATATCCTGTTCGTCCTGGATACCTTTTAATACCAAAGGACCATCCCAGAGCTGGCGAATCAATTCAATCCGCTCCCGGGATACCCCTTGCATATTAAAGTTAGTAATAAACTGGGCCAGCCCTTCGTTTTTGCCTTCTTTGTATTGGAGAACATTGACGAAGTCCGGTTGTCCGTGGATCAATGTCTGGATGGCCCAGTTTGGATGAGTCATGCACTGCCAGACAATATCAGGAGTGAAGTTGAAAGGAAGCTGCAAACCATTTTTCAGTTCCCGGTTTCTCTTTGCACCAACAGGAATATCCAGGGTTACCACCAGCACCTTGAATCCGGCAGATTTAACCCGGCTCAGGAGGTCTTTCATCACTTCTATTTTTCTTGGCACGTATAACTGAAACCAGCATACATCCGGTGCAGTCCGGGCAATCTGTTCCAGTTCAGTAGTACTGAATGTACTTAAAATATACGGAATATTTGCTTTTTGTGATGCTTCAGCCAGCGCTATTTCCGCGCCTGGCCACATCATATTGCCCAGTCCTACGGGAGGCACTCCGATGGGCATGGAATATTCATGATCGAAAACCCGGCTCGTCAAATCCGCCTGGGAAACATCTCGCAAATAACGCGGAGTCAGATCGATATCATGCCAGGCGTCACGATTTCGTTGCTTGCCATGTTCCTGATCAATGCCTCCATCAACATAGTCAAATGCAAACAGGGGAATTCGTTTCCGGGCCCGCGCCTTAAGGTCTGCCACAGATGGGTATCGTGTATCGTAATTC
>CAYOGN010000222.1:0-13647 GCA_964403545.1 uncultured Gammaproteobacteria bacterium
CCCATTCCCCCCGTATTGGGCCCGATGTCACCATCATATGCCGCCTTGTGATCCTGACTCGAGGCCATGGGTAATATGTCCCTGCCATCCACCACACAGATAAAACTTACTTCCTGTCCCGAGAGAAATTCCTCAATGACAACCCTGTTACCCGCGGCACCAAATACATTGTCCGCGAGCATATCCCGTATCGTTGCTTCGGCGTGATCGCGATCCATTGCTATCACGACCCCTTTCCCGGCTGCCAGACCGTCAGCTTTAATAACAACAGGGAACTGCCCCAGATCAAGATAACTGATAGCCGCATCCAGTTCAGTGAAGCTCCGGTAACTAGCGCTGGGAATCTCGTGTCTTGCGAGAAATTCCTTGGCATATGACTTCGAGCCTTCCAGTTGCGCTGCTTTGGCAGACGGACCAAAGCAGGCGAGTCCGGCTTCCCGGAACTGGTCGCAAACGCCTGCAACCAACGGCGCCTCTGGACCGATGATTGTCAGTTCAATATTCTCAGACTTTGCAAATGTAATTAAAGCCTCAATATCTGAAACTGCAATGTCAACGTTAGTGACCTTTTTCTCAACTGCAGTTCCTGCATTGCCGGGGGCAACGTATACGGCGTCGACCAGAGGTGAGCAGGCAGACTTCCATGCAAGCACATGCTCTCGACCACCACTCCCTACAACCAAAACTTTCATTTCCTGTTAATGTTTATTGTCACACCAATATACTGCCAATATGAAAGAACACAAACCCTTTAAAGACAAATATCAGTAATTAACAATTTGCAGGATGTCGTCGTTTGTCTTTTCGACACCATCCGCACCCATAGAAACAAATACAAGACGTCCTGGTTCCTGTTCAATGAATATTGGATTGCCCCAGGCATCAAGAATCTTTTCAGCGTCAGATTTCTGCATCAATGAAGCAAGGGTACTGGAAATCACCGCCTCATTTCCCGCCCCAATGATTACTTTAACGCTGGTAGCAAGTGCTCCCAGTGCTTTTGAGGTTTTGGCCAGTTGAGAGTCGGCCACGCCAATATCGGTCAACAAGCTTCCATCACCTCGCATCTGGCTGATTCCATTTTGTGATGTACCGTACTGATCGTTGTATGCTTGCAGAAACTCGGTTGCGATCCTGTTACTGGCAAACATGGAAATGGTGATGGTAAGGCCGATTCCTGCCCACAGGGCCAATTTGCTGACACCCCCCTTTTTGATCAGATAATCCTGCTTTTGCTCTGCTGTATCTTCAGGACTCAGCCTCATGACGTGGCGTGCGGTATGTCTGAAATATAGATAATTCGCACATAGAGGCCATACCAGACCAAATACCACCCACAACAGTGATGGTCTGGTCAACGACATTAGCAGCATCGTGCTAACCTGATTGGCAATTGCCCAGAACCACATTTTGCGATAAAGCGCCCAAAAGAAAAACGCAAACAAAGCAGGCCAATGCCAGCTCACCCGGAATTTCGGATGCCTGATCGTTCCCAGTTTTCTGAATCTTGCTATGTAATAATTTGCATTGGGTCCGATAAAACGAACGATTTCCGTTGTTCGGGATCGCTTCAGTTTTTCTCTACTCTCGCTGTATTCTTCTTCAACACTTTCATCATCACTGGACTCGTTCACGGTTCCTTCTTCATCTCCTACAGAATAAGAAAACCCGCTGTCCGCTTCTTTGCGTACAAAACTATAGCCACAATTGTCACAGCTCTGACAATCGCTATCGCATTCCTCATGACAATGGGGACAAATAATACCGGAGATTTGTTCAGTATTACTCTGTGAATGGAGTTCTTCCTCAACCAGCGCAAGCTTCGGTTGCTGAATCAATTTAAGCTTGCACTGTGCACCGGCGTTGCGAACAGCACGACATATTTTTTCTGCTTCAGTACGGCCATACTGTTTTTTCAATGCAACTGCCTGACCATTCAACAACTTTTCCATGTAAGATGGTTTGGAATGAAATAGCGTACTCAATTTCCTGATGACCTGCTCACGATCTTCATCTGGCAAAACGGTACCGCTTAAAACTACCTTGTATTTAGTGATTTCTGGCATGAAAAATACCGTAGTTTCTCGTCTCTAGTGTCTGAAATGACGCATGCCGGTGAATACCATCGCCATTTTGTGTTCATTGGCCACCTCGATTACATCAGTATCCCGCAAGGATCCGCCTGGCTGGATAACAGCAGATATACCCATTTCCGCCGCAATGTCCAAACCATCCCGAAACGGAAAAAAAGCATCTGAAGCCATCACTGCACTGGAAAGGCTTAGTCCCGCATGCTCCGCTTTTATTGCGGCAATCCTGGATGAATTCACTCGGCTCATCTGACCCGCCCCAACACCCAGAGTCATCAAATTGTTGGCATAGATAATTGCATTCGATTTAACAAACTTGGCAACTTTCCAGGCAAAAATCAGGTTCTCCATCTGTTCATTGGTGGGCGTTATGGCGGTGACAACTTTTAGGTTATCGTATAATGCCTGGTCAGACTCCTGAACCAGAAGACCTCCGGTGACACGCTTGAAATCAAAATGAATGCTGGATTCATTCCATTGACCGCAGATTAATACCCTGACGTTTTCTTTTTTCTGCAGAATCTGTCTTGCATTTTCTGAAACGGACGGCGCGACGATCACTTCGACAAATTGCCTTTCCATAATGGCTGCAGCGGTTTCCTCCTGCAACGCACTATTGAATGCAATAATTCCCCCAAAGGCAGATTCCGGATCGGTGCTGAAAGCCTGTCCATACGCTTCAAGCTGACTCCCCGCTACCGCAACTCCGCATGGGTTTGCATGCTTCACAATTACACATGCGAAATCCTGGTTAAATTGTTTGACGCATTCAAGGGCGGAATCTGTATCGGCTATATTGTTGTATGACAGATCCTTACCCTGGATTTGTTCTGCGGCGGCGACAGTCGCAATATCAGAGCCTGAATTTCCATCTGATTCAACGTAAAATGCAGCTGCCTGATGCGGGTTTTCCCCATACCGCATTGATTGTCGCTTGAGATATTGTGTATTCCATGTTCTGGGAAATCTTTGCTCACTATCATTCGTCAACTGAGCACCTAAATAACCGGCAATTGCGCCGTCGTACCTCGCAGTATGCTCGAACGCTTTTACCGCAAGGTCAAACCGGACAGCAGAATCTACCTGATTTCCATTTTGATCCATTTGATCCAGTACCCTGGAGTAATCCTGCTGATCAACTACGACCGTTGCATGGGCATGGTTTTTTGCTGCAGCCCGTAGCATGGCGGGGCCACCGATATCGATATTTTCAATGGCATCTGACAAACTACAATTATCCTTTTCTATTGTTTTTTCAAAGGGATACAAATTCACAACCACCAAGCCAATGGAGCAAATTCCGTTTTCAAGCATTGCTTCATCGTCCTTTCCGGGTCGCCCCAGAATTCCACCGTGAATGATCGGATGGAGCGTTTTTACCCGGCCATCCATAATTTCATTGAATCCGGTGTGTTCACTGACCTCTTTCACATCGACGCCATTTTCCTGCAGCAGACGCGCGGTACCACCGGTAGATAAAATGGTAATTTTCCGTTTCTGCAGGGCACTGGCGAACGCTACCACTCCCGACTTGTCTGAGACACTGATCAAGGCCGTCTCGATTTGATTCGTTTGCATCTCTAACTCCTATTCACTCATGCCGAAACACCGAAGTTTCTTTCGGAGCGTATTGCGGTTTATTCCAAGTACCCTTGATGCCTTACTCTGATTATTTTCACAATAGTTCATCACCACTTCGAGCAATGGTTTTTCAACCTCTTGTATCACCATCTGATAAACGTTAATCGCTTCTTCACCGTTCAAATCTTTGAAATATCTGGTAATTGATTTGTTGACACAATCCGCCAGCTTGTTATTTTTCTTGCGTATTTTTTTGCTCTTCTGGATATTTCCTGTTTCAATCAAACCGGGGCCTTCTGTATACTGTTGGTTAAATTTAGGTAGAAATCTGATACCAGACGGGCTTGCAAAGCAGGTGATTCGGTGCAATTGAATGCACTACGAAGATTGCCTGAATCAGGGTAATTTTTCGTGTACCATTTTATATGTTTTCTGGCTATTCTCACACCCCGCCCGGTTCCATAAAATTGATAAATTGCATCGAGGTGCTCCAGTACGATCTCACGCTGGAATGAAATATCCGGTGACTTTGGCCTCAGACCAGTAGCGAAAAATTGCGCGAGCTGGCCCGGAAACCAGGGGGCACCATGAGCGCCTCTGCCGATCATCAGACCATCGGCACCGGTATAATTTATTGTTTTACGGGCACTGTCGAAATCCGAAATATCGCCATTGGCAAATACCGGTATTGACACCGCCTGACAGATCGATCTGATCGTATTAAATTCTACCCTGCCCTTGTACTTGCACGCCCGTGTACGACCATGGACTGCCAATGCGCTGATACCGGCAGACTCAGCTATTTTCGCAATTTGGACCCCGTTACGAAACTGTGCTGAGACACCGGTACGCATCTTCAGTGTGACAGGAACCGTTACCGCTTTCACCACGGTTTCAAGAATTTTCAACACCCGGGATTCGTCAGCGAGTAGTGCTGAGCCCGCATACCGTTTGCAAACTTTTTTTGTCGGGCAGCCCATATTAATATCAATGATTGAGGCACCCTGATCAACATTGTAGCGTGCAGCATCTGCCATTACCTGGGGATCCCATCCCACAATCTGAATTGATCGCGGTGTCGGCTCTTCCCTGTGGACACCTCGCAGCCTGCTTTTGGTAGTGCCTCGCAAGGACGGATCCGACCCCAACATTTCTCCCACCACATAACCCGCACCAAGCTTCCTGCACAGTCTTCTGAAAGGCAGGTCGGTTATCCCCGCCATCGGCGCCAGAGCAATATTGTTATCCAGCTGGAAATCACCTATTTGCATCTTGTCATGACTCTCGCACAATGTTGACAACAAACCCCACAGCCTTTTCATGGGGGTGACTAAGATCGAATACTACGGATCCAACAACACGAGGTTCAAGCTGATTTGGCTGATCTTGACCGAGATAGGCTTCCGGTTCGAATTTACGTCTGCCAACCACCCGGCCTACACGATCGGTAAGGGTCAAACGCAGATCGGGATATTGTTGGGCAAATTCAGCCTGGTTTAACAGTTTAACAGTAATCCGGAGTGCGCCCGGTTCCTGAGGATGCAAATCGATACGGGTGTTGGTGATAGTGAAGCGAAAAGGATCACGTCTGGCAGGCAACTCACAGTTCGCAACCTTGCAGAACATACTTAAAGCGGGGCGATATTTTTCGTCCTGAGCATATTTTTCAACATAATAGTGTTTGATCTGCAATCCCAATAACATCACGAATCCCAGACAAATAAAAAACCAGAATATGCCCATAATCGGGTTGGGACGGTCGACAATATACTCGTCCACGCCATTCATATTTATCGAACCGGGTCGGGCATCTCCGGATTCCAATTGGCCGGGAGAAGTCAGGAATGGATTTTTCTCCAGTAACGAGTCAGGTTCCGCATTAAACCAGTTGCCAATGGTTGCATCTGTAGCCAAATCAATTTTTGGCTCTGAAAATTCGGATTCTGGTTCACTTGATTGCCTCTCTATACTGGTATTGAGAACTGCCTGATCAAGACCTGTTTCGCAATCCAATTCAGGATATGCCTCTAATTTAACCTCAGTTTCAAGCTCTGATTCTGTCTCAGAATCAATCTCATGATTTACTGCTAATTCTTTTTCTTCGTGTTCAGATAGTCTTCGCGTAACAGCAGTATCTGTCTCATCAGCAATCCTTATCTGATCGTCCTCGTCCACCGCCAAAGGTTCAAAATATGGAGCCGTAGGCTGGTCACTGACTGAAGGACTGGATTGTTGCGACTGCCCGTTCTCGATTTCGGGAACTTGTAGCGAACCCGGTGCTGATAAAAATTGAACCGGATCGATGGTCTGATCAATATCCTGAATGCTATCTTCGTGCGCAACACGGGAACGAAAAGTACCGCCCTCATCCTGAACCACAGCATGATCATTGGCATTGAAAATTTCTCTGCAATTACCACAACGTACTTCACCTTTACAGATGAGCAGTTTGTCCTGACTAATACGAAATACAGCGATACAAAACGGACAGCGGGTAAATTGAATCGACTTCTTTACCACAGGGACATCATTGATGATTGGTTTGTCGCTCACTATTGGCCTATTTACGTAATGACTGCGGGTTCAGAAACCCGGTGGAGTTTCGAGTGCCGACCAACAAAATCCAGTCCTGTTTTTGCAAACGGTTAAAGCGGAATTCACTGGCGTAGTGCCTTCGCACTCGCTGCTCCTGATGAGCAAGAATACCGCAAAGCAGCAATATGGTACCGGGTTTTGTCAGCAACAATATCTCCTCGTAAAGTGTGATCAGGGTATCAGCCAAAATATTGGCAATGACCAGATCACCAGGGACAGTATCTATTAGATCGGGAAAATCGACACAAAATCTTGATTCCACGTGGTTGATTTCAGCATTCTTTATGGATGCTTCTATAGACTTGGGGTCGACATCAATCCCGATGGCTTTATCTGCACCCAGGGCCAGCGCTGCGATTGCCAGTATTCCCGAACCACAACCGTAATCAATTACCGTTTTTCCAGACAACGTGCTGTTGGAAAGATATTCGAGACACAAGCGAGTCGTCGGGTGAGTTCCGGTACCGAAGGCAAGACCTGGATCAATAATCAAATTGATTGCTTCCGGTTCTGGTGGCTGCATCCAGCTCGGACATACCCAAAGGTCTGTCCCGACTCTTACCGGCCTGAATTGCTTCAACCAGCGCCGTTCCCAATCCTCATCTACGATCTCAGAGAATAACGGCGGTTGATTCAAGGTATAGTTCGACAACCCCATACGCAGAGATTCCTGGCAAGATTCACCTTCAAACAATGCGGTCAGTTTTTGAACTTCCCAGGTGGGTTGCAATGGTACAGCAGCGTCATAACATTCATCGTCATCGTCAGCGCTTTCAAAGGTAACAGAGAACGCTCCCTGTTCAGTAAGGTAATCCGAAACATAGTCAGCTTGATTCCTGTCCACAGTCAGACTTACCTGAAGAAAGAACACTAGTGGTCCAACCCATCAATCATTATGCGTTGGAGCACTAGAGACCGAGTTTGTTTTCAAGATAATGGATATCAAGTCCTCCTGCTACAAAACAAGGGTCAACGACGAGTTTCTGATGTAGCGGAATATTGGTCTTTATGCCATCTACTACCATTTCCTGCAAAGCTCCCTGCATTCTGGATAATGCCTCACTGCGATTCATACCATGGGTAATGATCTTTCCGATCATGGAGTCGTAATATGGAGGCACCACATAATTGCTATAAACATGGGAATCCACCCGAACCCCGGGGCCTCCAGCCATATGATAGTTCGTTATTTTGCCGGGAGAAGGCACAAAGGTTTCGGGGTCCTCGGCATTGATCCGGCATTCAAATGCGTGCCCCGTAATATGAATTTCTTCCTGGGTAAATCGTAATGGCTGATCATCTGCAATCCTGATCTGTTCCTGTAACAAATCAATCCCGGTGATCATTTCCGTAACAGGGTGCTCTACCTGGATTCGTGTGTTTACCTCGATAAAGAAAAACTTGCCATCTTCATAGAGAAACTCGAACGTCCCGGCACCACGATAGCCAATCTGACGGCAGGCTTCGGCGCACCGATCGCCGATTTCCTGGCGCTGGCGAGCGCTAATTCCGGGTGCCGGAGCCTCTTCAATTACCTTTTGATGCCGTCGTTGCATGGAGCAATCCCGCTCGCAAAGATGAATAGCATCTCCATGATTATCGGCCAGAACCTGAAATTCAACGTGCCTCGGTTTTTCAAGGAATCGTTCCATATATAGCACTTCATTACCAAACGCGGCGGCAGCTTCTTTGCGGGTTAACTGTATTGCCTGGAGTAAAGATTGTTCGTCGCGACAAATACGCATACCCTTGCCACCCCCCCCGCCCGTGGCTTTGATCATCAAAGGGAACCCTATGGAACGGGCAACATCCATGGCTGCATCCGGATCGTCGGGGATTGGACCATCAGAACCTGGAACACAGGGAACACCTGCTTTTTTCATCGCTTTTATGGCTGAAATTTTGTCACCCAGAATACGAATTGTCTCCGCCCGGGGTCCGACAAAGATAAATCCACTTTGTTCTACCCTCTCAGCAAAATTAGCATTTTCCGAAAGAAATCCATACCCGGGATGAATCGCATTGGCATCAGTTACTTCTGCGGCAGCAATGACGGATGCAATATCAAGATAACTGGCGCTCGCTTGCGCAGGACCAATGCATACCGACTCATCCGCCAGACGCACGTATTTTGCATCCCGATCTGCTACAGAATACAGAGCTACCGTGTTGATACCCAGTTGGCGACAGGCACGCAGAATCCGTAGTGCGATTTCACCCCGGTTGGCAATTACCAACTTTTTGATATTGACCATCATTCCTAGTCAATGACAAACAATGGCTCTCCGTACTCCACGGGCTCACCATTGGATTTATGAATAGCCTTGATGATGCCTTCAGATTCTGCTTCGATCTGGTTAAAAGTTTTCATCGCTTCGATAACGCACAATGTGTCGCCTAATTTGACTTTTGAACCCACCCGGACAAACGGAGCAGCATCAGGAGACGGAGAGTTGTAGTAAGTACCTACCATCGGAGATTCGACGACATTTCCTGTGCTGACAGCCATCGCCCCATCCTGCCCCCGGGATTCTGCTGCTGGCGCGTCTGGCGATGAAATCGGTGCACTTTGAGCGCTGTTGCCGGGTTGATGGTAAATCGGGGTTGCAATGGCACTGGCTCTACTCAGCCGAATGGTATTCTCACCTTCAGTGATCTCCATCTCTACCAGTGCCGAATCTTCCAGCAACTCAATTAATTTTTTTATTTTTCGTAAATCCACAATATCTCTATTTCAAAACATACGGTTAATCAGGAACCTCGAACGAGTTCGGGCTGAATGCTCGAGCCTTCCCGGGAGCCCAGGTAATTTACCGCCGACTGATAGGCATATTCATAACCCTGCACGCCTAATCCGGCAATGACACCAAGAGCAATATCTGACAGGTACGAATGGTGTCGAAAAGATTCCCGGGCGTGGACATTGGAAATATGTACCTCAATAAATGGAATCTGGACCGCGCTCAAAGCATCACGTATTGCAACGCTGGTATGGGTAAATGCAGCCGGATTGATAATAATAAAGTCTATATTCTCAACAGATGCCTGCTGAATCCATTCTATCAATTGGTGCTCTGCATTGGATTGTCGGCAATCAAGGGCAATTTTATCGTCGATCGCCTTTTCACCCAGGCGCTGATTAATGTCGTCAAGGCATACCGTACCATAATGGCCAGGCTCCCGGATTCCGAGCAGGTTTAAATTGGGTCCGTGAAGGACAAGAATGTTCGACATTGCTGTAAATGTTCAGGAATAGCACAGGTAAATTCATCGCTTTTAGAATTTTTATAATCTATATCGGCGATATTCCCGAATTTTAACAGAAAATTGGTGCTTTTTAGCCAGAAGTTTATCCCGGATCCAGCCATGGAGCGACCTGTTAAATTAGCGATTGGCAATATTTCGCGCTGCAGATACGAAATTTGTCGCCGCACGCGCATCACTGATTTCCTTTGACAATTGATCGATTGCGGCCTCAATACCAATCACTTCCGGCAAATCAGCCATTACCAATGAAGCAACCGGACCAATAGATTCAGTCAACAATTCGCTTATCCCGATACGCATCACGTGGGTCAGCACCGGTCCGGAAGGACGTCGTGGTGCCAATGGTTGCACGGGTGCTGGCTGCTGTCGAACAATTTCGCTATTGATACCACTACCAATCAACTGAGCAGATCGAACCAGATCGGAATTCTCATGAAAGTTCGCTGTGGTAACCGAAATTAATTTGGCCGCGTCTATTGCTTCCTGCCCTTCCTTATTACGATAACGTGCCGTCGCGATCATCCCGCTCACAATATGAAACCGCCCAAGGCTGTTATCGTCAAATACCACCATAACAGTTCCGGTTTTACCGGTTGCGGAGAATCTGCCAAGCACATCAAATATTTGATCATCTGCCATAGTAATAGACCATCAAACAACTATCTCTAATAAATACAGAAAACATCAGGGTCGCGAAGTCAGTTCAAAATAAATGTGTCAATATCTTTTCCATCCCCTGATCGACATCGCCCGTCGCACTGATAATTATCATTTCTCAGACTCCATTGATCATACAGCTTCAACTGAAAACTAACCGTCCGGGTTTTATTACTGTTAAATATTACACTAATCCGGATCAATTACCATAAAATTATCGATCGAGGGCTGACTCAGCAATCAGCGAGCCTGCAGTCAGTTGGTAACGAATCAGCAGACATAAAACGGGATTTTTACTAACTGCAACCCTGCTCCAGCACTGGCAGCGCTGTAGTGTATTTCATCTGTTCCATGGCAAACATTGAAGTCATATCGGTTAATGCTATCTTACCGATAATACTTTTATATAATGCGTCGTAGGCTGGAATATCAGGCACCACAATCCGGAGCAAATAGTCTACTTCTCCACTCATTCGATAGATTTCAACTATCTCTGGAAATGACGACATCACCTCGGAAAACTTCTGACTCCATTCCGCATTGTGCCGGTCGGTTTTCACCGCAAGGAAAACGGTAATACTGGCATCCACCATGTTTGGGTTAAGCAATGCTACTCTGGCACGAATCACTCCACTTTCTTCCAGGCGCTGGATTCTTTTCCAGCATGGTGTCGGTGATAAATGAACCTTTTCGGCAATTTCCTTGATTGTCATGCTGGCATCATGCTGCAGAAAGTGCAGAATTTTTCGGTCAACCAAATCCAGCAAAATATTTTCTTGTTTGGTCACAATGCAAACACAATTTACCTGAAGAGGAGACAATCTACCATACGAACAGGTTAGTTTTCTATGAACCTTTAATAAATCTTCTTTCGCATGCGCTGGCGCAACAAACCAGGCTAACGCTCACCTTGCTGTTGTACGATGAATCATCTCTACGAAATTGCGATAGAAAATAGTAGAAAGACTGTTAAATTCGTCCATATGCCGGTCAGCATCAATCTGCATTGCAGCCATCGCCCCGGGACCTGACGCATTATCTAAAGCATTGGCATACTGCTGAATATCGCCCCATTCCGCTACTGTATGATCGGTAAGTTCGACATGAAATTGAACTGAAACTGCACATTCACCCCAGGCCATAGCGTTGACCTTGCAAAAATCAGATTCCACCAATGCAATGCCCAGTGCGGGTAATCGGGTTACTTCGGCAGAATGCCACTGTAAGGTGACAATTTCATCAGGGCAATCCCTGAAAAACCAGTGTGAACGACCATTTTCATTCACCCTTACCGGCATCACACCTATTTCCGGTTGATCTGCGAGTTCGACCGTGCCACCCATGGCTTCAGCCAGCAATTGATGCCCCAGGCAAAATCCAAGATAAGGTCGTCCGGCCTTTACCCAGCTGGAAATAGTCGCCAATTCGTCAATTAACCATGGATTAGCCTGTTTCTGCCAAACGTCCATCGGTCCGCCCATTACCAGTAATGCATCGTACCCATCGAGATTCGGGATAGTTTCCTGTTGATCCAGTTCCACTACATCCCAGGAGACACCATCGGCCTCCATCAGGTCACGAAAAATACCCGGGTGTTCACAATCAATATGCTGAAATACCAGAAATTTCACGATAAGTAGAAGCCTATAAATACTTTCATTCTATGCCAGTGATTTCTTTTTTGATCATCATAACGCGTTATCCATTGGGTTGTTTCACCAAAACGTTGTATCGCAATCAATAGAAACGGCCCAATCATCTGTGCCCGTTTCAATATAATAATTGACCGCTTGCCATCTTCCCCCACCAGGAACCAGTGTTTTTCATCCATCCCGATCAAGTTGCGATATTGCGCAAGAGTTGAGCGCCTCTCTAGGGATAACTTCAGCGAAACCAGAACCAGAAAAACCCCAATCAATAAAACTGCTTTACCAGTGAAAAGGATTAGTATCAATATCGTTATAACGTGAACCAGTATTATGAAGACAGAAAAATAGCCCCCATGATTCAGTTCGATATGGATTGGAAAGCAAAAACTATTTTTCATCACCGGGATCCTTCCCTTCAGGAGTTAAAAATTCAGTCGCCGATGTTGCCCGGAATCATGGATAGAGGCTGACTATTTTCGAAACAATGGGTTTGAATGCATCCGGAGGTGAAATATCCTGGCATAACCACCGGGTCAGCACGGGATCCTGGGTATCCAGCAACAGATCAAACTGTTCCTTGTCAGATTCTCCCAGGTGGTCAAAGTTTTGTCGGACAAACCTTTCCAGGATAATATCCAGCTCCCGGGTTCCCCTACGACAACGCCAAAGTACTTTTTTTAATTCCGAGGCCAGGAAAAGCCCTCCTTTCAGATAAATGTAAAAATCTATTGTTTTCGGCTGACAATAGTTTTCTTGATCTCAGCGATTGCTTTCGCCGGATTGAGGCTCTTGGGGCAGGTATTGGTGCAATTCATGATGGTATGACAGCGATATAACTTGAAGGCATCATCCAGTTCATCCAGGCGTTCGCCCGTTGCATCATCACGGCTGTCTGCAATCCACCGATAAGCCTGCAGTAACGCTGCCGGCCCAAGGTATTTATCACTATTCCACCAATAGCTGGGGCAACTGGTCGAACAACAGGCGCACAAAATACATTCGTACAAGCCATCCAGTTTGGATCGTTCTTCTTCAGACTGGTATTGCTCGCGATCTGGCGGTGATTTATCCGACTGTAGCCAGGGCTTGATCGAGGCATACTGAGCGTAGAAATTGGTTAAATCAGGCACCAGATCCTTGATAACTGACATGTGAGGCAATGGATAAACTTTGACATCACCTTCAATTTCGGCCAGTGATCTGGTACAGGCAAGACTGTTGGTACCGTCAATATTCATCGCACAGGAACCACAAATGCCTTCACGACAGGAACGACGAAAAGTTAGCGTCGTATCAATGGTATTTTTGATTCTGATAAGCGCATCCAGTACCATCGGGCCGCAGGCATTGGTATCCACCTCATAAGTATCAATGCGAGGATTCTCCCCCGTATCAGGATTCCAGCGATACACTTTTATGGTGCGCAGTCGCTTAATGCTTTTGTCGCGATAATGTTTACCTTTGGAAACTTTTGAATTAGCGGGTAACGTAAATTCTGCCATGATTAGTACTCAATATACGCGTTTCTTGGGTTCGATATAGTCAACTTCATCGGTCAGGGTCCAGGTATGAACAGGACGATAATCAATCTCGGGTTCGCCCTCCACACCATCGAGTGCGATCATACTGTGTTTCATCCAGGTTTCATCGTCACGATCCGGAAAATCCTCCCGCGCATGGGCCCCTCTGCTTTCTTGCCGATTTTCAGCTGCGAAAATCGATACTTTTGCCTGTTCCAGCAAATTCTCTAATTCGAATGTTTCAACAAGATCGGTATTCCACACCATCGATCGGTCGGTCACACCAAC
>CAYOGN010000223.1:0-15252 GCA_964403545.1 uncultured Gammaproteobacteria bacterium
CCCGGCCTCGAATTTGCGGGTGGGGAAGCGCTGCTGAATGGTGAAGACGTTTTGTCTATGGCGCCGTTACGGCAACGCGAAATTCGGGGGGCGAAAGTCGCGTACCTTGCCCAAAGTGCGGCGGCGACCTTCAATCCTGCAATCACCATCGGTGAACAGGTCACTGAATCCGCTGTTATCCATGGAGTGTTAAGCCAGGAAGAAGCGACCAGGAGGGCAGAAGTACTCTATCATGCACTGGAACTACCTGATCCCGACCGGATTGGCCATCGTTATCCGCACCAGGTTTCCGGTGGACAGTTACAACGTTTGATGGCCGCCATGGCATTATGTGGCAAGCCGGATTTGCTGGTACTGGACGAGCCGACCACAGCACTTGATGTAACCACCCAGATAGAAGTATTGAAAGCCTTCAAAAAGGTTATCAAGGAGGAAAATGCTGCGGCTATCTATGTCACCCACGATTTGGCGGTGGTTGCCCAGGTGGCCGATCATATCGTGGTTTTATACAGCGGAGAAGTGATGGAGCAGGGTTCCGTGGAGCAAATTATTAATCATCCGACTCACGCCTATACCAAGCGCTTGATGGCTGCGGTGCGACCCACACCCACGGCAGGAATGGGTGAAATGGTCAGTGACAAACATGATCGAGATGCCCTGAACATGGAAGTTGAACATATGACCGCCGGATATGGCGGGATTGTCGATGGAGAGCCAGTGGCTACTATCCTGCGGGACGTTTCAGTCAAAGTAAAAAATGGCCACGTTGTCGGTGTTATCGGTGAATCCGGTTGTGGTAAATCTACCATGGCCAGGGTGATGGCCGGATTATTACCGCCGGCCCGGGGGAAAATTATACTGGATGGAAAAGAACTGGAAGGGGCGCTCGATGATCGCAAACTGGAAGAATTGCAGAAAATACAATTTGTCTTCCAGATGGCGGATACCGCTCTCAACCCGAAGCAGGTTATTGGCGATATTATTGGACGGCCGCTGGAGTTTTACCACGGCATCAAAGGTAAGGAAAAACATGCCAGGGTTGCCGAAATTCTTGACCTGGTGGAGTTGCCTGCGGAGTTTGCCAGTCGCTATCCCATGGAACTTTCCGGCGGACAAAAGCAGCGGATCAATCTGGCCCGCTCTTTGGCCGCAAACCCCGAAGTAATGTTGTGTGACGAAGTCACTTCAGCACTGGACAGCATCGTCGGTGCCAATGTTATTAAATTGTTGACCGGGCTGCGGGATAAAACCGGGGTATCATTCGTTTTTATCAGTCATGACCTGTCCACGGTCGGTTCGTTTGCCGATGAGATTGTTGTTCTTTATGCTGGTCGGGTGGTTGAACAGGGGCCCACAGACGAAGTCCTGGCCCCGCCCTATCATCCCTATACACGACTGTTGATCAGCTCGGTACCGGAGCTTCGTATTGGCTGGCTGGAAGACACCATGCAAAAACGTGAAATGGCTGTGGGTATTGCCAGGGGTATTGAGATTACAAAAACTGGCTGCCCGTTTTACAATCGGTGCCCGATGGCTATCGAAAATACCTGTGACGTTAAAGATGTACCAATACGTGAACTGAAAGACGGTCATCAAATTGCCTGTCACCTGACGATCGAAGCACTGGAAGATGCCGAAAAAGATACGCAAAAAATTCTCCATGGTTTTGAGAAAATTGGTGATGAAAAAATAGCAGCAGCGCACTAACGAATAAAGGTACCGATAAGGCTACATTAAAACCAAAACGAGATAATCCATGTCAAAGTTTCCAGCACTTACAGAAATGGGCGTTCAGAACCCGGAGCAAATTGCCCGATTCGCGCTATATATGGTCAATAACAAAGATATTCTTCGGATAATCTATAATCGGAAATCCGGGTCAATACTTCCCGTCAGCAAGAAGTTCAGCTTTCCGCGAGTCAAGAAATCAACCATGGTTGATAGTGGTACGCGCAAAACTGAAATCGTCTACGAAAGTACTGCGTCCTTTCGCAATGCACTTTCGGAGCTAGAGGAAATTATGAGGTCGAGGAATTTTCCGGGCGATATCGGTAAATTGATTGCAGAGGAAGTAAGATTGCTGGAAGAGGAAGTGGCTGCAAGAACTGACTATATAAAAACCCTGGTAGAGAGGATCAAGTAGTCATTTAATAGTAGCGAACAGCGACGAGTGACCGGTTTTCCGGGGTAGGGGGAGGGGTTAGGTATTTCGCGGTCTTGACCCGTTCACTGGTCTTCTGGCGCCGCTTTGTCTTTCATTTGTTGGTGTGTGCTTTCAATTACCCAACTTGAAGGGTGGATAGTGGTTGGTGTTATCCCGCCTTGTTGATCCAAAGGCACCGCTGGACGCCGACTCATTCGGTATAGTGCAAATAATCCGGTTATCAGATGGGCGCCGCCCATAACCCAAAAAAATGCGGAATTTCCGTATAGGTCCATCATACTGGCCACCAGAATGGGACCAATAACGGCACCAAGTCCACCAACCAGAACCAGGGTGCCACTGGCAGCAATCATCTGATTTGGCTGCAGGTGATCGTTGGTGTATGCGATGCATACAGAATACAAAGGGAATGCAAGTCCGCCAAATACACCAACTGCAAGCAAAAGACTATTGATCGATCCGGTTGATAAAATTACGCAAACAAACCCGGCAGCGGCGGTCAGGAAGGTAACGATGGTCAGGATAAGCCGCCTGTCATAGCGGTCCGAGAGGGCGCCAATGGGCCATTGCAATAACACTGTTCCCACCACTGCGGCGGTCATGAAGAATGAAATATTCTCCAGATCCAGCCCGAGTCGCTGACCGTATACCGGGCCTATCGCGAAAAAAGTAGCGGTGACCAATCCAATCACAAACATCCCGACAATTCCCAGCGGCGAAATTCGAAATAGTTCGGGTAAACTGATACTGACAGACTCTTCGAAACCGGGTGCAGAACCAGCGGAAAGCAGTAAAGGAATAACAGCCACCGAAACCAGCACCGATGTGAGGATAAACAGGGTGTAGCCAGCGGGATCAGCCAGATTAAGAAAAAGCTGGCCGAGGCCGACACCAACATAGGCGACAACCATATACATAGACAACAATTGCCCTCTTGTTTCGTTGGTGGCACGATCGTTGAGCCAACTCTCGGCGACCACGTACAAGCCGGCAAAACAAAAGCCGCTAATAAATCGCAAGGCAATCCATGCGGGCACCAGGACAAATATTGCATGGACGAGGATTGCCGCCGATGCCATTGCTGACAATGCGGCAAATACCCGAATATGCCCCACCTGTACCATAATTCGTGGGGTCATGATTGAGCCGAATAAAAAGCCGAGATAAAACGACGACATAATCAGGCCGGTAATAGTCGCGCTATATCCTTCCTGGTCTGCCCTGACCGCAAGCAAAGTAGCTTGCAGTCCATCGCCCAACATCAGAATGCCGAATCCCAGCAACAGTGCCCAGGAGGATTTCAATGCAAACGCGAGTGTAGTCGTACCAGAACCGGGCATCGAAAAATTTTATTTTGAATCAGGAGATATTCTGGTTTGATTATAAAGGGTAATTCAGCTATAGAATCACCAATTCGTCCAGGAAATTTGACTTCAATAGAGGCTGTGGGTGCCTGCCTTGAGGGCATAGAACTGGTCAATCCAAAATTAATCGGTGGGTGCATTGATTGCATCTAAGGTGTGCAGGTTGTCTCGGCACTCTGGAGGGAAAATGTTGCCCTCGCCCCTGGAGCTCGCATAGAATCCCTGTTCGGTGGATATAAACCGCCAGATTTGTAAAATAAATGCGATGACACAACCGAATTTTATTTTTATATGTACCGATCAACAACGCTCGGACAGCCTCGGTTGTGCGGGCAATCCTGTTGCCCGAACGCCGAATATTGATTCCATCGCTGACGCCGGTACGCGGTTTACCCGCCACAGTACACCGATGCAAATTTGCTCGCCAAGCAGGGCAACCATGTTAACAGGGTTGTATCCACGCCATCACAAGTTGGTGATGAATGGCATGGCTCTACCGGAGTCGACTCCTGCTTTAACGCACTATCTATCCGAGGCCGGCTATCGAACCCATAGTGTTGGCAAGCAGCATTTGCAACCACTGCTGGCTCCTGCTCACCACAGGATGCCGGATTCAAGAGCCTTCTGGGATAGTCCGGAATCAAAAAACTGGAATGGACCATTGTTTGGCTATCAAACACTGGATTTATTGCTGGGCGAATCCGATACCGCTCATTTGGCGGGACACTATGCAAACTGGCTCAAAAATAACTATCCTGATTCGGTTCTATTGCTTGATCCAGCCTCCGCCCTGAACCCGATACCAAAAGATCTTGATGAAATCTGGCGATCTCCCATTCCGGTTGAGCACCATTACAACAGCTGGATTACCGATCGGGCGGTGGCATTCCTGGATCAGGAGGCCGCAAAGGAACAGCCATTCTTTTTGTTTGTTTCCTACCCTGACCCGCATCATCCGTTCGATCCGCCTGCGGCCTATGCCGATCGCTATGATCCGGACAGTATTCCATTACCTGTGGTCGAGCCGGGGGAGCTTGAACGTATGCCCCCTTACTATACCGGGCTTTATCCAACAGGAGACGGGTTTCGGGAATTATATTGGGCAGGAAGGCAGGATCTGGAAGCAGGTTCGATGATTATCACAGAAGGTATAAGTAATGATTCCATGCGCAAGGCAATTGCATACACCTATGCGATGATAGAGATGATTGACGATGGCGTCGGACAAATTTTATCATCCATGGATAAACACGGATTGACGGAGAATACCTGTATCGTATTTACCTCGGATCATGGAGAATTGCTGGGAGATCATGGGCTGCTGCATAAGGGGCCACCACCCTATCGACAGCTTACCGAGATCTCGCTGCTGATGCAGGGCCCAAAAATTCCGAAAGGTAAAACGGTCGATGCGCTGACCAATCATATTGATCTCGCACCCACATTGCTGGCGCTCGCTGCGGTGACTCCTGCGGCAGCAAAATTCGATGGCCTGAATGTAATGCCGCTATTGTCCGGCCAAAGAACCCGGATAAGAAGCCATAACTTCGGCGAGTATCATCCCTCCACAAAGCCGGAGCTATACAACCAGTCGGTATCCACCGAAAGGTGGAGACTGACGTTGTATCCACAGAAACCGGAATGGGGTGAGTTGTTCGATCTGGAAAATGACCCCCACGAGAAAATGAATCTGTTTCACGATGCCTCGATGACGCAAATTAAAACCGAATTATCGGCAGTGCTTGGCAACGAGTTTCCACCACAGCCTTCGGTCGATAATCAATGCCTGTGTAAGTGGTAGGATTACATTCAGGAAGGGTGTCCAACTATCATGTCACCATTGGCACCACCGGGCGCAACCATCGGAAATACCATTTCAGCTTCACTAATAGGTATATTGATGACCCGGGGGCCGCGTTCCGAAAGAGCTGATTCAAGTGCATCCAGCGGGTTTTCTGAAACTGCTAAATCGATACCCTTTATTCCCATACCCTGGGCCACTAATGCAAAATCGACGCTATGTTGAAATTTAACTGCAGAGAGGTTTTTGTCGTAAAACAATGTTTGTTGCTGGCGAACCAAACCCAGGTGATTGTTATTGAGAATGATAACTTTTATATTCAAATCCTGCTCCGCCGCAGTGACCAGTTCCTGAATGTTCATCATCAGGCTGCCGTCTCCAGAAAAGCAAATTACTTTCCGATCGGGTTGCGCCAGTGCCATACCGATGGCTGCAGGTAAACCAAATCCCATGGTACCAAGGCCACCAGAACTCGCCCATTGACGTGGTCGACTAAATGGGTAGGCCTGTGCTACCCACATCTGGTGTTGTCCTACATCGGTGGTGATATTGACGGAATCATCGAGCAGTGAAGCTATGGCTTTGATCGCACCGTAGGGACGAAACAGATCATCTTCACCGTCAAGGTTTAGCGGATAATTTTTTTTCAGCTGTGCGACGCGTTGTCGCCAAAGTGGTCTTCGATTATCTACAAGCATCCCATTGGCCGTTTCCAGCACCTTCCCGACATCGGCGTGAATGGATAGTAATGGATGCACGATTTTATCAATTTCACTATGGTCGATATCAACGTGAATAAATTCAGCCCTGGGGCAAAAAGAGGATACTCTACCGGTGGCGCGATCATCAAACCGTACCCCCAATCCAATGACTAAATCACATTCCTCCAACGTTAAATTAGTGTATGGGGCACCATGCATACCCAGCATACCCAGTGAAAGAGGATGATCAGAAGGTAATATGCCAAGTCCCATAAACGTTTGTACTGCCGGAATATCCAGTCGTTCGGCAAATTCAAGCAATGACTGAGATGCGTTGGCATAGATAATGCCGCCGCCGATCATCAGAATCGGCCGCCGGGAATTTCGGATAGTGCGAAGCATTGATTCGATCAGCTGTTTCTCAAAATCAGGGGCGGCCTCTCGCACACCGGGGTCTGGCAAACAGTCCACTGCAACGAGTTGTTTTTGCACATCTTTGGGGATGTCAATTGAAACCGGGCCAGGTCGACCTGACAATGCAATTTGAAAAGCCCGGGGGATGACTTGCAATAACTCTTCAGCGGAGCGAACCATCCAGTTGTGTTTAGTGATACCGAGCATTAAACCAAAGGTGTCTATTTCCTGGAACGCATCGGTGCCAATCATGGCCAGTGGAACCTGACCGGTAATTGCAATTAGCGGCACCGAATCCATTTTGGCATCGGCGACTGCGGTAATCAGATTGCTGGCGCCGGGCCCTGAACTGGCAAAACAGACCTGAGCCTTTCCGCTGGCGCGTGCCATGCCCTGAGCAATGAAACCTGCCCCCTGCTCATGCCGTGCCAGTACATGTTTGATACTGGAACCCGTTAGTGCGTCATACATCGGCAAATTGGCGCCGCCCGGGATACCGGTAATGTGAGTGATCCCCTGGCGTTCAAGTAATTTGACAAGAAGCCTGGCCCCGGACAACTGCTGCTGTGTGAGGGGGGAGGCGTTGATGGCTGTTTCAGTCATGGTTTGGTTGTTGGTTTAAATTGATGAAAGGCAAAAAAAAACCCTTCGACTTGCGCCGAAGGGTTTTTAGATTTAAGTGTCTAACGACCGCTACGGCATGAATTCTATTACCACGACGACAGACACCACCACAGCCGCCGCGGAGGGCAGCAGTGCCAGTGATTGCAGGATCGGGTTGTTCGTTTGAATCATTACCGTAAACAGCATTTCGAATTATTTGTACCGAGCTAAAGTACTATGAGTACGTATCCGGGGTCAAGTAATAATTTCCTCAGAGTCACGTTTCAGCGGTTCATGTCTTACTTACAAATTAATAACTTTCAATTTTTTGATCGCACCAATTTTTTCAAGCTGATCAATTGCATCGGTTGAAGGCTCACTATCCAACTGGATAAATGCCAGCGCCTTTTTATCAACAAGAGATCGACCCAGCCGCCATTCAGCAATATTTACCTTGTCTTCGGCGAGAATGGTTCCCACCTGACCAATGACACCCGGGGTATCATCGTTGACCATGACCAGCGTAATCCCCGAAGGATCCACGTCAAGATGGTAATCACTCACCTGTACGATACGCGGATGTTCACCGGAAAACAGGGTGCCGGAGATGGTTCGGTCGCCACCATCCCAAATTGCCTTAACACTGACAAGATTTGTATAGTCTATGGCGCTTAGTCCTTTTCTTTGGGAAACCCGAATCCCGGCTTCGTTGGCTAGTGTTGGCGCGTTCACATAATTTACTGAATCAGGGAGGGCCAATTCAAGGTATCCCTTTAACAGGCCTGTCGCGATAGGTTTTGCGAGTTCACTGACCATTTCCCCTTTGAGTTCAAGATTGATGGATTTCACAGGTCCATCAGCCATATGAAAATGTAATGCGCCAATTTTGGCGGCGAGGATAATAAAGGGTTCGATTTTTTTAAATTCCGGCCCGACCTCAAAAGGCATATTGACACTGTTACAAAAATTTCGACCGTGTAGTGCGTCGATGGTTTGCTCGACCACTTGTCGCGCCACGTCACGTTGTGCTTCTTCAGTGCGGGTGCCAAGTCCCGGTGTGTGTAGTACGTTGGCAAGTCCAATCAATGGATGATCCTGCACCAGTGGTTCGTTTCTATAGCTGTCAATCGGCGCCGCGCGGACTTTGCCTTTGTTGAGGGCCCGGGCCAGTGCAGGATCATCTATTAATTTTGCCAGCGAGGGATTTATGATGATAACGCCGTCTTTACATTCACTCAGGGTCCGTTCATTGATGATATTTTCAGTTTCCGCAGACAGACTGCTATGCAGGGAAATTATATCGGATCGTGCCAGCAATTCCTCCAGCTCGACAAGTTTTACATTATCCAGTTCTCTGGTGTCATGGATAATATATGGATCGTATGCAATGATTTTCATATCGAATGCGCTGGCACGTTTTGCGACTTCATGGGCCGTGCGCTCAAGACCGATCAGACCAAGGGTTTTTCCGCTTAACTGAATGCCAACGTATTCTGACTGTAGCCATTTCCCGGACAACAATGAAGCGTGAGCTTGCGCAGTATGACGACACACCGCCAACATGCTTGCCATCGTATGTTCTGCAATAGCAATGCTGCTCGCCAGCGGAGTGTTCATGACAAGGATACCGAGTTCGCTGGCAGTATTAATATCAATGTTATCGATATCAATGCCCGCACAGGCGACCACCTTCAGTTTTTCCCCTGCTTCTAAAACCTGTGCGCTGACCGGGGTACTACTACGAACGATCAGGGCATCGTAATGATGAATAATAGCACCAAGGTCGGAGTCAGACAGGTTAACCTCAACTTTATAGCGAATACTGCTTTCAGAATTGAGTCTGTTGAGCCCGTCCTGACCCAGATTGCATAAAATCAGGAGATTAAACATAGCTATTGAATTGATTACCCATGAGAACCTGGTTATGAGAATGGTTGATCAAGCAAAACAAAGTTGGAAACTTTTTTCCTGCCGATGGCTCCGAAAGGAAACCGGGTTCCGTGCACACAATTGTCGGGTGCGTTCAACGAGATCTGGAGCCAGTTTTCGGAAGGCGATACTACCCATTACTAATGGCACAATGGGTAATAACGACGCGCTCTGGACATAGGTTGCAGCTTTTTTTTCCACTAAATCACGACAGGTTACACCACCAAATCCGACGAATAAATCGACAACATCGGCCGCGAGAAGATCACTGACGCCATCTCCAACCAATGCGCTTCGCCCAGTTTTACCCGCCAGAATTGACTTTATGACATGGATTTTTCCGTCAGCATTCACCAGATGACTCTGGTCTACGCCGATATATGATTGATGGTTGTGCACCCCGACAGGGGAGTCCCGGCGCCACCAGTCCCCGCCCAGTTCGTCATATTTGAGTGGCACAGCATGGACGTGGGAGGCTGGAATGCCAAGAGACCGGGAAAATTCTTCAACAGGTTCAATCAACCCCCCGCTGACAACATATACCTGGATCCCATATTCCATCAATATTGATACCACCAGTTCCGCATCCTCGACAATGTGCCGCCGGTATTTTTCGGTCAATGCGCCAATTTCTGTGCGCGTCGGACGCAACATGTCCAACCTCTTTTCATAAATATCCTCCAGAGCACACTCACCGGCCATAGCGGAATTTGTCATTCCGGCAATTGCTGTCAGCTCCCCTGGCTGTTTGGCAAGCGCATCTATGCCTTCAATTTTTGACAGAGTGGAATCACAGTCAAAGAATACGTGCTGACAAGCCGGCCATTGACGTGCGGCGGGTTGAGTAGCAAAGACATCCATCGGGTTATTCCTGGGAGGCAAATTCGGAGAGATTCCTGATTTGATCTGTTTATAGGACTGCTATTGTATCAATTGATTCGCTTAGAGATAAAAAGATGTCGCATTCAGATTGAATTCTTTCCACCGGCCACCCGCGCGGCCAGCAGTACGTTTTTAAATACTATTGATCAGCTTGCGCCTTTAAACCCTGAATTTTCTTCTGTTACCTATGGTGCCGGAGGAAGTGGTCAGGGTCGGACAATGGAAACGATCAGGTCTCTGGTGGACGGTGGATTGCACAAACCAGCCGCACATCTTACTTGTGTCGGTGCATCCAGAGCAGAAACCAACAAGGTAATCGATGCATATGCAGAAAATGGCATTCGCCATATTATCGCGTTGCGTGGCGACGCACCGGAACCTGATCTTGGCTTCCGACCTCACCCTGATGAAAATCTGGACAATAGGTCCCTGATCAAGGAACAATATTCTGGCATTCGTCCTGCACCCGGCTATCCGGCATGTCCTGATCATAGCGAAAAGAGAACACTTTTCAGATTGCTCAATGGTAATGCCAATACCGGGGTCTCGTTGACTGAAAATTATGCGATGTCTCCAGCAGCATCTGTCAGCGGATATTACTTCTCGCACCCGCAAAGCAGATACTTTGGAGTCAGCAAAGTAGGACAGGATCAGGTTGAGGAATACGCGGTCAGAAAATCAATGACCGTTTCCGGGGTGGAGCGCTGCTTGGGTCCGGTATTAGCCTACGATACGAGATTGAGTACTGCTGCCTGATCATTGGATTGACGTCTTTCGATGTTTATAATCGGACATGATCAAAGCATTTTTCAAAAGAATGAAAGGTGGGGAACCAGGCCCGCCACGAAAGCCATTCAGTAAAATTGCATGGTCCTGGCTGGGCGCGTTTATTGGCATTTATCTTGTTTCAGTTATGAGCAGGTTTACCCATGCAGAATTGCTCAATAGTTTATTTTTGGTGGGATCTTTTGGTGCCTCTGCGGTATTGATTTATGGCGCCCCGCAGGCTGAGTTCTCGCAACCACGTAACCTCCTGGGAGGGCATATCATCTCCGCTGCGATCGGGGTGACTGTTTATAAATATCTATCTTTGGATGTTGCCTTATTGGGAGCATTGGCGGTTTCTTTGTCCATCGTCGCCATGCACTTTACCCGTACCCTGCACCCGCCGGGAGGTGCTACCGCGTTAATTTCAGTCATTGGCAGTGCGGAAGTACACAACACAGGTTATCTGTTTGTGTTGTCTCCTGTAGGAACGGGGGCAATAATCATGCTGCTGGTGGCTCTGGTTGTGAATAATTTATCCAGTAATCCAAAGCGACACTATCCGAAATACTGGCTATAGGCACGGTTTTCAGACGCCTCTGATTGACCACGGCTATTGTCACCAATAACTCCGGACACTAACGGGCAACCAGTTTCTGCACCATCTTCTCAAGATTGAAGAAGCAGGATTTCATATCAAATTGCTCCAGGACTTTGGTGCGCCCGGCATCCCCCATTTTCTGGCGCAGCGTTGGTGATGTCACCAGTGTATTCAAGGCTTGCGCAAGTGCATCCACTGCACCCGGTTCCACTAACAAACCATTTACCCCGTGTTCGACCAGTTCCGGTATGCCGGAGATTGTTGTCGCAACAATGGGCAATGCCTGGCTTTGCGCTTCAACCATCACATTGGGCAGGCCGTCACGGTCGCCGTGGCGATCAATACAGCAATTGAGGACAAATAAATCTGATTGCTGATAGTGGCGTAATACCGTTTGTTGGGACTGGGCACCAAGCCAGTCAATACGCTGATTTAGTCCCAGTTCCTCCGCTTGCTGTTTTAGTTCCGCCAGCAATGGACCATCACCAATATGGTTCAGTTTCCAGTGGATGCTCGAATCAAGCAAATTCAAGGCATTCAGTAATCCTGTAAACCCCTTCTTTTCCACTGCTCTCCCTACGCTTAAAATGACTACCGGGGCACCGCTGTTGGAGCCATCATTTTGGGAGAATTTTGGCTCCAGGTTTTTAAATCGTTCGAGGTCGAGACCGTGATAATTCAATGAGATCTTCCCTGGCAGGCCACATTTTGCTCGAAGATACTCTACATTTCTCCGGGTACAGGTGGTGAGCCAATGACAATCCTGAAGCTTTTCACGGATTTCCCAGTCCGGGGTGGTGTAAATATCCTTCGCATGGGCTGAACAGGCCCACCGCATTGAACCCATGATTGCCGCGTATCGGGTTACCGAGCCGGGGGTGTGCAAAAAATGAGCGTAGAGGCTGAAAATATTTGGCGGCAGCTCCGCCGCCAGTACCATGGCCTGGCCAAAGCGGCGCACTCTGTTGAAACTCGGGTCTCTCTTCAGGTCTTTCCAGAAAACCTGTTGCGCCTGGCGATAACCATTCGTACCCCGGGATCGTATCCAACTGCGAAAAACACGCCAGGGCTCCTGATAAAGGTACTCCGGCAAATAAACTACCGGTGCCCTGATTTCATCATGTACCGGATGTGTTTTACCATCGGTTGGATGCCTGAGTGAGAACAGGGTAATTTGAAATCCGCTGGACTCCAGGTTGAGTATTTCCTGGGCAATAAAGGTTTCAGATAATCGGGGATATCCCTTGAGGATTATGGCTAGTGTTGCGGCCATTTATAGCAGACTATTTGTAAGGGTCTGCTGCGTCGCGTAACCCGTCGCCGAAGAAATTGAACGCCAGGATAATGATGATGACCGGAATCACTGGAAGCATTAACCACGGATAAAGTGCGACAACATTTATGTTTTGCGCTTCATTAAGCAACACTCCCCAGCTGGTTATCGGCGGGCGCAGGCCGAGTCCGAGGAATGACAACGCGGTTTCTCCGAGGATCATGCCAGGAATGGATAACGTCGCTGAGGCAATAATGTGACTGGAAAATCCAGGCAAAAGATGGCGGTTAATGATGCGGCTGGGTTTGGCGCCCATCAGCCTCGCGGCGGTGCAATAATCTTCTTCTCTCAGTGCCAGTAGCTTTGATCGGATCGAACGGGCCAGACCGGTCCAGTCAAGCATGCCGAGGATGACGGTAATACCGAAAAATACCAGCAGGGGGCTCCATGTCACCGGCAAAATAGCAGACAGGGCCATCCAAAGCGGCAGTTCAGGAAACGAACGGATAATTTCTGTAATCCGCTGCACCACCGAATCCACCCATCCACCGTAGTATCCGGCGAGGCCGCCGAAAAGCAGAGCCAGAAACAGGCTCACAGTAATACCACCGAGACCGATCACCAATGATATTCTGGCACCATAGGTGATCCTGGAAAATACATCTCTTCCGAGTCTGTCAGCGCCTAACACGAATAGCGTTTTACCTTCTGCGGGGCAGAAAAAATGAAAGTTGGACTCTACCAGGCTCCAGAATTTATATTCATCTCCCCGGCAAAAAAACCGGATTTTTTCTACTTTATCAGGATTCGGTGTATACACTCTGCGCAGGGTTTCCATGTCCCGGTGGCTATCGTTGCCATAGACAAAGGGCCCGATAAATTTACCTTCATGAAAAAGATGCAAGCGCTGGGGTGGTGAATAGATTTGACTGGTATGTCGGCTTTGATAGTTATAGGGCGCTATCCATTCAGAAATCAACGCACTGCCATAATTCAACAACAGGATAAACCCACACCAGACGGCTAATTTGTGTCGCTTGAGTTTCCACCATATAAGTTTGCGCCTGGATGCGAGATAGAATCTTTCCTGGCCCTCGGTTAGCTGTTCAATGGATTGCGGATCGAACGGTGCCTCAGACACATAATGATTGTCGGTCATTGCTGAAGTTCTCCCTGCAGGCGTATTCTGGGATCAAGCCATGCTAACAGTAAATCCGACAGCAACATCCCGACTACGGTCAAGCCGGCAAGAAACATGAGAAACGTTCCGGCGAGGTACATGTCCTGACTTTGCAGTGCGGCCAGTAACATTGGCCCGGTGGTGGGCAGAGACAACACGATAGCGGTGACTTCCGCCCCGGAAATCACGCTGGGCAAAATACTGCCAATATCCGCAATAAAGAAATTAAGCGACATTCTCAGCGGATATTTTCGCAGCAATTTTCCCGGAGGCAGGCCTTTGGCTTTTCCTGTGAGTACATATTGCTTTTCAAGCTCATCCAGCAAATTAGCCCGAATACGCCGGATCATACCGGCTGTACCAGAGGTGCCAATTACCAATACCGGTATCCAGAGGTGTTCAAGAACAGATTTAAATTTGCCCCAGGTCCAGGGCTGGTCGAGGTATTGTGGATCCATCAGGCCGCCGATGGAGGTACCAAACCAGATGTTAGCGAGGTACAACATGATCAATGCAAGCAAAAAGTTGGGCGTTGCGAGGCCAATAAAGCCGAACAGGGACAGGCCATAGTCACCCCAGCTGTACTGATGGGTAGCGGAATATATTCCGATGGGAAAAGCCACTATCCAGGTGAAAATAATGGTGACGATGGACACCAGAATAGTCAGCCATATTCGATCACCCACCACGTCACTGACCGGCAGGTCATACTCGAAAGAATAGCCATAGTTGCCTACGGCAAAGCCGCTGACCCAGTGGTAATACTGCACCATAAAGGGCTGATCAAGCCCGTATTCCTGTCGTAAAAATGCGATTTTTTCAGGATTTACCGATTCTCCCTGACTTTCCAGCTCGGCAATATAGGTCTCAAGATAATCACCTGGTGGAAGCTGAATGATGACAAATACGATAAAGCTGATAACCAACAACGTTGGTATCATCATCAACAGCCGTTTGAGGACATACCAAATCATTGGAACCAGAAGGTGTCCGGGTGATAGACGCCAAAGTAAGACGTCGGTGACCAGCTGTAAAACCCGTTAGCGGGGACATTTTGCAGTCTGTTATTAATTGCTACTGGTTGTGGAACACCACATATCAGACCGATACTGAATACTTCCTCGCTATAAATATCAAGCATCTGGCGCCAAATTGTACTGCGGTCTTCGCTGGAATCAGATTTGCTCCATTGATAATAAAGTTCAAGCAGTTTCATCGCCGGTTCCATATCGGGCGCCTCTCCCACCTTTTTGTTGGTTTCAAAATACTGTCCCCACCTGGGCCATTGCAACTGGGTCTGATCCGTTGGTGCAAATTCCTCCGGACTCATATCTGCAGTGGGAAGGCCATTGGCGATTCCATTGAACATCGCCATCATGGCTTCGCCGGAAAACACCCGTTCCCGAAATACTTCGCGTTGGGATGGCTTGGGGTGAAGTTTGATGCCCAATTGGCCCCAACTCTCCCCGACCAGTTCCAGAATATCGGTTTCCTCGGTGCCTTCTCCTGCGGTGTGCAATACAATTTCTATGGGTTTTCCGTTTGCCATCAATCGAATACCGCGTTTGTCTCGCT
>CAYOGN010000224.1:0-10353 GCA_964403545.1 uncultured Gammaproteobacteria bacterium
TACCGTAGCAAGGTAGTCAAAGCCCGCTTCCTGAAGGGTCACCTGGTGCGTGCGGTCTGGTGTGAATTCAAGAGTGATCGTGGACACTGGAAGAAAGCCTGCTTGATGCTGAGCACCGAACCTGAGATGACGGCTGAGCAGGTGATTTCGGACTATGCCAAACGCTGGTCCATCGAATCCATGTTCCATGAATTGAAACAGGCATCGGCACGTCATGAAAGTTTCGCAGCAGCGGCAAGAGAGCTTTGTCTATCACAAGCAGCTGTTAGCCATAGAATAAGACAACTCGAATTGAACCTAGGTTATAAGCTATTCTCCCGAAATCCGCGAAAACTGGCTCTGACCGAATTAGGAAAAGCTTATTTGCCATCGGTGCGTAAAACCCTCGATGACTTGTCGGTATCCACCACCGGACTGTTTGGGCCGATTGGCAGTGCGGCTCGTTCATTGACGGTACGCGCGCCCATATCATAATCGGGAGGTCAGCGAAGGGTTTCGGGAAACGGCCGCTCACAATGATGGATAATTCGTCTGCAATTGCCCGATGGAGATTTTGAGAATTCTATGACATCACATGGTGTTCTTATAAATTCTACCTTCTTTCATGATCATACCTATGCTTGGTACATCCAGAGTTTGGTCAGGTACGTTTATGATTTTGCCTGGTTCGATGGGGCAGGTTGCCTATCTGCTATGACCTGCAGGGTTTCTATCGCCAGTAGATTCTGCTTACCTGAGGTTTCTACAATTTCGGCCGTTTTCTTTAGTGTGTTCGCTAACTCATCCAGTATTCTGGTTGTTCTAATAACGGCTTTGGTGCCAGGCGCTAATACAAAATAATATGCGGCAGCAAGTGATACCAGGATAATGAGAATAACTGCAATGGACGTAACAACAACAACCCATTTAATCTCGTTTGATAATTTACTCCCGGCGTTGAGGACTGGGATTATGCTTTTCTCCACAGTGTCAGGCAATTGTTTTACTGTTAATGATAGGCTTTGACTAAGTTGATCAATATGGCCCAATACCTGATTCATTCTTTCGCGCTGTTCCGAAGTGAGTTCAGGATGACTGGCAAGATTGTCGAGTGACTCGCCAATCAAGACAATTCCTTGGGCCGCTTCGCCCGCTGCCTTTTCAAGCCCACCAAGTTCAACATCGATGTTCATGTTGATATAAGAAGAATGTGAATGGATTTCCTTTATGGGTTCGTCGGATGAATTTTTCCCATCGAGCGCACTCGTAAATTCGCTATGAGCGATTAAAATAAGTGCTGAAAACATGATTGATAAAACAGGTAATTTTTTCATAAGAACTTCTTATAGCTTTACTCAGCTAGCGTTCGCTTTTCCATTCTTAGCGAATGCAAAATACGACTAATTTTGATAATTATGTCCGCGGTTAGTATAACTCGGTAGATTTTCAAATACCAAATATGGTCTGCTAAAGGAGAAATCTGATATTCTTAAGGGTCGTAAAAATATCCGCCTGTGTTGCCCAGGCCGGATGTTAACACCGCAAGTTACTGGAGACAAAAAACAGTGCGTAGCAGCGTGGTTACCATAGTTCTGGGTCGCATAATGGGGTGACGCAAACTATTTTTACAGGTGATTTTGTAACATTACATTCGTTGAGAACGATTGCCTGCCACCCAAATGGATATTGAAGCTTATAAGGAGCGGCGTATTGATAGGCAGCATCGGCGCTGAAACCAAACCTATTGTAATATTTAGGATCACCATAAACAAAAAGAATATTTACCCCCATTTTAATTAACTGTTGAATGCCGCTTTCTATTAGTTTTGACCCAATGCGAAACCCTTGATAGTCAGGTTTTACGCCAAATGGCGCCAAAATATAGCCCTGCAAATTCTCATTGTTATCGATTATCACAGGGCTAAATGCTACGTGACCAACTACAGTGCCTTCGGTTTCGGCCACTAAGGAGATTGTTTCAGGAGTTGCTTCTTCGTAAAGTAGATTGATAGCGAGTTTTGAAATTATCTCCCTTTCGCCTTCAGGAAAGGCACACAAATGAACCCCGCAAATATCATCACAATCCAGTCTTGTTGCTATTCGGATACGCATGTTTTTTTGCTAACAGATGAATGACGTAATTGTTCCGTATCATGATACCCAAAGCCGTAGCATGTACCAAGATATTACCATCAGGCACTTCAGGCTGATACCCGTGGGTATCAGATAACGCTATTATTCTCAAGGTTTCAATCCTTTGCAGTAATCAAAGAAAATCCGGAAATAAGTACCGGGCTTAAATAGTAGTTTGAGGCCAGCGGGGGCCAACCTCGTCGCCATTATACCTAGTCAAACATGGTAACTCCGAACGCTAGCTTGGGTGAGGAGCTCACCAATTTCTGGTGGATACCTTTTCTGTGCAAAACCTTGTAAATTACAGCGCCAAACAACAACCAACCATTCGTCGTACGACTCCTTGCGTGCAAAAATCCCTGCCAAACATTTATTTCATCGACTCGTAATAGTAACTGGTTCGATCGAGAAAAATGGATTATTTTTAGAAAATTGGCCATATCCGATGTCCGTATGACCAGACAATCGAGTTTCTTTAAGCTGAATATATGTTGTATAATTTTTACAGCTCATAAACATAGCCAAAATCACATTCTCAAAGAACATGGCACCAGAAACATGCCGTGACCTGCCATCACTATTCATTGTCTCACTTCCAAGGTCGCCGTCATCTAGTATCTTTCGGCTATGCCAGCAATCGTTGATGCTACAAGGTCCAGGTTAGACCACTGCTGGGAAAATTTTAAGCAGAGATCGATATACCTTAAAAACCAGAGACATTCGCGAACAAATTTGTCCCAGTTGATCTGCATCAATACCCTAAAACGATATCCAGATATAGTACCGTTTGGCTAACTAGCGATATGAGGCAGACTGTAATGTTTAACAAAATACTATGTTCCATCGACGGTTCAGACCATTCCAGCAAGGCGCTCAATCTCGCAATCGATCTGACAAAAAAATACGATGCAAACCTTGTTATATTGCACGCACTTCATCGTTCCGAAAACATTGACTCTTTGCGACGATTTGCCGAGGTTGAGGGACTGACCAAACACGTCGACACAGAGACGAGACGCTTGCTTTCAAGGGACGACAGGATCGATCTGGCTGCGGGATCAGCCTTCCAGGATTCAGAAATATCACCACGCTTACTGGTTGAAGTAGGCCAGCATATTATCGACGGGGCAAGGGGTCGTGCAAAGCAAAAGGGCCTGAAGAAAATCGACGCCAGACTTGATAGTGGTGATCCGGCCGATAGCATCCTTCGTTGTATCGACGAAGAAAATATAGACTGCGTGGTGATGGGTTCGCGTGGGTTGAGCAAAATAAAGGGGCTGTTTCGTGGCAGCGTGTCGCACAAGGTAGCAAACCATGCACCATGCACCTGTATCACGGTCAAGTAGCTTTCGGACAATATCAAAAAGACGACCTGAAAGTAAATAAACTACGCAAGGTGCCCGACAGTCCTGTTGCCTTGTTATCTTTTATTTTTTCGTGAAAAACCAGTCTGACACAGTGGGTTACTTACACTCAACTCGAAACCTCGTTTGTAGCCATCCCGGGTGGCAAGGGTCCAGAAGCAGGTAACGTACCTTCCACATCATGTTGTTCGTTACCTTGAAGTGGCGGATTGAATATGCTGATCAAATGAAGATCGGTGAGTGCCTCTATACTGTGTCGATCTTTTGGGCCCACGATATACATCACGCCCGGCTCAAGTGCCCATTGTTCTCCGGTCGAAAGATCCAGGACTTTTCCACGCCCCTGTAGAATGTAGTTGGCTTCCCAGTGGTGTTTGTACCAGAGTATATTCTTATTACCGCGAGCCAGGATTACATCACACAAAGTAAAACCCACTTTGTCCTCTTGCAATAATATTCGGACACTTTGAGCACTTCCCCCAGCAACTGTTTTTTCACGCCCAGTGGCACGTAACTCATCGAGAACCTTTACCGACATAGTGCCGGGGCCGGGTAGAACCTCACCTGTTGCCTCGAGCGAACCATCTTCGTCGTAGATTTCATCCCCGCTCAACGGAGGATTGAAGATGCTGATTGCGTGCACGTCATCAATGGCGTGGAAGCGATGACGGTCTTTCGGGCCAACGGTATAAACCATTCCCGGCTCCAGTTCCCACTCTTTACCCGACGAAATCTCTTCCAGGATTCCACGTCCAGCGATGATGTAGTTCGCTTCCCAGTGGTGCTTATACCAGAGAACCTCTTCAAGCCCGGCTGAGCAATACACATCAGAAACTGAAAAACCCAACCCATCAGGTTTTGTCAGGTATTCAATCGATCGTAGCGCATCATCGCAATGGAAATATTCTTTCCCGGCCGCTCTTAGTTTTTCCGCTGTCTTGATGAACACTATAGATTTACTCAGCCAACGTACGGATCTGGGAGAATAACCGAGAGTCGTAAACATGGGAATAGCGACAATGGGTTGTAGGATGCATTCGTCCCTAGATAGATCCGTAAACATTGGAGAAAGCGGCTGAGCAGGTTGATAAATGAAGATTGTCTATTCGAGAAACTTAAGTTAAAGATTCCTACAGGTTCCATGGCTTTCACTTACAACTTCATAACGTTAACTACGATCATCAGCGTAGCAACTATAGGCAGAATGCCTGTTAACGTTATTCCAACCACCTTCAATTCCACCGATTTTGAATCTTTTAGCAGGATAAAAATACTGGCACAAAGACACAAAATTGCAGTTGCCACTATCCAGAATGATAGTGGAATAACGCTGATGCCAGACTCAGAATAATTGACCATGATACGCCCGGATTTGTTCAGAAGAATCAGAAACAATATTCCAATACCTGCCATCGATGCCACCCACAGTGCTTCTTTTACTTCTATTGAATGACTATTGGTTTCTGCATCGTCTTTCGTATTTGTCTCCTTCATTATAAGAACAATATCATACACAGATTTGTATGGCAGTGAAGCAAAGAAATTGCAGGAAGCCGTGGAATCAACCAGCCAGATACGCTTCTTAAGGTGCTACTTTCGTGTGTTGGCAGAATGATCAGTAAGCGAACTACATAAAATTTAACCAACCGCCTCCCTGTGCGATTACACCAGGATATTCTTTCCAGGTTTCTAACTGAATCAGCGCTGTCGATGGATGGCAACGTAGAAGTGGGAAAAATCACTAGTGCTCCATCTCGTGAGTACACGAACGTCCCCTGAACAAGCAGCAGTGTACCGGGTACCAAGGGGTTAGCAGGTGGTATCCGTTTCAGCTAATATCAGTGAATCAACCATTGCGCCGGAAATTCTTATCCTTCAAACGTCACGTCAAACGTGGCGACGTGATAATTGATAACACCTCTGGTGTACGGGATCAATCCAGCGCCTTTATCAGCATCTGGTAATTTTGAAATCCGAATCTTTCTGTGATCTCTTCCTGCCATATGGTATCGAACTCAGCAGAAACTTCGTCACTAAGGTGTTGCGCGTATTCACCTGCTTTACTGACACCCACCTTGGCAGAATCACTACCCGGTGGCAGGTACGCTACTCGCTCGCTCAATTCACGCATCAGCAGATCGTCAAATTTGTTCTTGTGCTTCTGCATAAAGGCCAGTGACCCATGTTCTTCCGTGATTTTCTTCAAATCATCGTCCAGCTCGACCTCAATAAAATTCGCAATGTGTTCAATGGTGCCAGTCAGATCCAGCTTCATATTTTCAAATGCCATCAACAGAACATCGTCATCGTTTCGACGTGGCCACCACGAAACCAGGTGTTTCCAGTAATCTCGATCTTTTAAAATGATTTGGGAAAATTCGTCCAGGGGGATAGACCCTGGCTCGACGAACCAGCCCTCCAAAAACTTGTATAACGAATACAGCACATCCCTCGGGTCTCGAATCACCACAATATAACGGCCACCTTCTGGGATCGCACCCCAGCGCAAATGGCTCTTGAACGCGCGCGGATTAGCAGTTTGTTCGGCGTCCAGATCGAGACCGAGTGCGGCAGATGTTTCTATCCAGGGAACTACCCGGCTAATATCGTCAAATTCCATGTCGCCTCGGGTGCGCAGACAATGAACAATTTGCTGCACCCAGGTGGTGCCGCTCTTACCGAACGGCGCGATAATCACATCGGTGGGACGTAACTTTAGCGCGAGACTTTCGTTTTCCTTTTCCTTATCGAATACCACGGCGAATTTGGCGCCCAGTGCTTCCATTGACGTAGCGCGGGCAGGTTGAGTCATAAGGTCATTTCTGAAAAGTGTAGTTGCGAGTATAAAACACGAGTCAGTTGCAAAATATAGATCGAATGCCCGGGACCGAAGGGTAATATTCCCTCATGCAATTAACCCGACCCTGGCTCATCGTAAAAAAACCGTCCAATTCATCCCCGGCATCGATCTGAAGGCTTTATGTGTCAGTTTAATTCCCTGTTTTTGATTTAGATCAAACTCAACATCAGTGATGGGAATATATTTACATACGAGGGCTGATTTCCTCTAATTGGTTCTTTATGATCTATTCATGATTAAATCCCGGGATCGGAAACGGTTTCCGGGTTCTTTTTGTTTACTGACGATTCGATTCGCAATTGCGCAAGTTGTATTTAACCGGGTACCGGTCCCGGGCTGCTCAACCTTCAAGGTGCGTGCCTAACTGGCGGAGCAAGGTGGCACCATCTCCTTTCCAGGCGGCCCCATGCATGCATGCCAGTATTTCCGGAGAACTCAGCGCGAGCTTCTCAGCCAGTTCCTGCACCCGACGGGTATGAGAAAAGTAGTCCAGCTTGCTGCGCATAACTTCACTGCTTAGCAAGATGTCATCTGTCGTTAAAGGTTGGTGTTCATTGCCTCCCTGAGTAAACAGGTCTCCACAAAAGAGCGTTTTCGTGGTCGTTTCAAAAAGATGCCCGCATTCCCAGCCATGGGGGAAGTGAGGAGTTTCAATCCACCTCACCATATGGATACCCAGTGACAGCTCCTCTCCATCACCAAGGGGGTGGGCCGGGCGCAGCGCAAAATCGTCGACGCTAACCATTTTCGCAATATGACTACACAATGGCTCGGCGTCTGGTGCCACCTGCAGAAAATCGTTGAGCGCACCGCACTCATCGGCCTCGTAATGGGAAAATCCAATGTAACGCAATGAGTTCAGAGGAACAACAGATGCTACAGCCTCCTTGACCAGCGGGAACATTTTACGCGGACCTGTGTGGTATAAAAGAGGAAATTCATCGATAACAAGATACTGATTAAAGGTAAAACCACCCGCTATAACCTCTGGTGGAACCGGAGTGCTTATACGGTAAATTCCATCAATAATCTCGTCAATTCGAGTACCGCTTTTCTGGTTTGTAATCATGGTTGATTGTTCTCCCTAAGGGTGATTGATTTGCCGGTCGATGATTGATCCAGAACCAGCAAGGAAATAACATTGATAAGCTCTTCACTGGCATCATCGGGTGAAAGCTTCGCGGAAAGACGTAGTGCTCTATAAGTCAGGAAATCGAGAAACCCACGAATAACCGGTGTTTTTGTTTGCGCCTTCGGCGCAATAATTTCCGTAACAGCATCGACCAACTTGCCGTAAGAATGCATCTCGGAATCCAGCGTAGGTGAGTCTTTACGCAGATGAACACTCAACCACGCATATCCGAACATTGACTCATGTATATTGCACAGAGCAGTAATACTTTCTTTAAGCCGCTGCTCTGGTGCCGGGATCCTGGCTAACGCTGACAAATCAGGCATCACCTGTGTTTCAGCGAATGTCTTTGTGCAGCTTTGAAAGAGCGCTTCTTTGGTTGGGAAGTGTTTGCGTAGCGTAGGCAAAGAGCATCCGGCCTCCTGCGCCAGGGGCTCGTATTCGGTAACCCCTTCCCAATGAAGCTTCAGCGCCGCCTGTAAAATCCGCTGGCGGGTCTGTTTGGCTGCATTTTTGCGTCCTTTTGAGTCATATTGTCTGACCATACCTGGATCTTACAATATTAATTATCTATATACAATATTTAATATATAGTATAGTTATTAATATGATCAAAGGAAGCTGGTGATGGAAATTGTTGATATGCTTTTCAGCGTCAGTTTTCCTTGCGTACCTTCCTTTTCGATGGTCTGGTCCAGGTAAATACGGAGGTCATAGCGTAGTTCCAGACCGCTCCGACAATTGCGCCGGCCAATCCTGCCAACGCCCAGTGGGAATGATGGGAAAATAGAAATTCTGCAAACTGGAGGTTGGCCAATGCACCGATGGAGCAGACCAGATAAAAGGATAATAGCCCAACCAAAAATGATTTACCGCGCAATCGTCGATCACGGTAGGTGAACATATTATTCAGGGTAAAGTTGATCGTCATGGTGATCAGGGTAGCGGATATCTGCGACAGGTAAAAATCAACTCCGAGGCCTTTGTACAGCGCTCCAAGGATGGCAACATGGATCCCGACACCAATGCCACCTACCGCAGTAAACAACAGAAAACGAACCGGAATCCTTTGGCCGAACCATTTGTCGGCAAGTAACATCACAAACTCCAGTGTCACCAGGCTGTCAATTTTGGATTCACCATGCAACCGCTCACCAAATTGAAAAGGTAACTCAATAACACGAAGAGGCGTTTTAGTGTTGGCCAGAATATCGAGCAAAATCTTGAACCCGGTACCGGATAAATCTCTCACAACTCCATCAAAGGCTTCGTGTTTAATCATGAAAAAACCGCTCAATGGGTCGCTCAAGCGAATTTTGATAATCGACCGGGAAAGCCAGTTGCCAATTCGACTCATTGTTTCCCTGCCCGGTGACAATGACCCGGCATCGGACTGTCGCATAAATCGACTACCTACGACGATGTCAGCCTGGTTACTTTTGATGAGTTCCAGCATGGGTTGCAATAGTGCCTCGTCATGCTGGAGATCACCATCCATTACTGCGATAACCGGTGCTGCGCTGGAGAGTGCACCTTCAATCACTGCAGAAGACAGGCCACGACGACCAATGCGCGTGAGGGAACGAACGTTGGCATGTTTTGAAGCCAATGCCAGCAATATTTTTCGACTTTCGTCATCGGAGTCGTCATCGACAAATACCACCTCCCATTTCTCACCTGACAAGGCGGCAGTCAACCTGTCTACCAGTACCGGTATATTGTCGGCTTCGTTAAGGACAGGAACGATGATACCAAGTGATGCAGTCATAAATTGCGTGCCTCATTAACCTGTTTTCGCCAGGTCGATAAAAAGTATAATTGCCGGTTCAGCCAACTGGAATTTTCCATTCAGATTATAAAACCGAGCGGTCCCGGGGCATAGGTTACTCGGCATCACGAAATATTGCATGAAGTATTTTACCCTACCCGTATGCCTGATCCTGTCAGCCACCATCATTCCCTTTCTGGCGCTGGTGACGGGATCACATGATTTTGTCTCATTTGATGACGGGGTCAACATTGTCAATAACGACAACTTCAAAGGTTTGAGTCTGGAAAACCTTCACTGGATGCTGACCTCCGGTAAACTGGGTGTATACGAACCGGTAAGCTGGTTTTTCAAGAGCCTCCAGTACGCACGATTTGGCTTGTCACCACGTGCATTTCACACCACCACACTGATTATTCATCTGCTTAACGTTGTTTTGCTGTATCTGTGTATAGCACACTTGTTGCAGATTGTTTTCAGTCAGGCCAGGCCTGATTCAATTATCCTTATCGCGGCAATTACTGCATTTCTTTATGGCATTCACCCGCTACGGGTAGAAGTCGTGGCCTGGGCATCGGGTCAGTCCTATGCAGTTGGATCGCTGTTTTTTTTGTCTGGCATCCTCACTTATATTAAATACCGGGCATCACCGGGTAACATCGGCTGGTTACTGGCCAGCGTGCTGTTGTACGTGATGGCTATTTTTGGCAAAAGCGCGATGGTTATGCTCCCTGCCTGGATACTCATCCTTGATGTTACCGTGTTTAAGCGCCGTGACTATGGGCGGATACTGATCGAGAAGCTTCCATACATCATTGTGGGTTTGGCAACCGTCGTTACTGTGGTACTGATTAATGAGCATGCTATGGGAGACAGGCACTACATCCTGCCCTGGCCAGAAAAATTTGGTCGTGCAGTGTTAGCAATTACTATTTATCCGCTGCAAACGATCTGGCCACCAAATTTGAGTCCTTTTCAACCTATCCCCGACTGGAGTTTGAAAATCTGGGACAAAATACCATTGCTGGTTACCATCGGGTTGTCAGCGATTTTTTATATTGCCATCAGAGCCTGTAAAACGAATCCCTGGGGTTTGGCCATATTAGTGGCCTATGTC
>CAYOGN010000225.1:0-9329 GCA_964403545.1 uncultured Gammaproteobacteria bacterium
GGCAAATGCGCCCACGGGAAAAAACACCAGAACGATCAGAAAAAGGAATTTTTGCCTGGTTGTTTGGTCTCTGGTAGTCATCTCGCTTGTGGTTTTTTACCGGTTAATATCTTGCAATCGATGAAGTAGACAGTATAAAGACATATTGCGTTCCCCGATTGTTCACTGTTTCATTGTATTAAAACTCCATGCCAGATACCACGCTAGTAGAAGCCAGGCAGATCAACAAGATCGTCGATGTAGCGGGACAACCATTGCAAATTCTGCACGATGTGTCGTTATCGGTTACCGCAGGGGAAACACTGGCGGTGGCGGGTCGCTCTGGTTCCGGAAAGTCTACCTTGCTCGGTTTGCTGGCCGGGCTGGATCTACCAACCAATGGCGACATCATCGTTGCCGGCCAGACCATTACCAGACTCGATGAAGACCAGAGGGCAGAGATTCGTGCTCGCCACGTCGGATTCGTCTTTCAGTCCTTTCAATTGCTACCGAATCTTACCGCCATTGAAAACGTCTCACTACCACTGGAGATATTGGGTAGCCGTTCTGCTACCGGACGCGGGGAGGATATTCTTGATCGCGTTGGCCTCGGACATCGCATGACCCATTATCCAAAACAGCTGTCAGGTGGCGAACAGCAGCGGGTCGCCATAGCACGCGCATTTGTTACCAGACCGGACATCCTGTTTGCCGATGAACCTACCGGCAATCTTGATGCAGAAACAGGGAATATTGTTGCGGATCTGCTATTTGAGTTAAACGCCGAGAACAACACGACTCTGATTCTGGTCACCCATGACCCGATTCTTGCCAGGCGATGTAGCCGCAAGGCAGATATGGAATCGGGCAAACTGCTTCAAGACAACGGTCGATGAATATCAGACAGCAATTTCGATTCGGTCCACGCCTGCTTTGGCGCGAATGGAGAAGTGGTGAGCTTACGGTACTGCTACTTGCGCTGCTGGTTGCTATTGGCAGCCACACCTCAATCGGGCATTTCACAGACCGTATTAGTCGGGCGATGGCGCTCAATGCCAATGACATAATTGGTGGCGACATGGTGCTTTCCAGCAGTAGAGCGATCGGATCCCCGGTAAAGAGAAAAGCTGTTGAGCTGGGGCTGAAGATTGCGGAGGTTCATCGATTTCATACCGTTATCAGCACCGACGATGACATATTGCTGGTAACGGTCAAAGCTGTTGATGACAGTTATCCCTTAAAAGGTAGTCTTAAAGTCACTGATGAACTTTTTGGTAACGAAAAAACACTGAACCATGGCCCGCCCGCAGGAATAGCCTGGGTTGAAACCCGGGTATTACATGCACTCGGAATTCAGCTGGGGGATCAGATAACAATAGGTGAAGCGAGCTTGATCGCAGGCAAAATTCTGACCTATGAACCGGATCGAGGAAACAATTTCTACAGCTTCAATCCACGGATTATGATCAGTCAGGCGGATCTTGATAAAACTGCTGTGATACAACCTGGAAGCCGGGTCAGGTATCGAAATATATTTACCGGAGACGCCCCGGTCATTGCCTCATTACGCCAATGGCTGGAACCAAAACTAGAGCCTGGGCAACACATTCACAGCCTTGATGAAGAGCGCCCGGCCGTGGCCAATGCGCTTGACAAAGCGCAGCAGTATATGGGGCTGGCGAGCCTGATCGCATTGCTGCTGGCAGCCGTTGCCATTGCAAACAGCGGTCGTCACTACAGCGAGCAACATTACGATACCAGCGCGCTGCTTCGATGCCTGGGCTGTGGTCAGAACGATATACTGGGTATTTACCTCATACAGCTCTGCCTGCTTGCATTTACTGGAGGAGTGCTTGGCAATATACTGGGTTGGGCGGCTCAGGCCGGGTTGTTTGCGGTGGTTGGTGATCTGCTACCCGCAAACATACCCGACCCCGGCTGGCAACCCGTTATTTCGGGAATGATTCTGTCTTTTGTGGTTTTGCTTGGATTCACTCTTCCTTCCATATTACGTCTTAAATCTGTATCTCCGCAGCGGGTTTTACGCCATGATCTGGCCCCTCTACCGTTATCTTCGTGGCTGGTATACCTCGCTACAGCACTCCTGATCGCCGTCATGATGTGGTTCTATACCGGCAATCTGGTATTGACCATCAGTATCATTGCCGGCAGTTTTATCGTTATTGTTGTCGCCGCATTCGCTATCTATGGACTGTTTCAACTGCTCTCAAAATGGCTGATCCGGATACCGGTAAATATACGTGCAGGGGTTCGTAATTTCCTCCGCAGACGACGACAAGCGGTGGCTCAGACCATGGCTTTCGGCCTCACAATTATGGCCATGCTGGTGATCGTATTCCTTCGCACCGAATTAATCTCCAACTGGCAGAACACGATTCCCCGGGACGCCCCCAATCACTTTGTGTTGAATATACAGAGCAGTGAAACAGGGGAATTCGAAACATTTTTAAAAAGCCACGATTTCAAGGCTGATCGCCTCTATCCGGTAGTGCGAGGTCGCCTCACCCGAATTAACGGGGCGGCAGTTGTCAAGCATGTCAGTAAAGAGGAGCGCAACAATGAGAGCCTGAACCGTGAGCTTAACCTCACCTGGTCTTCAGAGATTCCTCTGGACAATGAAATAATTTCAGGCAACTGGTGGAGTGGCGAAGCATTGGATGAAACGCTGGTTTCGGTGGAATCAGAGCTGGCGGAAAATTTATCGATAAATATAGGCGATCGACTGACATTTTTTACCGGAGATCAAAGCTGGGAATCCACCGTTGCCAGTATACGCAGCGTAAAGTGGGAGAATTTTAATCCTAATTTCTATATGATCTTTAATCCGGGCGCGCTGGATAAGTTGCCCACAACCTGGTTAAGTAGTTTCTACCTTGAGTCCTCGCGTAAAAAATTACTGGTAGGGTTGCTCAACCAGTTTCCCTCCATCACTTTACTTGAGGTCGACGCCATCCTGAACCAGGTCAAATCAATCATTTCCCAGGTCACTATAGCCATTGAATCCATCCTGGTGTTTATCCTCGCTGCAGGTTTCGTTGTTACGCTGTCGGCAATCCAGTCGACCATGAATGATCGCTTGCGAGAAGGTGCCTTGCTTCGCACCCTGGGTGCCAACCGGCAACTGTTGAGAATTAATCAGTGGAGCGAATTTGCCAGCATGGGCATCCTGTCGGGCCTGATCGGCGTTGCCGGAGCCGAGATAATCAATGCCACACTTTACCTGCGGGTTTTCGAGTTGAATTATTCTCCCACCTGGTGGGCCTGGATACTGGTGCCTTTACTCTCGGCATTACTGATTGGTCTGGCAGGAAGCTACAGCAGCCGTAAAATACTACGCGAACCGCCGATCAATTCACTTAGAGAACTGAGAGCCTGATATAGTCGGCCTCAACTTGATGCCCGAGCCTCCATGCTGTGCCGCATTGGATAGACAAATTTAATTCCTGGCTTGAGGGCTACTGCCCCTCATTCCCCCCGTACCAGCCGTCGAAGCCGCCAGACACCCTGGTGGGCTTCGTGGTGCACTACGCAAAGCCGTTCTGGCCATTGATTGCTGCCAGTTCTGTCCTCTCTGTCATCATTTCATTGATAGAAATTTACCTGTTTTCCTTTGTCGGCAAGCTGGTTGACTGGCTGTCAGTGGCTGATCGGCAAACCTTCTGGCAAACCCATCAAACCGGACTAATCGCAATCACTGCACTTGTTCTGCTGATATTACCCGGGCTCAAATTTTTATATGAATCCATTGTTCACCAGGGGTTGCTGGGGAACTTTGCGATGCGTACTCGCTGGCAGGCCCATCGCTACCTGCTCAGCCAGAGCGTTGAATTTTTTCAGAATGATTTTGCCGGCAGAGTCGCAGCCAAAATGATGCAGACGTCCCTCGGGGTGCGCGATGCTGTAATTAAAGTCACCGAGGTATTGTTGTATGTGGGGGTTTACTTTGCCGGTGCCGTGATCCTGTTTGGTGCCAGTGATATAAGACTGACGGCGCCGCTGATCTTGTGGTTAATTGGATACATTACTGCACTACGCTACTTTGTTCCGCGAATGCGGCAGATATCCATGGAGCAGGCAGAGGCACGCTCTATGGTCACCGGCAGAGTCGTGGACAGCTATACCAATATTACAACCGTCAAGATGTTTGCCCACGCCCGTGCCGAGGATAACTATGCCCGCGAAGGCATGGATATTTTCCTGGATACGGTTTATCGCCAGATGCGCCTGTCTACATTTTTTACTGTGGCCCTCAACTGGATGAATGCCGGTTTATTGTTCCTGGTGGCCGCCACTTCAATTTTCCTCTGGCAACAAAATGCGGTAACCGTGGGCGCTATCGCTTTTGCGATGGGTCTGGTGATGCGAATACATGGATTGTCGCAGTGGATTATGTGGGAAATTGCCAGCCTGTTCGAAAATATCGGCGTCATTCAGGACGGTATAGAAACCATTTCCCGGGATATTGCCATTGCCGATCAACCCGGAGCATTGAAGCTGGGAGTCAGCGTGGGCAAGATTGAATTCGATCGGATCACTTTCAATTATGGCAAATTCAATGAAGCAGGGGGCATAATCAAAAACTTCTCACTCACGGTTCAAGGGGGAGAGAAAATTGGTCTGGTAGGACGATCCGGTGCCGGCAAATCAACTCTGGTCAATTTGTTACTCCGCTTCTATGATCTTGAAAGCGGAAAAATATTGATCGATGGTCAGGATATTTTTCAGGTTACCCAGGAAAGTCTGCGCGAACATATCGGCATGGTGACCCAGGATACATCGCTACTGCACCGCTCGGTTTATGACAATATTCGATATGGCAGTGGAAACACAGATCGGGATCAGGTGATTGCAGCAGCGAAGAGTGCCAAAGCCCATGACTTTATCCTTGAACTTGAAGACTTGAATGGAAATCGGGGATACGATTCCCAGGTTGGAGAACGGGGCGTAAAGCTTTCGGGTGGCCAACGGCAGCGCATCGCCATTGCCAGAGTTTTGCTTAAAAGTGCGCCCGTCCTGATACTTGATGAAGCCACCAGCGCCCTCGATTCAGAAGTGGAAGCGGCGATTCAGGAAAGTTTGTATAAACTGATGGAAGGAAAAACCGTCATCGCGATCGCCCACCGATTGTCCACCATTGCCCAAATGGACCGACTGATTATCATGGATCAGGGCAGCATCATCGAGTCAGGTAGTCATGACCAGTTGTTAGCCGGGGGTGGTTTATATGCAGAGTTATGGGCCCGCCAGTCCGGAGGCTTTTTGATCTGATCCTTCCTCTCTGGCAGTAAATCCTCTCCGCCTGGGCCGCTAAACCGAATGCCAGGTGAAAACAGGCGTTATTGGCTATTGGTCCAACACTCTAGTCGATACCCACCCCTGCTCGGCTTCGATTACGATTTGGTACCAGTTTGCAACTTTATCGAGAATCAGAACATGGTCGCCGGAATGACGAACAGTAATTATATTGTCGAGTGAGGAATCCGGATCCAGTCGAACATTGGCCCGACTCTTGTTGATTACACCACCGTTACCATCTGGGGTAACCAGGCTGTAATATACCCATCCATACAATGGTCCTTGTACTGAAATTCTGACCATCTCCCCCGACTCCTGTTGTATCTTTACCGAAAAAGATTTCACGGTGCGTCCCAACGGAGTGAAGGAAGTTGAATTTTCTGAATACACAATTGTATTTGCCACAATGTCAATGCTATCAATGGCTATGCTGGCAGTTTTAGCGGTGGCAGGTTGTGAAGGTATATCTTGCTGTTTCGGCGCAGATTTAACCGCCGCCGGTATTTTCGTCGCAACCGAGCCAGGCAAAACTTCCACATCATTTTCCCGCATCCAGCCGGCAAAGCGCAGCGGCGACTCGACTTTAATCCAGCCTTGCCGTTGTTCCAGGATCAATAGTGTTTCACCCCGGATCACGGTCCCGAGTCTATATACCTCAAGGTCTATCTCGGGATCTACATACAAGCCGGATTCAAGTAATTTTACTGTAGCCGTTTTACCCGAAATGTCCACATGGCTGGTTAACATCCATGCGGGTAGCCCGGCAGCAAGTTTTACTTGGGCCCAACCATTGGTTTTGCTGATAACTTCCACCTCATAGTTTTCAGGCAACTGCAAAATAGGTTCCTGGCGACTGGTAGGCAAGGCATAAACCAGTGACTCGGATCGCTTTACCCGACTTCTTTTACGAATACTATCCGAATGAAAATCCAGTTCCATTGGATAGAGGTTGGCCAGCGCATCTTCCCGGCTAACATTTTGCCTCCACATACTCAGTGCCTGCGACGCGACCGGATCTCCGCTTTCGATCGCTGCTTCCAGCAACCCGATCCCGGCAATATCAGATACCGGAAAATTGGCATTCCACAACGCAAGAATACCAAGATTGACTTGCGCTTTGATATTTCCGCTTGTGGCAGACCGTTCAAGCCAGCTTACTGCAAGATCTCTGGATTCGGTCGCAGGTTGCTCCAGGATCAACAATGCGAGATTATATTGCGCATCGTCATCCCCTTCCTGCGCCGCGCGTTGAAACCAGAACCGGGCCTCCTGTTGCCCAATCTCCTGATCGGTGCCGGCAACGTGAATTACTCCAAGGTTAAATTGCGCAGCGATATTTCCTTCATAGGCCAGTTGCGTCAATTGACGAATCGCGAGTTCCCTGTTTCCCTCCTGGAGATGCCTGACCGCGGTGTCAGAATTTAGCGGATTATTGCCTGCGGACGCCGATACCGGGATATACGCACTCCCCGTCAGCGCAAGCAGCAAACAGTATTTAAACAAATTTCGCAAATTACCCATATTATCGTTACGGAAAATTCAGGTCAGAATTATATACCGGGATATCGATTATTGGAGTACCTGATACCACTGCAACAGATTTCATTGCACCTGATTCTATTGTTCCTGGGGCGATAATCAGGCAACCTGCGAATTAAAATCTGCCATCGATAAATGGCGTTCAATACCCTCGATACGATCTCTGGACCGATGGTTAACATATAGTACCGTGGTTTCACTACCAGCACATATTTTTTCGATCAACGCCAAAACCAGCCGCCGGTTGAGGTCATCAAGGCCCAGACAGGGCTCATCAAGAATCAATAGTGGCGGATGTTTCACCATTGCCCGGGCAATCAGAATCAATCTTTGGTCACCAAAGGATTGTTGATTGAATGGTTGTTCGGCGTGGCCGGACATCGCTAACAATTCAAGCCAGTCATTGGCGATGGATAGCTGACTGTCGGTATATTTCTGATAAATACCGATACTGTCATAGAATCCCGAAATAATGGCATTGCGGACGCTCACGCTTACGTTGTACTCCCACTGCAAGGCAGTGGACACATAACCAAGGTGCCGCTTGATATCCCAGATACTTTCGCCATTGCCGCGTTGCATACCAAATACAAAAATATCGTTGATATAACACTGCGGATGGTCGCCGGTGATCAGGTTTAACAGGCAAGTTTTCCCACTACCATTGGGGCCGGTCACCTGCCAGTGCTGACCGGGCTCAATGATCCAGTCGAGATCAGAAAAAATCACCTTGTCACCATAAGCAACTCTGGCCTTACGCATACGAACCAGTGGTTGCTCCGAATCGAGGGCACCCATTTTGCTACCCCTGTCCGCATCGGGTATCGACAGGGCGGTGGTTTTAAGGTGCAGCAGTTGATGGAGATTTACCACCGCTCCATGATCGCTGCGATCTATTCGATGCGCCAGTCTGGCCGCTTCCGTATAGGCAATATGACTGACAAAATCGGGGATTTCATCAAACCGGTTGAGTATCAGCACTATTTGCACCTGCCTGGAAAACTCTGCCAGAAACTCACCGAGATACGCATAGGCATCAGCATCCAGACCCTCGAAAGGCTCATCCAGTATCAATAACTCCGGATTGCTGGTTAACGCCCTGACCAGCATCACTTTACGGGTCTCGCCGGAAGATAACTTTCGGAATCCGCGATCAAGCAGGGGTTCGAGTTTGAAGGCTTTAATCAGTTGTCGTTGCAGATCTTTATCGGCACAGGTTTGATCCAGCATTTCCTGAACCGGAGTGCCCTCGGAAATTACATCCAGCAGATCGGCATCATCTTTCTTTCGCTCCGCTTCAATCAGAGCAGCCTGGGTTTCGAAAGACACCATTGCTACAGCGTCGGCGATCAAACCGGGGACTCCGTCAATGGTTCCACTTAAAATGCACCCCTCACCATTGAGAATTGCCGCCAATGAAGACTTACCCGAACCATTGGCACCAATAATGGCCCATTGCTGGTCGGGTTCAATCCGCCAGTTCACAGAATGGAGCGTGAAATGCTGATCGAACTGAACCGTGAGATTTTCCAGTTTTATTTTCGGCATAGAAAAAACGGGGGCAACAAATTACACAATCTACAGAGACGCCTTTAAGGAATCGCTGATTTGAGCAGGCGGTTTCAGCTCAGGTGGCAAGCCAATATAGCACTATTATTGTTTTACGCAACGCATAACTTGGATTACTATTGCGCCCTCTATTATTCAACAATATTCACATGCGCCAAAACTATTTTAATACCCTGCCACTACGATTACAGCTCGAAGAGTTGGCCAAGTGCCGATTCATGGAAAAGGAAGAATTTTCCGATGGTGTTGATTACATTCGAGATAAAAAAATTGTTATTGTCGGATGTGGTGCCCAGGGTCTCAATCAGGGCCTCAACCTGCGCGATTCGGGGCTTGATGTAAGCTATACATTGCGCGCTGAAGCCATTGCCGAAAAGCGGCAATCGTTCAGAAATGCTAGCGAAAATGGCTTCACTGTGGGCACTTATGAGGAGTTAATTCCCGATGCCGATATCGTGATGAATCTGACCCCGGACAAACAGCACAGTGCGGTGGTGAGTGCCATCATGCCGATGATGAAATCCGGGGCAACCCTTGACTATGCCCATGGATTCAATCTTGTTGAAGAAGGCATGCAAATCAACAAAAATCTTACCGTAGTGATGATGTGCCCCAAATGTCCCGGCTCGGAAGTACGAGCTGAGTACATTCGTGGATTTGGTGTCCCGACCCTGATCGCGGTTCACCGCGAGAATGACCCCAACGGGGAGGGCATGAAAATCGCCAAAGCGTTGGCGGTTGGTACCGGAGGCCATCATGCCGGGGTACTTGAATCATCTCCCATAGCGGAAGTCAAATCCGATCTGATGGGAGAACAAACCATCCTCTGTGGCGTCCTGCAGACAGGCTCTATTTTGTGTTACGACAAAATGATCGAACAGGGGGTGGAGCCGGGTTATGCAGCGAGACTGGTTCAGTATGGCTGG
>CAYOGN010000226.1:0-11969 GCA_964403545.1 uncultured Gammaproteobacteria bacterium
CAGCTACTGAGCGACTACTTCTGCCTTTTCAATAATGACTGGTTCCACGGGAACATCGCCATGGCCGCCAGATCGACCGGTATCCACTTCGCCAATTTTTTCCACCACATCCATACCTTCGATTACTTTGCCAAATACGGCATAACCCCAACCCTGAGACGTCTTTGCTGTGTGATCGAGGAAACCGTTGTCTGTCAGATTGATAAAAAACTGGGCAGTAGCAGAATGAGGATCTGACGTGCGCGCCATGGCCAGGGTTCCGGTGGTATTTTTCAGGCCATTGTCGGCTTCGTTCTGAATCGGTGCATTAGCTGATTTCTGTTTCATATCAGAACTAAAACCCCCGCCCTGGATCATAAACCCTGAGATAACGCGATGAAAAATTAGGCCATCAAAAAAACCTGCATCAACGTATTCAACAAAATTACGAACCGTTTCAGGCGCTTCGTCGGCGTAGGTTTCGATGGTGATTTCACCCTGGTTAGTGGTTATTTTAATCATTGGACTGGACTCATTGGCGGCATAAATTGCTGGAGCGAGAATCACCCCTCCCAGCAGGAAAGTTAAAATTAATAAGGCTTTAGATCTGTATTTTATCATTGCTATGGTTGTCTTGATTGGTTTAACTGAAATAATGAGGGTTCATTTGATAATCTGATTGATAAAGTCCCAATGACCTTTTTCCACCGGCATGATTGAGAGCCTGTTTCCGCGCCGAAGCAATTGCATACCTTCAAGTTCAGGCATGGATTTCAATTCGCTGAGTGAAACCACGGTTTTAAATTTCTTGACGAATTTGACATCAACCAGTACCCAGGTCGGACTATCCTGTTTACTTTTAGGGTCATAATATTTTTCTTTCGGATCGAACGCGGTTGGGTCCGGATAAGGTTTGCTTGCCACCTGCATCATTCCTACGATGCCGGGCTCAGGGCAACTTGAATGATAGAAAAATATTTTGTCCCCCTGCTTCATTTGATCCCGCATAAAGTTACGCGCCTGGTAGTTACGAATTCCATCCCAGGGTTCGATTTTTGCTTTTTTCAGATCATCAATTGAAAATGCGTCGGGCTCACTCTTCATTAACCAATATTGCATTGCTTACCTCCAGACAGGTTTTTCTTTATTCGGCCAAGTATCAGGACACAACTTCCGGTTCAAGCGCCATTTAATCGCCGAACCGGTAAATATTCCGGTCAGTAACCACGGTAGAAAGCGGGATATCCCAGGATTCAGCGTCGATCCCGCCAACTTTTTGAATTTCATGGGCTACCCCCACCAACAACGGTTTATTCTGATCCCCGGATTTCAGAAATTCAAAAGTGGTGTCATAAAACCCACCCCCCATACCAATTCTGTTGCCTTCGTTGTCAAACCCGACCAACGGAAGTAACACCATATCAAGTTCCCTCACTTTAGTCAGTTTTGACCGGTTAACTTCAGGTTCGGCGATGCCAAATCGATTATCAACCAACTGTGTCGCTCCATTGAATTCGGCAAATAGCAAAGAATTATGGTGTTCCCGCTGTTGCACAACGGGCAAAAAACAGGTTCGGTCACTATCCACAATCCACCACATTACAGTAAGCGGGTCGATTTCACCATCGTTGGCGAGATATAGTGCCACCCGGTTACTCTGGACAAACTCAGGTAACAATTGCAACTGACGTAACAGACCTTTGCCTGCGGTTGCCTGATCCTGCGCAGACAAACCGTTTCGGGCTGCCCTGAGAGCCTTTCGCAAACTGGATTTATTGCCCCGAATGGAAGCCTGATTTATCGTCGCTGGATTCACCATGAAGATAGATTAAAACAGCGTTACCCACTTGTGTCGTATGCTCACTTTACCTTGAACCAGAAGGTTCAAGTGGGCACAAAAAACAGCTTCGGGAGTCCCGCCAGTTTACACTGTGTTCATACACACCCGCTGTCTATTACAGTACCCGATTTGGTGTATTAGGTTCTAAGGGTTTCGGAGAACAACTCGAACACTGCAGGCAACGCCAACGCTAGTTTAACAGAGTTAACCGGTAATTCAGAACCTTGAAATTAATCGCAAAATGTGGGTGCAATTGCTCCGATACAAGATCTGATCGAGAACTTAAATGCACTGTACTAGATCTCGACCTGACGAATCTGGTCCATGGCACCATCAATTTGATCACCCAGCTTCTCAAGACGCTCATTCACCTGATCATCATCCCCCATATTTTTACGCGCATCAAGTAACTCATGGCTGATATTGAGCGCCGCCATAATAGCGCATCGATCCGCACCCAGTGCCTGATTGTTGGTTGCAATGGTTTTCATTTGCTTATCCAGGTAACTGGCAGCTTCGATTACGCCCTCGGTCTCCTCCTCACTGCAGGCGATGGTGAATTCACGTTGCATGATGCTGACCTTAACGCCTTTCTTTTCACTCGACATTAGATGGGAGTTCCAGTAACAGTAGGTTTAATGGTTGATTGAGTAGTCAGGACTCGAGAGATTTTAATCTGGCAACGATTTGTTCGACACGGCCGCGGGCGATTTTATTTTTCTCCTGCAATGCCTTGAATTCCTGTCGCAGCATTCTTTGATCGTTTCGCATAATTTCATTATCGCGATTCATCGTCTCAGCAAGTTTAATCAGCTCGGATACGCGTTGCTCAAGTTTTTCAATGGATTGTTTCAAAACTTCACCGGATGTAATGTATTAGACAAATCGTGATCGGGAACTATAAATTGCCGTTGCGGTGGCGTCAAATAAATTGGGCAGTTTTCTCGCCTCTTATTCCCTCCCGGCATCTAATTGCACTACAATTTATCTTCTCAAAGCAAAGTTATCAAAAATCACCCATGACCAATATTCTTGTAACAGGCGGCAATCGAGGCATTGGCCTCGAGATTTGCAAACAAATGGTAGCCCGCGGGGCCAATGTTTATGCCACCTCCAGGGGCCCCTCAGAGGCTCTGGCCGATACCGGAGTCACCCTTATACCGGCAATTGATGTCGCCGATTCCGCTGCAATTGAACAACTTGCCATCGCAATGGATGGCGTCAAACTTGATATTCTGCTGAACAACGCAGGCGTTCTCACTCGTGAATCTCTCAACGATATGAACTTTGAACGTATTCTTCATCAGTTCCAGGTTAACGCCATGGGCCCACTACGAGTAACCCACGCGCTACTCGCCAACCTGTCAAAGGACTCTAAAGTTGCTATTGTGACCAGCCGTGTAGGGTCTATCGAAGACAATAGCTCCGGCAATAACTACGGATACAGAATGTCGAAATCCGCGGCCAATATGGCAGGAAAAAATCTTGCCCTGGATCTCGGCAAATTAGGTATTCCTGTGGTGATGCTCCATCCGGGTCTGGTCGCAACCGAAATGACCGGTGGAACGGGTGTTGACCCGGCACTGGCTGCAGAAGGCATCATCAGGCAAATTGATCAATTGACCATGGAAACCACGGGCACTTTCTGGCACGCGGAAGGTTATCAACTACCCTGGTAGGATCATTCAGCACTGTTCAGAGGCTCGCAAGGCCTCGCTCGATATCCTTGACAATATCCTCGTCGTATTCCAGCCCCACGGAAATACGAATCAGATTTTCCGTCACCCCGGCCCGATCCCGTTCCTGTTGGGTGATTCTTGCATGGGTGGTGGTGGCCGGATGGGTAATAGTGGTTTTTGTGTCACCGAGATTGGCGGTAATGGAAATCATGCGGGTTTCATTGATTACCCGCCACGCCATTTTTCTGCCTCCATTGACCAGCAACGATACAATTCCGCCATACCCACTTTGCTGACTGGAAGCCAGCCCGTGCTGTGGGTGGCTTTCAAGCCCAGGATAAAATACCTGCTTAACGCCGGGATGCTGATCCAGGAAATTAGCCAGTTTGTGAGCGTTCGCGCAGTGTTGCCGCATTCTGAGGGCGAGGGTTTCCAACCCTTTGGCAAAAACCCAGGCATTAAACGGACTCATACTGGGGCCGGTTGTGCGCAACATGGCAAAAAAATCATCATGGATACTTTTATCGTTGGTCGCCATCGCACCACCTACGCATCTGCCCTGACCATCCAGATACTTGGTCGCGGTATGGATGACAACGTCGGCGCCCAGCGTTAAAGGTTGTTGTAAAATCGGTGTGCAAAAACAATTGTCCACCACCAGAAACGCACCTGCTCCACGGGCAATATCTGATAATGTACGGATATCTGCCACCTGGCACAGGGGATTCGAGGGTGTTTCCAGAAGCAGCATTCTGGTGTTCGCCTGCAGCGCGTTTTGCCAGCTGTCGGCATCGACCACCGAAACCAGAGTAGTAGAAATTTCAAAACGGCGGAAAATTTTATTTAACAGCGATACGGTGGAGCCAAACATTTCATAAGATGCAACAATATGATCTCCCGGTTTAAGTAAACTCAGAATCAATCCCGAAATAGCAGCCATGCCAGAAGCGGTTGCGATGCAATAGTCTGCCCGCTCGAGAGCCCCGAGCCTGGTTTCGAAGGTTGTGACGGTAGGGTTGGTAAAGCGGGAATAGATATTGCCCTTTTCCTTTTCACTGAACAGGGCAGCCGCCTGCTCTGCAGATTCGAAGACATAACTTGAAGTAGTGTATATGGGCTCACTATGTTCCCGCTCCGGTCCCCGCACGTGGCCGCTACGGATCGCCAGGGTTTCCAGACCCGGGGCATCGGCAAAATCACCCGAACTGGTTAAATCAACTTTACTCATTGCAGAATTCCGTCAAAGCGGCCACGCCAGGCAGCCATATATTAAATTGATCACAATTCTGGAAACAGAACCCGCAGGCATAAAAAAACCTGCTTTACCATTCCAGAAAGCGTAGCCTTCAAAGAAGTGGCGTTTAGCAGGTCGCCGGGCTTCTCTTTAGCCGTATTTGTAAAGCGCCCGCAAGCTGAAACTCAAATCGGCGCTTGGGGTGATGATAAATCACCGCATTGAATTATGTCAACTGTTCCAGTGATCGGTATAATCCAGCGCTAATTATGGAGGAACTGAAAAATGAATAACACCGCACCCGAATCGTTCCGCTCAGGCCCGGACGAAGACGGTCATTTCGGAATTTTCGGTGGCCGTTTTGTTGCCGAAACCCTGATGCCCTTGATCCTGGAAGTGGAGGAGGCCTATTACAGGTATCGTGACGATCCGGCCTTCAGACACGAGCTTGAGTATTATTCCCGCGACTATATTGGTCGTCCCAGTCCGCTGTATTTCGCCGAACGGCTCACCACCGAATTTGGCGGTGCAAAGATTTACTTCAAACGTGACGAACTCAATCACACCGGCGCCCACAAGATAAACAACACCCTGGGGCAAATCCTGCTGGCCAAACGGATGGGTAAAAAGCGCATTATTGCTGAAACCGGAGCTGGCCAGCACGGGGTCGCCACCGCCACTGTATGTGCATTGTTTGATCTCCCCTGTGTGGTTTATATGGGAGCCAAGGATATTGAACGACAATCGCCAAATGTTTTTCGAATGCGGCTGCTTGGTGCAGAAATCATCCCGGTCACCAGTGGTACTGCCACCCTCAAGGACGCCATGAACGATGCGCTGCGAGACTGGGTGGCAAATGTAGATGATACTTTTTATATTATTGGCACTGCGGCGGGACCGCACCCCTACCCGCAGATGGTGCGCGATTTTCAGACCGTTATCGGTAACGAGGCAAGAGATCAGATCATGCAACGGGAAAATCGGCTACCAGATCTGGTCATCGCGTGCATCGGAGGCGGATCCAACGCTATTGGATTGTTTCACCCTTTTCTCGATGACAAAGAAGTAAGAATTATTGGTGTTGAGGCTGCGGGACACGGCATAGAAACTGGCGAGCATGCTGCATCCCTGACCGGAGGTGAACCTGGCGTCCTGCATGGAAACAGGACCTATTTATTACAGGATGATGATGGTCAGATCATCGATGCGCATTCAATTTCAGCAGGCCTTGATTATCCGGGTATAGGCCCGGAGCATTCCTGGCTGCATGAATGCGGACGGGTTGAATACGTATCCATTACCGATCGGGAGGCGCTGGATGCGTTTCAGCTCTGTTGCCGGGCAGAAGGCATCATTCCGGCGCTGGAACCTGCCCACGCGTTGGCCCACGTTGCAAAAGTCGCCCCCGGGATGCGTCCTGAGCAGATTGTCATTATGAATTTATGTGGTCGTGGCGATAAAGATGTATTCGCCGTTGCTGAAGCGCTGGGGGTCGAACTATGAGTCAACCAGATCGAATTGAGCGACGTTTTGTCAGGGTTAACGAAGAGAATCGTGCCGCTCTGGTCACCTTTGTAACCGCTGGAGATCCGAATATCGAAACCGCCAGTGCCATCCTCAGCGGATTACCTGCAGCAGGCGCCGACATTATTGAAATCGGGATGCCATTCTCGGATCCAATGGCCGACGGGCCGGCAATCCAGCTGGCCAACCTGCGTGCCCTGAAATCCGGCATGACATTGAAAAAAACCCTCGCCATGGTGTCTGATTTTCGCCAGCGGGACAATGACACCCCGATCATTCTGATGGGGTATTACAACCCGATTTACCATTATGGGGTTCGGGCATTTATCGACAGGGCGCTGGAAGTCGGCATCGACGGCTTGATTGTCGTCGATCTTCCACCAGAAGAAGATAACGAGATGTGCCACCCCTGCCTCACCGCAGGATTAAACTGGATTCGCCTGACCACGCCAACTTCCGACGACCATCGGCTTACCACGATACTGAAATACAGCTCCGGATTTGTCTATTACGTGTCCATCGCCGGGATTACCGGCACCCGGTCTGCAGAACAACAGTCCATCGCCGATGCGGTATCGAGAATCAAAAAACACACGAATCTGCCAGTAGCGGTGGGATTTGGTATCAGCACCAGGGCGCAGGTTAGAGAAACTGCAGCTATTGCCGAGGGGGTAGTGGTCGGATCCGCAATCGTTAACAAAATTGCCGAGGCAACTACGGCAAATAAATCATCCGCAGAGACCTGCGCCGATGTTCACCGGTTTGTAGCCGAACTGGCAGCAGGAACCCGGCGTGATTAAAATCAGGATAAAGCCAGACTTCTATGCCGGGATGCCAAAGCAACCAGTGAAAGCATCAATTCGTGGCGGCCAGTATTTCTTTCGCCCGCGAAAAAGCGCCGAGGTCATAAACTTTGTCGATACCCAGTTGTTTCAGTTTTTCCACTGCGATGTGACTGCGTGCGCCACTATTGCAGAATAAAAGCGCGGTTAACCCCTTAAACTGTTCGGTATTTTCAGCCAGATTCTCCAGTGGCAGATTAACCGTGCAATCTAGATTCTCATGGGCATATTCTTCCTGGCTGCGTACGTCAACCACCAACGCACCATTCTGAATCAGTGTTTTTGCCTTTTTCAGATCTACCGGCAGTTTCCATAAACCCAGCATGCGCATCACACCTTCGTACATCCAGCTCAGGGTGCAAAAGTGGGTGGTAATTACGATTACCTGAAGTACCAGCAACGCCACACCGACGACAATCGCAACCAGCGGAAAACCGGTGAGGAATAATATTGCCGCAGCGGTATTCATGATACCCGCGGCAAAACAGGCCAGACGGCGCTGGAAAGGATTCTCCGGTAACTTGACTGCACCTGCAGCGTGGCGTATCACATGGTTATACAACAAATCCATAGGGTGACCGGCAGGGAAGAAAAATGCCCACATGCCCAGAAATCCTACGAAAAAAAGTACATAGGGTTGCTGGGTATACAAACCATAGGCAGTTATCGCGGAACATACTGCCGGGGTAAAACGCAGGCCCCATTCCAGTTGTTTCAGTTCCTGGGGCGAATAGTGTTGATACCCCTGCTGAAACAAACTTTTTTGCTGGAAAGTCAGGTCGCATGTGGTACTCATATTAAATCCTCAGACAGGTAAAAGTTAAGTTCATCCAGTTATATTGATATATAAGAACGTCTTAATATAGCATCATCATGCCGATGAAAAAGATCGTGCACAGTTTCTAAATGGGATATGGGCACCCGCCACGATTTCCACAAAGGGATATTAGCGCTCGCTTCCGGCGCTTGCAATGCAACCATCGTGCAGAAGTGCAGGATCAAAATTCAAAGTGCTCCCCGCGTTGAATGTAGTCAATGACGGACTATTGGAACCGGTTGCCGATCCTTGTCGATAGAAACATAGGTGAAAGTCGCCTCGGTAACTTTAAGGTATTCAATATCCGATTGCTTGCGTCGCACCCAGGTCTCGATATGAATGGAGATGGAAGTGCGGCCAATCCGGGTGGTTTCACAATAGCAACTTACCTGGTCACCAATATATACTGGCAGGTGAAAATTCATGGATTCCACCGCCACCGTGACCAGTCGTCCCTTGACGGTATAGCTGGCGTAAATCGCACCGGCCAGATCCATTTGCGACATAATCCAGCCACCAAAAATATCCCCAGACGGGTTGGCATCTCCTGGCATTGCAATAGTTCGCAGTGACGGGTCTTTCCTGGCTGTCTGATCGGGAGAATTCTGCATGTAATTTTACTGTCGTACCTTATTTTGATTTTCCAATCCCGGATCAAAGCACCGGATTGAAGTAGTGGCGGCCGGAACCAATCGCGTTCACTTGATCGAGTAGCAGATTAAAATGCTCCTCGTTATCCAGAATATTGATATTTTCCGCATTAACCATCAGTAACGGTGATTCATGATAACTGAGAAAGAAACGGGTATAGGCGTCGGCAAGCTGCTCCAGGTAGTCTCTTTCCATATTACGCTCAAACAGCACCCCGCGTTTTCGAATTCGTCGAACCAGGACCTCAATTGGAGCCTGTAAATAGATGACCAGATCCGGTTTCGGCACCTCCATCGCCAACTGTTTGTATACCTGTTCGTAGAGGTAAATTTCATCTTCATCAAGGGTCATTCGGGCAAACAATGGGTCCTTTTCCAACATGAAATCCGCGATCCGGACAGGTGAGAACAAATCTCCCTGGCGTACTTCCTTCAACTGCTTGACGCGTTGAAACAGGAAAAATAGTTGGGTCTGCAGGGCATATTGGGTGGGAGACCGGTAAAATCTTTCGAGGAATGGATTATCCTGGGGCTGCTCAAGCATCAATCCTGCACCGATAGAACTCGCCATTCTCCTCGCCAAGGTGGTTTTGCCCACTCCTATTGGCCCTTCTACAACAATGTACTTCTTATCTTTTATCGTAATGCTCCGTTTCACTGAATGGTTAAAATGGGTGTGATTCGTATACTACCCAAGACGCATCGAATTTACACTGATTGTGCGCGCTCTAACCGTGTAATTATCACATGGCCATACCACTGATAATATTGTTACAATTTAACAGGTCTGAAAATAAACCGGTTCAACTATTTTACCCGCGATGTACTACACCATATACGCCATCGATACGGACAACAGCCTTGAGGCGAGAATGAGCGTACGACCTGCCCACCTGAAACGACTCGAGGAGCTGGTAGATGAAGGTCGACTCATTGCTGCTGGTCCCAATCCTGCCGTCGACAGCGAAGACCCCGGCCCCGCAGGATATACCGGGAGCGTCATTATCGCCGAATTCAATTCCCTGGAGGATGCTCAAGCCTGGGCCAATGCTGACCCCTACCTCAGCGCCGGGGTATACCAGACTGTCGAAGTGAAACCTTTTAAGCGTGTGCTGCCTTAAGACCCATCTTTAACAATCAGAACAATTAGTCGTGAACCATCAATTCGGGTTCAGAGACTGAAGCCGGGTCATCCACTCGCCGGTAAATCCCGCCAATCGCCGGTGATGGAAATTGAACGGCCCCTGTGACCGACCGGGCAAGTATTCACCAATCAGTTCGACAAAACGATCCAGTGGGTCCACCCCCTGCTGGCAGCATGCATACCGATACCAGCGCAATCCAATCGCCACATGGGCAACTTCCTGATCCAGAATCAGTTGCAGAACTTCAGCGCTTTTTTGATCGCCAACAGCAATCAACTTGTCAATCATCGGCGGCGCCACATCGAGCCCTCTGGCCTCAAATACACAGGGCACCATGGCCATACGACTGACCAGATCAGTATCGGTTCGACGGGCGATGTCCCACAAACCATTGTGCACCGGAAAATCACCATATTTATAGCCCAGCGCTGACAGTCGCTGGACTATCAGTCGGTGGTGCTGTGCCTCTTCCTCGGCAACTGACAACCAGTCGGAATAATAGCCCGATGGTAAATTACGAAACCGATATATCGCATCGAGCGCGAGATTAATGGCATTGAACTCGATATGGGCGATGGCATGTAAGAAAATCGCCCTGCCCTTGGGAGAGCCAAGTTTACGTTGATTCAGTTCTCGTGGATGGACCAAATCCAATCGACCCGGCTGACCGGGTTGCTCAATCCGGAGGGGAGGCAAGGGGATGCCTTCTTCCTCCAACAGTACAGTTGGGTCCATTGCCTCGTAACGCTGAATCATGTCATCAATTATTTCGCCCTTCATACAGGCATTCTTTGCCATCAGGCCACAATGCGCGAGTTCATAGAGAGATTCAAATTTATCCTCCATGATCGCAACAATCCATCAAACCTTGTGTGTCGGGCTACTGGCCATTTCCACATTTTCATTCAATTTATTCCACACCACCTGGCCGGAAGTTTCTTTTTCCAGTAATTCCAGCAACCATTGATGGGCAGCGCGTTCTTCTTCACTGGCCCTGATTACAGGTGTATTCAAAACCGGTTGCGCACGCCTGGTCACCAATGTCGCGCCCCTGTCCGGCCCGGATTGGCCGCTGGTGATCCCGCCGGATTGTGAACCTCCAATCTGCATTAAATCATCCGATTCGCCCAATAGGGAAATCTGACCTCCGGTCATCAGTAAATATACGTCGGCAAGGATTTCTGCATCCAGCAGTGCTCCATGCAACTGACGTTGACTATTATCGACCCCGTATCTTTTACACAATGCGTTCAAGTTATTTTTTTGCCCCGGATGTTTATGTCGAGCCATCACCAGGGTGTCAACAATAGTGCAGTGTTGATCTATCACTTTATGACCGCTACCTGCATGTTCAAATTCATAGTTAAGAAAACCGACATCAAACGGGGCATTGTGAATGATGAGCTCGCCCCCTTTAAGGAAATCCAGTAATTCCCCGGCGAGGTCTGCAAACACGGGTTTGTCCTGAAGCATGTCCAGGGTAATGCCATGAACTTCAATGGCGGCTTCATCAATTTCACGATTGGGCTGAATGTAGTAATGAAAGGTATTACCCGTCATACGGCGGTTGACCATTTCAATACAACCAATTTCAATTATTTTATGCCCCTGTTTCGGCTCAAGACCGGTGGTTTCAGTGTCGAGAATAATTTGTCGCATCTTCAATTTATGGAGTTCCTTGTTTTGGCATTGTCAATGGCTTGATTCGCCAGCCAGTCCGCCTTTTCATTACCCGGGTTGCCGGCATGACCTTTAACCCAATGCCAATGGATCCGATGACGATTAAGCTGCCTGTCCAGGGCTTCCCAAAGATCACGGTTTTTCACAGGTTTTCTCGCAGCGGTTCTCCATTGTCGCTTCTTCCAGCCGTCCAGCCATTCGAGGACACCAAGCCGCAGATACTGCGAATCAGTATAGAGTTCAACCTCACACGATCTTTTCAGGCTCCCCAAAGACTCAATAGCGGCCGTCATTTCCATCCGGTTATTGGTCGTCTCGGCTGCGCTACCATTTAGTGTTTTTTCATGGGCGCCGAATTGTAGTAGTGCTCCCCAACCGCCAGGACCGGGATTGCCACGGCAAGCCCCATCCGTGTAAATAGTCACCAGTTCTGTCATCGATTCTAATTCTGGTTTTTTTCCACCAGATGCAACCGCGCCCTGGCAACATGAGGATCAGATGCCGTTAATCCGCCAGTGGAAGATACCGCAGGGCGGGCAATTTCGGGGATAAATCTACGCCACGCGAGTCGGTTACCAC
>CAYOGN010000227.1:0-3617 GCA_964403545.1 uncultured Gammaproteobacteria bacterium
CGCCAGGCTGCTGAAATTCAAACTGAATAGGTCTTGTGGGACACTGTCTCTGAATAGAAACCAGGTGGCGGAGAGAGAGGGATTCGAACCCTCGATACGCGATTAACGTATACACACTTTCCAGGCGTGCTCTTTCAACCACTCAGACACCTCTCCGCAGCAAAATGGATTTTTAGCGCGGCGCAGATTATACCAAACCTCATACCGGAACAAGCCCCCTGATGAAAGACTCGCTCTGAAGCATTGATTAAATATCACTATGTCGCTGTTCCGTCAGGCTTGATAAGCTAAACTAAGGAACCACTTTGATTGACAGATCACCGAGCGAATACAACGGCATCCCGCGATGCTGTGATGACAATGGCGTTAACAGAAGCAATATCCACACCCACCCCAGATTCCCGTTCAGGATTTTCCCTGGGACATCCACTCGTCTGGTTGGGAATAACCATGATTGTACTGGTAGCGGGTTATACCTGGCTTTCGGTTTATACCGGGCGTCCTGCCGCCACAGGAAGCCATACAGTGGTAAAAAGGGTGGTGTCCCAAGGTAGTGATGATATTGAAGATAATGCTGTGAGCAAGGTTGCCCGGGAAGAACAAATGAAGATTTCCAGAGGCAGTGACGATGGCCGGGTCAGGGAGTATTTTGAGTACGAGGCTGTGGAGCAACAAATTCTTCCACTTCTTGACGCGGCGGATGTCCATTTCGAACTCGGCAAGTTTGTAAACCCTCCGGGAGACAATGCGTGGGAAGACTATCAATCCATCCTTGTCATTAAACCGGGTGAAAGCGTTGCAGTAGCCGGACTGAGCAAAATTAAATCCAGATTGATTTCCGGTGCCGAACAATCCATCGACGAAGGAGATTTCGCCAAAGCAGAAAACTGGCTGGTACAGCTGGACAAGATACAACCCGGCGACCCGACCCAGGCGGATTTGAGAGCTGAATTAAGTCAGTTTATAGCCGCTGAGGCAGAACGCAAATTACGCCAACAGGAGGCCGAAGTACGGCAGCAAAAAATCGAGACATCTCTTGCCCAGGCAAAAGAAGAAGAAGGTAAAATACCGTTAAATTACAATATTTTAATAGATTTATTTAATAGAGTAGATGAACTTGATCCAGAAAACAGGGAGGCTCGGGAAGGTTTGATCCGGTTGTCTGACCGGAAACTTGACGAGGTAGAGCAATGGCTGCGCAGCGAGAATTTCGAGGAAGCAGAAAAAGGCCTCAGCCGGGCAATTTCGATATTCCCTGAAAATAAACGAATCAGCAGCCTTACGCTGGCCCTTGATGCCAGTCTTAAACAACGACAACTTGAACAACAGCAGCTTGCGCAGCAACATCTGGAACAGCAGCAGCGGGCAGAACTTGCGGCGGAAGAGGAGAAAAGGAAAAAGCGGGAGGCAGAAAAACTTCGTCAACAGCAATTGAAGGATCAATCATCGGCTGCCAGCAACCAGACAACGAAATCACAACCCGAAACCTTACCAACGATTCCCGATGTCCCACCAGAAACGGTCCCACTACCGGTAACACCGGTAAAACCCGCAGCATCAGTAACCGCTTCTACTGCAAAAAGTGGCGCACGCAAACCGACTGCAGAAGAGGAAACTTTGCGCCAGGGGGTCGAGGCTTATTATAACGGTGACTACAATCGCTCGTTTGAGTTACTTTATCCCCTGGCACAACTGGGCGTCCCGAGAGCACAGTTTCGTATCGGTATCATGTACCAGTTTGGCCGCAGTGTATCCATCAACACAGATCTGGCGGAAAAATGGTTTACCCTGGCCTTGCCTGAACTGCTAAGAGAGGCTCAGCTGGGTAGCGCCTGGGCGCAGACAGACCTTGGTACAGCCTACGAATTTGGCATTTCATTGCAACAGGACTATGAACGTGCTGCTTACTGGTACCAGCGCGCGGCAGATCAGGGCTATTCGGGTGCACAGACAAATCTGGGGGTATTGTATGCCCAGGGTGATGGCGTCACCTATGATCGGGCCAAGGCCGTATTCTGGCTGCGCAAGGCCTCAGATCAGGGAGACCGGGTCGCGAGGGAGAATCTGACCATCATGGGAGAAACTCCCTAGAAGTCCGATACACTAGGGATAGAGTTGAACCATTGACCAACGATTACGCTCCGGGTCGGTAAGAGAATAAACAAACCGATCATGTAGTCGACTGGATCTACCCTGCCAGAACTCGACCCGGGTGGGATTGACATGATACCCGCCCCAAAATTCCGGAAGCGGTACGTCTTTAGCTGCGAATTTTTCTTCCATCTCGGCTATTTCCTGATCAAAAACCTTGCGGCTTTTCATGACTTCACTTTGCCTCGATGCCCATGCCCCGATCTGGCTGTCCCTGGGACGAATACTGAAGTATTGCTCCGACTGGCCCCTGGTTGCTTTGGTTACCGTTCCCTGAATGGATACCTGTCGATGTAGCTCAAGCCAGGGAAACAGGCAACTAACCCCGGAATTGTGCGCCAGGTCGCGTGCCTTCTGACTGCTATAGTTGGTGTAAAAGTAAAAACCATTGCGATCAAATGATTTCATTAATACCGTTCGCTGACTCGCCGCGCCCTGTTGGTTTACCGTGGCCATGACCATACCATTGGGTTCCGCAATACCGGCATTCAATGCCTGATCAAACCACCTGGAAAAAAAATCAAAGGGGTTAGCCGTGAGTGTTTTGGGATCTATCCCTTTATTGGAATAGTCATTGCGAAGTGCTTCTATATTTGTTGTCTGCATGACAATCATTGGGTGAACAATGGGTTCATCATATACAAGAATGCGCGCCAAAACATTTGATTTATATCAACATTACCATCGACAACAGAAGACTAATCGATCGCGCGGTGGAATCGCGGTCCATTCAGCATTTAAACCTTACGCCATAATCTCAGTGACTACCATTTGGGAATGATATTCTGGTGATCAGGATCGCGATAAATTTGCCAGGGATTCCAGCTAAATACATAATCCCGGAGCCCATAATTGAGTAACAACAATCCTGCCAGCGATCCCCGCCATTGATTGTGGCTTAACTGAACTTGTCCGCCGGTATCCGTGAGCAACAGCAGAATCCCGAGCATCAGGACCACTACCCCCAGTCCGGATTCAAGACAGAAACATGGTCCTTCCCGGGGCCTATGGTTTTGCCTCGGCTTCATTCTTGCCCGAAGGATCAAAACCAGATCACGGAGTAGTGTCTGGACAAAAAATATCGTGCAGAGCAACAAAATAAAATGGCCGGCAGATAAACTGGCCGGCCATTGATCGATCAGGTATTCCGCACCAATCAGCGCCAGCGCGATAAATACCGGCTCCCATTTATGGATAACATTCAACGGCAACAGCGCACTTTCTAAAACGGAATGTCGTCGTCAAAATCGTCAGGTGCTGCCGGACCGGATGGTGCTGGTGCATTGGTCTGCCGGGGTGCCGGGGCACGAGGAGGAGAAGAGGACTGATCAAAATCACTTGAGCCACCGCCGCCACGGCTATCGAGCATTTGCAGATCGTTGGCAATAATATCTGTGGAATAGCGATCCTTCCCTTCCCCGTCCTGCCATTTGCTCGTTTGCAACCTGCCTTCAATATATACTTTT
>CAYOGN010000228.1:0-5283 GCA_964403545.1 uncultured Gammaproteobacteria bacterium
GGCGTAACCGTAGCTTGGCAGAATACGGATCGGTAAAATCGATATGTTGAATCTCACGACCATTACCGTCAGAAAAGGTATGGTTACGACCCCAGGTGTAATCGATTATCTGATCTGGCACGACAATACTTCCCGGTTTCAAAGAAGAATCAATGGCGCCAACAGCAGCGATTCCAATGACACGAACGGCGCCCTGCTGCTGCAACGCCCATAAATTTGCCCGGTAATTAACCAGGTGCGGTGGAATAGAGTGTGTGCTTCCATGCCGCGGCAAGAACAGAAAATCCTTGCCAGACAATTTTCCCGAAACTACCTTTTCCGACGGCTTACCATAAGGCGTCTCGACCACCGTTCGTTGACTGATCTCAAATTGACGCAGTCGACTAAAACCAGTCCCTCCTATTATCGCCGTCTCGCCCACTTTTAATCCTCAGGGTTCAAAGTTTCCAGGTTGCCAGGCCAGATCCTGCTTTGCCGGATCAATGGAAAACACCTGATCCCGCGATAGTCGCTGACCCATTTCCGGCGTAAACAATCCTGATCCGGGAATGCGGCAAAGAATACGGAATAACACCGAGACCATGGAAAGTGGAAAATGAACAAATCGTGGTGTCTGTCCGGCGTTGATAAACACTCTTTCCACCATTTGCCGATAGGTCAACACTTCGTTTCCGGCAATATTATACTGGCTGTTTGTCGGAGATTTATCAAGCGCCAATACACAGGCAGAGGCTACATCCCTCGCATGTACTGGCTGGCGTTTTCCCGCTCCGTCACCCACCAGTGGGAAAAATCTGAACCATCTGATCAGCCAACGTACCAGGTTAATATTCTGGTTGCGCGGACCACCATAAATTAGCGTTGGGCGCAATATGGTCACGGTGCTACCGGTTTTTCTGGCGAAATCTGAAAACCAGGCCTCTCCCTGTTCCAGTTTCTGGACTACTTTCAACTCACCAGCGTTTTCAGAGTCTGATTTTATTTCGATACTGGTGGAACTCAACACGACCACTCTATCCGGTGGCTGACGCCCAAGAACAGCACAAAATGCGGTTCCGGTCCAGATTGGTGCAAGATGCATCCAACTGGAAAATACCGGCAAATCATCCATTGGTGCCTGGTCAAAATAACTACTGGCAAGCCACCGGTAGTTTCGTCTTGTTACGGAACCGGGGGCTGATCGACCAACAGCTATATATTCACGGTCTTCATCATCCAGGTGGTCCAGCAAAAAATCACCAACATCGGTGTTGGCCCCGCTTAGCAGCACATATTCTTTCGATAAATCCAGTAAAGTAACGTTGTCGGCTGCTTGTTTGCTGTCTGGTTTGCGGTCGCGTAGTTGTTTGATCCAATGCCGCAACAATTTGGCGCGATAGTGTATCCATACCAGTATTTTTGCAGTTACCTTGCCAATCGCTGAACCCGAACCATGATTGTTATAGTAGTTCACCATCCCACGATGCTTAAGCTGCTCGATTCGGCTGAAACTTGTTCCACCAGACACGCCCTGACGATGAAAAAGCGAAACTCTTGATTCGAACAATACCTGATAACCGGCGTCGCGCATTCGGCGACACACATCGAGATCTTCGCAATGGAGAAAATAGGACTCATCCATTCCACCAATCTCATTCAGATAGTCAGTACGCAACATCATGGCAGCGCCGGACACGGCGTCTACGACAGTTACTCCCGGAACCAATGGTGTGTTGGTCAGGTCAATACCCTGAAACCATCGGTTGAGTTTTAGCACCGTGATAATACTACGCCAAATGGTAGGCTCATTACGACGGCAACCGCGTTGCTCAGTACCATCTTCATTAAACACCAGCGCACCAACAATTCCCGCTTCGGAATTTTCCGAAAATACAATGGAAAGTTTTCTCAATGAATGTCCGTGTACCTGACAATCGGGATTAAGAACCATCACCAGTTCACAATCAACATCGGCGACACCAATATTAACTGCCCTGGAAAATCCCAGGTTGTCCTCGTTTTTGATAATTTTTAGCGAATGATGTCCCGGATCAATGTCACTTACCCGTCGCAGGCTTTGATCGCTGGACAAATTATCCACTACCACAATGGATAATTTTTCATCTGATGTAAAAAGTGATTGCAGACATCTTTCGAGATAACTGCCACTATTGAAGTTTACAATGACTACCCCAACTCTGCTGCTGTCAGACATGGCGTTTAAAATATGGCGCCAACGGGTCAAATGTCATCGCGCTCTTCAATTGGTCTGCAGTAGCCGTTCGTGATTGTTGAATCTCCCGGCGCATCCGTAAAATACCCGGTAGCCCACGCAGTGCATGCCATTTTGCTTTTAATATGATTCCCGGTCGCCCTTTAAATGTGAAATATATAATTGTTATCAGATTCAATAGTAAATGCTGGGGTAGATACCACCAGAACATTGAACCCGGCATATTTTTGAAGTAGGTCCAGACAAGGTTTCTATGCCCGTGATAGACAGTAAAATCGCTGTTGCGCCCGGTAATACCAGATCCCGTATGATGTACCCGACAATGATCCAGATGCAGACATTTCGCGCCGCGCAGGCGCATCCGAAATGCGAGGTCAGTATCTTCGTTATAGCAGAAGTAGTCTGGATCAAAACCACCAACCCTTTTCACCCAATCAATGTTGTATAGCGCCGCTGCACCGCAAGGGGAAAATACACCCTCTTCTATCGATCGGGACCGGTTGACCGGTGCACCATGATCACGACGCCAACCAAGGCCGCTTACATGATATATATCACCCGTACCATCGAGTCGATCCGGGTTCTTTGCATCCACCAACCTGCTGGAGAAAATTTGGGTATCAGGAAATTCAATAACACCCTTTCCCAGGCTCTCCAGCCAATCCGGATCAGCAACCGTATCGGGATTTAATAATGCTATCCACTGGCAATCTTCGATCCGCCAGATTGCGTGATTATTAGCTGCAGCAAAGCCGCTATTGGTCGGCTCTCTGATTAATTCAATTTCTGGAAAATTTTCACTGACAAGATCCGCTGAACCGTCACTGCTATTGTTGTCTACCACCAGCACCCGATTTGCCGGGTGGGTCTGTTTTTCCAGCGCCCGGAGGCAGGGCACGATATGCTCGGCGCCATTATAATTAACAATAATTACCGCGATGGACGGTAAAATGGTATTCATCTACCGCAAAGTAAATCAGGGTTCCAGCACACGAAAAAGATTTCGAATATTATAGATTGGCTTGTTCTGTGCTTCATAGTACGTACGAGTCATCAATTCAGCCAGCAATCCCACGGTAATAAATTGGAGTCCAATAAACAACAGCATGATTCCCAATAGCAGCAGAGGTCGATCGGACATTGGAACTCCATTGAACCATTTGTCGATAGACAGATATAGATTAATGGAAAATCCGATAAAGCCACTGATCAATCCGATGGAGCCGAAAAACTGTAACGGCTTACTGGAATACTTGGACAGGAACATCACTGTCATCAGGTCGAGGATCACGCGAAAAGTTCGTGAAATACCGTATTTGGACGTACCCGCAACCCGAGGTCGATGATTCACTTTGACCTCGCTAATTCGAGCCCCAACGGAACTGGCAATTGCTGGGATAAACCGGTGCATTTCTCCATACAGAGAAATTTGTTTGACCACATCATATCGAAACGCTTTGAGCGAGCATCCATAGTCGTGCAGCTTTACATCTGTGGCCCAGGAAATAAGTTTATTGGCGACCATAGAGGGAAACAATCGAAGTAGATACCCATCTTTTCTGTCAAAGCGCCAACCCGATACAAGATCGTATCCTTCCTCCACTTTTTCCAGCAATTTGGGTATATCCGCAGGGTCATTCTGGCGATCCGCGTCCATGGCAATAACCACCGCCCCCCGAGCCAGATCAAAACCGGCTGCCATCGCTGCGGTTTGGCCAAAATTTCGCCTGAATTCAACCACCACAACCCGATCGTCCTGTTGGTGCAACATTTTGAGTTTGTCGAGAGTGGAATCTCTGCTACCATCATCAACATACACAATCTCGGTTTGCCCTTCTATGGTATCCAGTACCTGAACTATTTCATTGTGCAGTTCAACAATATTATCTTCTTCTTCGAACACCGGCAGCACTACCGACAGGGCAAGCTCCGGCCCACTACTGGCGGGTTTTGTCGGCAACTGTCGGGCTGAGTCCTGTTGCAGGGAAATACCTGGGCCGTTATTCGTCATTTCGTTAATTTTTCTCTCATCGGTCACTATTCCTCCAGTAATTGCTTCAAATACTGACCGTATTCATTTTTACTTAAAGGTTCGGCAAGTTGCTCCAGTTGTTGGTCATCAATATAACCCTGGCGCCAACAAATTTCTTCAGGGCAACATACCTTCATGCCCTGACGTTTTTCAATTGTTTCAATAAATTTTGCAGCATCCAGCAATGAATCATGGGTTCCAGTATCCAGCCAGGCCATACCACGGCTGAATACCTCAACTCCCAGGGCTCCTTCATCCAGGTAGGTTCTGTTCAGATCAGTGATTTCCAACTCCCCCCTGGCTGAAGGTTGCAGCGATCTGGCACGTTCGGCAACGGTGTTGTCATAAAAGTACAAACCGGTTACCGCAAAACGGGATTTTGGAGTCTGTGGTTTTTCTTCGAGATCAACAGCCTTTCCCTGTTGATCAAATGAGACTACGCCGTAACGCTCGGGATCGTTCACCTGATAGGCAAACACGCGGGCGCCCCTGGTAATGGATGCTGCATTGGACAAACTTTCACCCAGCTGATGACCATAGAAAATATTGTCTCCCAATACCAGCGCCGAAGTATGTGCCCCGATATACTCAGAGCCAATGATAAACGCCTGGGCCAGCCCGTCCGGCGAAGGTTGTACAGCGTATGAAAGGTTAATCCCCCACTGATTCCCTGAACCCAGCAATTGCTGAAACCTTGGCGTATCCTGGGGTGTGGAAATTATCATGATATCCCGTATCCCAGCCAGCAAAAGAGTCGACAGCGGATAGTAAATCATCGGTTTATCGTACACCGGAATCAATTGCTTGGAAACGGCAAGCGTAACCGGCCAAAGCCGTGATCCGGACCCTCCCGCCAGTATCAAGCCTCTCATTTAACACTCTCCGGGCTATGCCCGATGATGCCAAGACGTTGATTTCCCTTCTTATTGTGTGCCATCACCTGCTCAGACCAAATCAGGTTATCCAGGTACCATTGTACCGTCTTTCTCAACCCGGACTCGAAAGCCTCCAGCGGGCGCCAGCCTAACTCCTGATCGAT
>CAYOGN010000229.1:0-19296 GCA_964403545.1 uncultured Gammaproteobacteria bacterium
CACCTGAGTCACAGTCAAGGGCTCTACCAACTGAGCTACAGTCACCATTGTCATTTGAACCTGCGTTGCGTGCACGAATGTGCGTGCAAATTACCGATGCCAAGTAACTCAACAACTCAGGTTCCTAAATTGGTCGGGGTAGAGAGATTTGAACTCCCGACATCTTGCTCCCAAAGCAAGCGCGCTACCAGACTGCGCTATACCCCGAAATACTTGCCCAGCCCCTTCAAACCCCGAGTAAACCATGTTCTCACGGGCCCTGGATCAAGGGCGGCGAACTATACGGATTATAGCCCTTGTCGTCAATGCCGGAAAACCCCATATAATGCCCGGCATAAGCAGGTTAAATAGAGCCCCAGGGCCTTGAAATATTTGCTTGCAAACCCCATTTTTTGATCCTTACAAAATCACTCATTTTCATTGAATATTGACCCCATGAGCAAGCAAGCCACCATCGAAAAACACGCCTTCCAGACTGAAGTGCAGCAGCTTTTGCAACTGATGATCCATTCACTTTACAGTAATAAGGAAATTTTCCTGCGCGAGTTGATTTCCAACTCGTCTGATGCCTGTGACAGGCTCAACTTTCTTTCCCTGACCGACAAATCACTGCTGGAGGATGAACAATCCCTGGGAATCTGGGTCGACTGCGACCCAAAAAAGAAAACCATCAGTATTCGCGACAATGGAATCGGCATGTCTATGGAGGAAGTTATCGATAATATTGGCACCATTGCACGCTCAGGAACCCGCAAATTCCTTGAGCAAATGAAGCAGGATCAAAATAGCACCGATGGTGATCATCGATTTATCGGTCAGTTCGGGGTTGGATTCTATTCCAGTTTCCTGGTGGCAAAAGAAGTAACCCTGTTGACCCGCCGGGCTGGCACACCAGTGTCGGAAGGTGTTAAATGGGTTTCGGACGGTAGCGGAGAATACACCACCGAGCAAATTGACCGTCCTGAACGCGGCACTGAAATTATCATTTCACTGGAAAAGGACAACAAGGAATATTTGGAAAAATATCGAATTCGCAGCGTGATCTCGAAATATTCGGATCATATTTCACTGCCTATCCAGATGCTGAAGGATCCCGAGCGGGACGACAAGGGTAAGGTGATAAAGGGACAGGAGCCTGAATGGGAGACCATCAACAAAGGATCTGCGCTTTGGGTGCGGCCCAAAAAGGAGGTTACCGAGGAGGAGCACAACGCTTTCTATACCGCACTCACCTATGATCCCGAACCCCCCGCCCTGACCTTGCACAACCGGGTTGAAGGTAAAATGGAGTACATTTCCCTGCTTTATATCCCATCGAAGGCGCCCTACGATCTCTGGGATCGTGAACAGCGCCATGGAATAAAATTGTATGTGCGGAGAATCTTTATATCGGATGATGCCAAGCAGTTGATGCCCAACTACTTGCGGTTTGTCCGTGGACTGGTGGACTCCGCTGACCTGCCGCTTAATGTCTCCCGGGAATTTTTACAACAGAACAAGGAAATTGACAAGATTCGTGCCGCTTCGGTTAAAAAGGTCCTGACTGAATTAAAAAGGGTAGCAACCAAAGACAATGAGAAATACGCTTCCTTGTGGAAAGAATACGGCAAGGTGCTGAAAGAAGGTTTAATCGAGGACGCCAGCAACAAGGATGCTATTGCCAAACTGGTACGGTTCTCATCAACCCATATTGACGAAGAAACCCAATCTGTTTCACTGGATGATTATATCGCCCGGATGCCGGAAAAACAGAAAGCTATCTATTTTGTTACCGCCGACAGTTACCAGTCTGCCAAATCTTCCCCGCATCTTGAAGTTTTCCGTAAAAATGATATCGAAGTGTTATTGCTTTCAGATCCAGTAGATGAGTGGTTGGTGGGCCACCTGACAACCTACGAAGAAAAGCCACTGCAATCCATAGCCAGAGGTGACCTCGATATTGATGAACTCAAAGGTGAGGAAAGCAAGGAGGAAGCTGACAAGCAAAAAGAAACCTTTCAGCCTCTGGTGGATAAATTCAAAACTATCCTCGAAAGCAAGGTTAAGGATGTGCGAATTTCAAACCGCCTGGTGGATTCTCCTGCCTGTCTGATCGCCGATCAGCACGACCTCGGTGGAAACATGGAGCGCATTCTTCAGGCCATGGGCCAGGATGCGCCGGATACCAAACCGATTCTGGAGATTAACCCTGATCACAGCATCGTCAGTCAGATAGATGTTGAGGCTGAATCCATAGAGGATTGGGCGAATGTTCTGTTTGATCAGGCAGCGCTGGCGGAAGGTGCTTCACTGAAAGATCCAGCAAGCTACGTCGCCAGAGTGAACAAGTTGCTTTCGGTGTAAAGGGCTTATTTCAGTGTCGGATTAGCGCAGCAGGCAACATCCTGGTGCGCAATTCGCCAGGCCGGTTGCCTGTTCCAGACCGCCTTTAACTGATTACCTGGTTCAAAAAATCTATATTCATCTGGATCTATAGCCATTGGATATAACCTTATGCAAATTTCACAATTAATGTCCTCAGACCCGATTTGGGTCATGGAACATCATCTGGTTCGTAAGGCAAAACGTCTCCTTACAGAAAATCGAATTAAACACCTGCCCGTTCTGGATCAACATGGTGTGGTCAGAGGAATTTTGTCTGACCGGGATATCAAGATGCATCAGGCGGTATCAGATGATCCGAATTTTCATACCAAAATCAGGGTATCTGAAATTTATGTGCAGCACCCGTATACGGTAACCGAAGACGCAGCCGCTGCTGAGGTTTTACAGCACATGCATAGAAATAGAATTGGTTCTGCCCTGATTACCCGACAGGGAAAACTCTCGGGTATCTTTACTTCGATGGATGCCTGCAGAATTTTATCCGAAATGGTTTAGAAAATTAAATAGTTCACAAGCGCTAGTGAGGCGCCAAACACCATGGATTTTGAATGGGTTGCCATTGCGCTAGGAGACGTTACCTGGATCTCTCTCGCATTTTGTCTGGGTTTTGCCGCAAGGCTGATCAATCTTCCACCGCTGGTGGGTTTTCTGGCAACCGGTTTCCTCCTGAACCACCTCGGTTTCAGCAGCGGGGAAACGCTGCAAAAGCTGTCGGATCTGGGCATTACTTTGTTGTTGTTTACCGTTGGCCTGAAGCTGAACCTGAAGGGATTGATCAAACCGCAGGTCTGGTCTGTAACGGTGATCCATATCGCTATCACTGTTATTTTGTTTGCGACGGTTATTTTTGGTCTGACCTTGCTCAAAGTACCGGTCTTCTCCGGGCTCGATTTCAGACTTTCGTTGTTGATTGCCTTTGCCCTGAGCTTTTCCAGTACTGTTTTTGTGGTCAAGTCTCTGGAAGACAAGGGAGAAATGAAATCCCTGCATGGACGAATCGCAATCGGCATTCTGGTTATGCAGGACATCGCTGCGGTCATTTTTATGACCGCATCCAGCGGTATATTCCCGTCACCCTGGGCACTACTATTATTTTTAATCATTCCTTTACGCCCCGTTTTTCACCATTTACTGCAAAAAATCGGTCATGGTGAACTATTGATTTTGTATGGCCTGGTGCTGGCATTGGGCGGAGCCGAGCTGTTCGAACTCGGCGGCGTGAAGGATGATCTCGGCGCACTCGTCATGGGCGTATTGATATCGAATCATCCCAAGTCAGCTGAAATGGCCAAATCAATGCTGAGCTTCAAAGATCTTTTTCTGGTTGGATTTTTTCTCACCATTGGTATGACGGGTCAACTCACGCCAGCAGCGATAATCACAGGATTCCTGCTCGTGCCCTTTGTAATGGTGAAATCTGTATTTTATTTTTTACTGATGACCCGGTTTAAACTAAGGGCCCGGACCTCGCTGCTCGCAACGCTGAACCTGGCGAACTACAGCGAATTTGGCTTGATAATCGCTGCAATTGGTGTCTCCAATGGCTGGATAGACAGTGAGTGGCTGGTGGTTATCGCGATCGCACTATCTGTCTCCTATATTGTTTCCTCCTGGTTAAACAACAAGGATGACAAAATATACAGAACGTACAAAAAATTCTGGTGCAAGTTTCAACATCGAGAGAGGCTTGCGGACGACCTGCAGCTGGATACACTCGGTGCAACCATCGTTATCTTTGGTATGGGCAGAGTAGGTAGCGGGGCCTATGACAAGATGCGTGAATTCCACGGCGATACTGTGCTCGGCTTTGACTTTGATGCGGATCTGATCAAAAAACATCAGTCTTTGGGCCGCAAGGTATTTCACGGTGATCCGAGCGACGCAGATTTCTGGGAAAAAATAGAGCGCAACCACAAGATCAAACTTGTCATGCTGGCCCTGCCAAACCTTCAGGCTAACCTGGATGCGCTGGCGGAACTACAGGCAATATCTTTCTCTGGCCAAATTGCTGCAACTGCAAGATTTCCAGATGAGATGACCAGATTGCAGCAGTCCGGGGCAACTGCTGTTTTCAATATTTACACTGAAGCAGGGGCAGGTTTTGCTGAACATATTGAGTCTGAATTATAGAATTTTTTTCAGCCCATCAATAAATTGATCTATTTCTTCAACGGTATTGAAGTAGTGCAAAGATGCTCTAACCAGGGCTTTCAGATTTCTTTTCTCGAACGATACAAATGAACCGGAACCATCGGAAACAGATACATTGATCCGTTGCACAGCGAAATCTGCTTTCAAGTTTTCAGCATCAACCTGACGCGCGTAAAAAGTCACCAGGCCACACTTTTCCGCCCCTTCATCCGCCACTGTAACACCGTCAATAGCCATAAGCTTCGACCTGAGATCCGATGAAAGAGCATAAATTCTGGTTTGAATCGCCTCCAAACCCCAATCAAGGGCATAGTCGATGGCGATGCCCAGGGCAGCTTTTCCGGCAAAATTCTGCTCCCAGTTCTCGAATTTTCTGGCGTCTTCAAGCACCTTGTATTCAACGGCTGAAACAAGCGTCGCAGCGTGTTGATCAAGCATAACCGGCTCTAGTGTCCGGGCAAATTCACGCTTTACATAGAGTAGCCCTGTTCCCCTTGGGCCACGCAAGTACTTTCGACCTGTGCCCGACAGCATATCGCAACCGATCAGTTGCACATCGAGCGGCAACTGCCCCACTCCCTGACATGAGTCGAGCAGATAAGGGATACCGGCACCTTTTGCGATCTTACCCACGGCGATGGCAGGATTTACCAACCCACCACCCGTTGGAATGTGACTGATCGCGATTAGCTTTACCTTGTCGTCAATTAAATTTTCCAGCGCCACTACGTCGAGTTGTCCCGAAGTATCGTCCGGAACGAATACTACTTCGGCACCATAGCGGTTTGCCTGCTGAATCATCGCGATGACGTTACTTCCATACTCGGAAATCGAAGTCAGGATTTTGTCGCCCGGTTCAAATCGAAATGAGTAAAAGACCATATCCCAGGCGCGAGTGGCATTTTCTATAAAGGCAATTTCGTCCTCGGCACAGTTAAATAGCCTGGCGGTTGCGACATAGAAATTATTTAGAGCATTGGATTCGGCAGCAGCCGTTTCGTAGCCACCGATTCGTTCTTCTTTGTGCAGATAGGCGTGCAATGCGTCGGCAACGGGTATCGGCATCAGAGACGACCCCGCATTGTTAAAATGGATTATCTCTTCGGCAGCCCGTGTATCCCGCCTTGCTTTGTCAATATCAAATTTGCTCAATGTCTTCCTCAGTTCATTTATCAGGGTTATTTTTCTCCCATCGCTATCGTTACCCCCAATTCACCGGATCGTAATCGGCCAAGATGGAATCTTGCCAAAGCGTCATTGTAAGAAATACCAGCGAGCAGTTCTAATGCCGAGCCAGTATCGGATGGCTTGATCTCAAGGTTCCGATACGCTTCCAGATAGTCATTTACTGCAGGAGAATTAAGTTTATTGGGTGATAGTGGTTCAAACACTTCCAGTTCTTCGGACTTCCCCTGCAGTATGAACCTGCCCGCCGGCCGGCCTGAAAAATCTGGTACTTTTTCTACCACCCTGGCGCTAACGAGAATTCGTGTACCGAGATGTTTGTTCAGACTTTCGAGACGCGCCGCGATATTGATTGCATCGCCGTGGGCAGTATAGTCGAACATCGACTCGCCACCAAAATTCCCCACTACAACGGTGCCAGTGTTGACACCGATTCGTGTCTCTCCAAGAGGAATTCCGGCTTCGGACTTTTGTTTGGCCAGATTGTGTGCAATCGAATCCATTTCCAGTGCGCAGGCAACGGCTCGGGAGGCGTGATCCGGTTGCGTTATGGGCGCACCGAAGATGATATGTAACGCATCACCTACAATTTTGTCTACGGTACCTTCATACTTAAAAACAACATCCACCATCGCATCCAGATACTCGTTCAGTAGCGGCACCAGAACACCTGGCTCCAGCTTTTCCACCAGTGTAGTAAATCCTGCAAGATCGGTGAACACAAAACTGAGCTCACGTCTTTCACCTCCCAGATGCAGCAGGTCCGGATTGTCCACCAGTTTGCGAACAAGGTTCGGTGAGAAGTAGCGTCCGAGTTGAGTATTGGCTTTTTCAAGGCCTACCGCCTCGTATATGAGGCGCCGAGCACGTGCGGTGAGAAAGGTGAGAATTGCGCCGATACCCATGATAGCCATCAGGGTACCTGCAAACTGGCCACTGTGAAATTGATTCCCCAACGCTGAATTAATATAATTCGTCGTGATAACGGTGCGATCATCACCAATGGCAAAGATAAAATAGCCCAGATGAATCACAACCACTCCCGATGCAACCAGTAACGGGTATGCTGGTTGCATCGCGACGCTGTTTAATACGATAAGCAGAATTGCGATTACTGTAAGGCCGGTTTTCAACATAAAAACCGGAGCAATGTCCAGCCCGCCAACAGAGTGATACCAGATTGCCGGAAGAATACCAATTACGAACGTATCCAGCGCAACACCCAGATAACCAACAAAAGCGAGGTGATTGTGACGACGAATCTGGATCAATGAAATCATCAGTGCGGCCCCATAAAACACGGTAACAATACCCACAGACACGCGCTCAAAACCGCTGAAACCTATTGCAAGGGTGATCACAAACAGCACTGTGATCACGATTCCCCGTATCACTGTGAGTGCCGTCAGGCCAGAGAGCTCACGCTTGAGTAGCAGAGCGGTAGCCGGGTCAGAGTTGCCAACCGGTACGCCTGCATCTTCATTGATGCCTGTCATTTGTCGATGATTTGGCTGGTGGATGGATTAGCGGGTCGTTGCAGTATAGTATGTTGTCGCAAATGATCCGGTAGAAATCATGGGGTGCGATTTACCGCGTCAAACCGAAAACACCCTGTCATATGATCATTGACCATCCCGGAAGCCTGCATAAAAGCATAGACAATGGTGGAGCCGACAAAGGTAAACCCTCTTTTTTTCAAGTCTTTACTGATTTCATCTGACAGCGAAGTGTTCGCCGGTACTTGTGACATTGATTTAAAACTATTTTGAACGGGCTCGCCATTCACAAAATTCCAGAAGTAATCATCCAGGGTAAGTCCTTGTTCCAACATGCCAACATAGGCCTGCGCATTTTTGACAAATCCGTTGACTTTTAGCTTGTTGCGAACGATACCCGGATTCTCAAGTAATTTCTGGATTTTTTTGTCGCTGTAACAGGCAATTTTCGCTGCATCGAACTGGTCAAATGCGACACGATAGTTTTCTCGTTTTTTAAGAATAGTTATCCAGCTTAATCCCGCCTGGGCTCCTTCGAGGCATAAAAACTCAAATAATAATCTCTCATCATGTTGCGGTACGCCCCATTCAGTATCATGGTAGTCGATATATACCGGATTTTCTCCGCACCAGCTACATCGTGTGGGGGCTTTGACTGAATGACTGCTTGAACTGTTCATTTAACTGACTTTAGCGCGAGGAATAGAAATACTCCGTGTATTATATCCATTGAATTGTTGATCGTGCCAAACAATGCAAGAATCGGATATACCACATGTAATTACAAAAATGAGCCATTCAGACGATTCCATAGAACATCTGATCGACCAGGTAAACCGATCAAAGATTATAGATTTACTGCGGGAGATGATCGCCATTCCCAGTGTAAATCCCTTCGACAACCCGGCAAGTGAAAGCTGTCGGGAACTGGAAATCGCCGATTTCTATCAGGCTCAAATGGATCAGCTGGGCATGCAAACCTCGCGTCGTGATGTGGTCTATGGACGGCCCAATGTTTTTGGTCGCATCAGGGGAACAGGGCAAGGCCCCTGCGTGATGCTGGCGGGCCATCTGGATACCGTCGGGGTTGCCGGATATAAAAACCCTTTCGACCCAAAAATCCTCGACAATAAAATATATGGCCGTGGCTCATGTGATATGAAAGCGGGTCTGACCGCCTATCTGGAAGTGGCAAGAATCATTCTTGAAAATGATATAGAACTCAAGGGAGATCTGGTCATCGCCGGAATTGCTGACGAAGAACACGGTATGATCGGCTCTAAAGAAATCAGCCAGAATGGACCAATTCCGGATTTCGCAATTGTTGGAGAACCCACTGACCTGGAAGTCTGTCATGCCCACAAGGGCCAACTATGCATGCACATCCGAACCTACGGCAAGGCCTGCCATTCAAGTATTCCAGAGCAGGGGGTTAACGCCATCATTCATATGGCCCGTGTTATCGACGCGTTTGCCGATTACAATAATGAACTGCAATCCCGATCGGCGCACCCGGCGTGTGGCCACGGTCGATTTAACCCCGGCGTGATCCGTGGTGGCGAGATCGCATCGGCGGTACCGGATTATTGCGAACTGGAGGTTGATCGGCGAACCCTTGTCGGTGAATCCGAGCAGCAGGTCACTAGTGAATTTCGTCAACGGCTGGATGCGCTGGCTGGCGAGGTTGCAAATTTTAGTTATGATATCAGCAAACCAACTATAAACATTTCAGCCCTTGATACCCCGATCGACTCCCCGGTAGTACAACACATTGCGGCTGCATTCACCCAAACCCTGCAAAAACAAACCCGATTCGAACCATTTAGCGGCGGAACCGACGCACCAAATCTGCTCTGCCCTGCCGTGATTTGTGGACCTGGATCAATTCGTCAGGCGCACACACTGGATGAATTTGTCGGGATCGAACAGGTCACAAACGCTGTCATTATTTATTTACGTGCTGTTCTATCCCTGCAACGGCTTTCAAACATAACGGAGAACCCCTGATGGAACTTGTAAATCTGCTCGCCATTATACTGTCGTTGTCGGCGGCGTTTTCCTATATTAATTTTCGCTTTATAGGTCTGCCAACTACCATCGGTGTAATGCTCATTGCCCTGTTGTCATCATTGTTGATGATCGTGCTGGATCATTTTGCGGTGCTTGATGTTCGCGATCAAGCGGAGGTGATGCTGGAAAACATCGATTTCAACAAGGCGCTGATGGATGGAATGCTAAGCTTTCTGTTATTTGCCGGGGCACTCCATGTCAATATCAACGATCTTGCAGATTTAAAATTAACCGTCGGAATTCTGGCCACATTCGGGGTGATCCTGTCGACGTTTCTTGTTGGCAGTCTGGTGTATTATCTGCTGCAATTGCTGGGCATCGGAGCGCCCTATCTATATTGCCTGGTATTTGGTGCCCTGATCTCCCCAACAGACCCCATCGCAGTCATGGCGACCCTGAAGAAAGCCAACATCGCACGCAGTATGGAAACCAAAATCGCAGGTGAGTCTCTTTTCAATGATGGTATCGGGGTGGTCGTGTTTCTGGTTCTACTTGGCCTGATGATGAGTCCTGAAAATGTTACCGTTACCGGGGTGATGCTGTTATTTGTCCAGGAAGCCGTCGGTGGTATCGTGTTTGGTCTGGTGCTGGGCATGACTGGTTTTTACCTGCTGAAGAGCGTGGATAACTATCAGGTGGAAATCCTGCTGACCCTGGCATTGGTTCTGGGGGGCTATACCCTGGCCCACGCACTCCACACATCAGGCCCTATTGCGGTTGTAGTAGCCGGACTACTGATTGGTAACCGGGGCCGCCAGTACGCGATGTCAACGACCACTCGCACCCATCTGGATGATTTTTGGGAACTGCTTGACGAAATCCTGAACGTCATCCTTTTTGTACTCATTGGTCTCGAGGTGCTGGTGCTGGAATTCGCCGGTCCCTATATCGCTGCCGGTGCATTGGCTATTCCATTGGTGCTATTTTCCCGGTTTGTCGCGGTGGGTACGCCAATCTCCATCCTGCGGCGCGTTACCTCATTTGAGTTCAGCCCCCATGTCGTAAAAATCCTTACCTGGGGTGGATTGCGTGGCGGCATCTCTGTGGCCCTCGCATTGTCTTTACCCCGAGGTTCCGAACGCGATGTTTTTCTGGTGATTACTTATATGATCGTCATTTTCTCTATAGTGGTTCAGGGACTCACCATCGGCAATATGGCGAAACGACTGAGCAAGGATTCGGCTGAAGAATCGTAGACGGATCCGACAAGACTCAAACCAAATTTGGGAAACAGCTTTTGAAAACAGCACTTTTCACCGCAGCTTTATTGTTCGGTTCGGTGTTCCAGCCATTGGCGGCAGGAACAGCTGAGAACCCCCAGCCAGAATTGCCACCACTACAGGATCAAATTGTTACCATTGGCGAATACCGGGTGACCGCCAGAATAGACCCGCAGCTGGAACTGGAGCCCCTGAATTTTCAGATGCGCTCGCCCAGGGTAATACATTTCAGTGAAGACAGGATGTTTATTGGCTCCAAAGCCGGTGATGTTTACTGGCTTGATCCGCCCTATACCGAAGCCAATCTGCTACTGAAAACAACTGGATATCCCCATAGCGTTATTGTCAGAAATAACAGGATCTATATTGCCCGAAGCAAAGATATTCTGGTCGCAGAATACACCAGGGAACTAACATCCATGGATCTGAGCCAGTTTAAAAAATTTCTTGGCCTGCCGGCAGGAGGGCAGCATTCGAGCCGCACCCTGAAACTGGGTCCGGACAATCGTCTCTATGTGAGTCTTGGTATCGCGGGAAATTGCAGCGATCAATGGCTGGATCAATCCTATCCCGAGAGCGATCGTCGCGGTGGTATATTTGTTATCGATGAATCCTCCGCCGAAGCAGAACTGAAGCCATTTGCTTCCGGCCTGCGTAATCCGGTCGGTTTTGACTGGACCCCTGATGGATCCGCGATCTACGCCAGCAATAATGGACCAGATCACCATGGCTTCGACCAGCCCCCCGAGCAATTTGTCCGGATTACAGCAGGCGCTAACTACGGCGCGCCCTGGTTTCAGTTCGATGGCGAACAGTTCAATCGCGATCCTTGTGTTGAGTCGAATCCTCCTTTTCATCCTCAGATCCTGACCCCGCCGGAAGCGTTGTTTGCAGCCAGAAATGCACCCATGGATGTCGCATTTATTCCTGATCAGGAAGTGGGGGTGTACCAACGGGATGCCATCGTTGCGCTCCATGGATCATGGGCAACCAGAGACGGCGACGCAGCCAGTCGCAGGCATCCTGGTTTGGTGAGGGTGGCATTCCACCAGGGTCACGCAACCGGTGTCTATGATCTGCTACGCGGATTCCAGTTGCCGGATGGCAGACGCTGGGGCCGACCGATGGGCGTAGCCATTGGACCCGATGGTAATATTTACTTCACTTCGGACGCAGGCATTGAGGGCCTGTATCGACTTCGCTGGAGAGATTAAAGCTGATTTAACGACCAGTCATAGTAGTAAACGGTTTCGCTGACATGGTTTTGCAACCGGTCAGATATATCTTTCGATGTGAATCGGGACAAAGTCTGTAACATCGATTCAAAGTCGTCACCAAAATCATCCTGATACCATTTAAACAGGCTCGAAAGATGGAGCGTCTGGCCATCAAACCTGAGCCCTCTGGGATGGGCCAGATATTCCTTTGCGGATCGGGTCAGCAATGGTTCAATATTGTCAGCACCATAAGCGGTGGTGGCCAGATTTGGGCATCCTGTGCTGGCGCAGTTGACCGCAAAATGTATACGATAGTCGCCAAATATCGGCCGTAAAATTCTGTGTTCAATATCATTCAGAGAAAGCTGCCTGCCATTTATCTGAATTGCCGGATCATCCCAGGGGCCTTTGCTGGCGATGGAGTTACCCAGTTCTTGAATGGTATCTACCGGATAATTCTCTACGATCACCTGTATTGTCAAAGCATTGTACAGATTAATCCAGTAACTCATTTGCTCGGGTAAGCTGAGTTTTAGGGGATCAACCTGATTCATCTTATCGAGATATTCCACCAGGGTTTTGTTGCCGTCGTAGGCAAGGCCCTCATAGTCAAACAAATTTATACCAGACTGATCTTCTACCAGGTAGTCATCGAGGATCGATTGCCATAACGTGTGATCAATTTTTTCCACATTGGTTGCATCAGATTGATCCCAGTACAGGTCTGCCTGAGCCCCATTCCGGGTTACATACCAGCTTGTCCCGACAATAATCAGGACCAGCAGCACGGCCACACTCAGGCCAACCCTGACTACTCTGGTTCCTGGCATAGAGAAAAAGGAAAACAATGATTCACAACCGCGATCCGCGCACTGACAACTGGCCACGGGTTGGGCGCGTAGTTTGGTACCATAGTAATTGAAAGATCGTACCAAGTATTCCTCTGCCCGCCCCGATGACACCGGAAACGGTTCCGCTAATCTTCGATTTCCCTACCCGACGCAAGGTAGTTACGGGCACTTCCAGCATAGAGAGGTTTTCCTGAATTGCTCTGATCTGCATTTCCACCGTCCAGCCAAACTTGCGGTCCTGCATATTGATTTTTTCCAGTGCGGCCCAGGTTATGGCACGAAATGGCCCAAGATCGGTGACCGGATAGCGCCAGAACAACCTGATCAAGGCGCTCGCCAGCCAGTTTCCAAATCGTTGCGGTATCGTAAGTGCGCCCGGTTCACAGTGCCCAAGGACCCTGGATCCAATGACGACATCCGCTCCCAGTTGTATTTTTTCCAGCAGAGCCGGCATTTCGGACACCATTACCGAGCAATCGGCATCCACAAAAACAACGATATCCCGTTCCCCGGGGAACATCAAAGCCGTCTGGCAGGCGGCACCATACCCAAGGTTTTTTTCGACCACCACTGAGCAGGGATATGCCCTGGCGATACTGGCTGTATTGTCCGTAGATCCGTTGTCGCAGACTATAATTTCGTCTACCAGCGCCGTCCCTTGGTTGGTATTGAGCGCCAGTATATCGCTCAGCACAGTTGCAATTGACAGTTCCTCATTGTGAGCCGGTACAATGACAGTTATGTGGCGTTTTCCAGACATGCTGAATTCGATTGCTGCGCGCTTTATAAGTTCACTGATAATACAGGATGCACGCATTCTAACTCTATGAAAATTGAGCGTTCCGTCAGCTTCTTTCTGCGCTTTGCAAGCTTCGCCTGCCTGCTGGGGTACAGCACAATAGCTTATCTGTCCCGGCAGACAAATAGCGTTGATTTATTATTTTTTCTGACCGTTAGCCTGGTATGCGCAGTGCTCAGCTTCCTGGTAGTTTGGCAGTATCAGGGCCGCCAACAGGAAATACCATTTTTCTGGATTCTGGCCAGCGCAATCATATTTCGCGTAACCGGGATTATTGGCGACCCCTTTTTAGAGGATGATTTTTACCGCTACCTGTGGGATGGATATCGGATGGCGGAAACAGGAGATCCCTACTCGCTAGCCCCTTCCTGGTATTTCGCCAGCAATGACATTCCGCAACAATTTGAACAAATTCTGTCTGCCATCAACTATCCGGATATTGCCACCGTCTATGGCCCGCTAAGTCAATGGGTGTTTGCCGCCGCCTATCAGTTGGCTCCGGGGGCGGTATGGCCACTACAGATGGTTACGGCTCTGTCCGATATCGGTGTCCTGCTTATATTGCGCTCCATCAGTCGAAGTAATCTGCTACTGCTTTATGCCTGGTGTCCTTTGCTGATCAAGGAGTTTGCTTTTACCGCGCACCCCGATGCGCTGGCCATTTTTCTTGCCATGGCAGCATTTCGAAGTCAGCTGTCAGGACGCGCCGCCATCACCGGCACGTGCCTTGCATTGGCCACAGGTGTCAAGGTATTTGCCTTGCTATTGTTACCATTTTTATTGCTCTACAATAAAAGATGGCAACAATCGCTGATAACACTGCTTTGCTATTTGTTGACCATGGCACTTTTCAGCTGGCAATTTGGTACTTTGGAAATCTGGTATCCGCAAGGACTGCGAGCGATGGCCGAAAGCTGGTTATTCAATTCTCCTTTTTATTATTGGCTGACACCCGTCTTTGGATTTCCCGCAATCAAGCTGATTTTTCTGGTTGGATTTAGCGTCCTGTTCAGCCGTTACTTTGTCGTTACGCAACGTACCCAAAGCGATTTTCCCGCTGACTTCAGAGCATCGATCAGGATCCGGGGAGACTGGATATATGGAATATTCCTGCTCTGTTCTCCGGTGATCAATCCATGGTACTTTGCCTGGGTACTACCTTTCGCCGTACTCTACCCGACCCGTTGGGCGTGGACCGCAAGCGTGACGCTGTTACTCTCGTATGCTACCGCGACAAATCTCGTCAATTCAGGCGGGATGGAACCTGCGCTGGATTTGTATTCGCTATCACCGGGTCTGCTATCAGTGGAGTTCGGGTTGATTGCGTTCGCATACCTGTGGGACTGGTATCGACCTTTAGTCCGCGAGCCAACAACCGGATAACCGAAACAATCACCTTCCAGGCATCTTAAACGTAAGTGATTGATTTTTGTCGTAGGAGTTACTTTCCGATGTGGGCACGCGGAGCGAGCTGGGACTCTAACAGCAAAAAGGTTCTGAAATTTCGCGCTCGATTTCAGATCAATAGTTGACCCTGTTCGTGAGCCAGCCCTTAACTATTGCTTGATAGTGAGAGTCGGTAGCGTTTGTTCAGGTAATACACCACTGCAGACACCTGATCATGATTTATCTGATCCGCAATCAATTGCTCGGGCTGGTCACAATTGTACAAATTATCTGAAAGATCACTGGTCGTGGAATTTTCAAATGGTTTTAACGATCTTCTGGAAAGTCGCTGCATTTCTTCTCCGTTTTTGACACAGTACCAGATTTTCTTGCCGTTGACCTTTGCCGAATTGAAATAGAATTTTCCCGCCTCATATTTCTGGTCAACCGTTTCCTGAACCCCGGAACCCCAGCTGTATCCAAATCCGCCGCCACCTGATGCCATCACTCCACCCGGAATGGAACAGGTCATAGTAGCGGCAAATATTATCGGGTAAATTTTATTCACAATCTTGATCCATTGTGGTTAGTAGTGCTTACAAGACCCGTCAATTCAAGCAGAGTTCCCAACCAATGGCAAATGGATAAACCAGGATTAACCTAATCGTGCCGACAGCTTCGTGCACTGCACTGGTGTCAGGTCCCGACCATATGGTGAATTTTTAATATTTAAAGCAACACATCTGCGATCCATTAAACTGGAAGTTTGCCCGGAATGGTCAGTTACATCAAGAAAAACATGGCCAAAATCATGGCAGGGCCCTCGCCATGGACAACGGTTTAATGTTTCAAGTAAGCCAGCGGTGGAATAATTCTGAATCTACTTTTTCCTGGTCTTTTTCTTGTTACTCCTTTTACTGGACCGGGAATCGTCCTTTTTCCCTTTTTTCTCGCCCGTAGTCAACGTAGAAGTTGATTGACCAGTCCGTGGCTTTTTATCGATCCTGGAAATTGCCAGTTTTTGTCCTGACACCCAGACCTTTTTCAGCTTCCTGAAGATTTCCCCTGGCATGTCTTCGGGCAAATCAATCATACTATGGTCTTCACGAATGTCTATTCGTCCAATATATTGGCTGTCGATGCCGGCTTCATTGGAAATTGCGCCAACAATATTACCGGGCCTGACTTCGTGTTGATGGCCTACCTCTATACGATAGCGTTGCATGCCTTTTTCAGGAGCCGCCCCTTTTGTTGAATGACGGTCCCGTTCTTTATGAGGGCTCTTATGGCTTTTATCACGATCTCCGCTTCTAGTCGGGTTCCTGCGTCCATCCTGTTCCCTGTTCCGTTCCTGCGCTCTACCTTTCTCCGGCTGTGGTTTATTCTGTAGCAGAAACGGCGCGTCTCCTTGCAGCAACTGGGCCAGAGCCGCAGCAATTTCCTGCGTCGATACCCCATGTTCCTGTTGATACTGCTCGACCAGACTTGAAAACAAGCCCAGATCTTCCGACTCCAGGGTGTCGGTAATTCGTTGTTTGAACCGGGTTATACGCCTGTCATTGATCATGTCTGTTGATGGCGCTTCCATTGCTTCAATTTTTTTCCCGGTAGCCTTTTCTATGGCATACAGCATCCGTTTTTCCCGTGGCGTCACAAATAAAATAGCGTCACCCTGACGCCCCGCCCTGCCGGTTCGCCCGATACGATGAATATATGATTCGGTATCATGAGGAACATCATAATTCACGACATGACTGATTCGGTCTACGTCCAGACCTCGAGCAGCAACATCTGTCGCCACAAGAATATCGATTTTCCCCTGCTTTAACTGTTTGATGGTGCGTTCACGCTGAATCTGCGGAATATCTCCATTGAGCGGGGTCGAAGCATAGCCGCGCGCCTCCAGCTTTTCCGATACTTCAGCGGTTGCTGTTTTTGTTCGCACAAAAACAATCATGCCATCAAATGGTTCAGCTTCCAGAACCCGGGTCAATGCATCCAGTTTGTGGGACCCGATCACCGACCAGTAGCGCTGCCGAATGGTCTCTGCAGTGGTGGTTTTAACTTTGACTGTTATCGCCACCGGATCATTCAGATATTTCGTTGCGATACGGCGAATTTGTGGCGGCATGGTGGCTGAAAACAATGCGATTTGCCGCTTGGGTGGAGTCTTGCCGAGAATCCATTCCACGTCATCGATAAATCCCATGCGCAGCATTTCATCACCTTCATCCAGTACCAGTGTAGTGAGGTTGCCCAGCTTAAGAGTGCCACGGCCAATATGATCCATCACCCGACCGGGAGTACCCACTACGACATGGACGCCCCGTTGCAAAGCACGAAGTTGTCCGCGGTAATCCTGGCCACCATATACCGGCAGTACATGAAACCCCTTAACGTGGGCAGCGTAGGTCTGAAACGCTTCTGCGACCTGTATCGCCAATTCACGGGTTGGTGTTAACACCAGCGCCTGCGGGTCTTTTTGTCGCAGATCGAGATTTGATAAAATAGGCAAGGCAAAAGCAGCGGTCTTTCCGGTACCGGTCTGGGCCTGACCAACTACGTCCTTACCTTCGAGTAACAGCGGGATGGTTTGTGCCTGAATTGGAGTCGGCGATTCATACCCCACCTCATCCAGTACTTTTACAATGGATTCATCTAGTGAAAACTGATTGAACATGCTTACTGTACCCGCGGTCATTTGTAATACCTCAATAAAGTCATCAATGCAGAAGTCATTGAGCACTAATACGATCGCGATATACCCATCATCCCGGTCATGAAACCCCGACAAAGTCAGGGTAATGTTCGATCTGTTTGCTATTTACCGACAGTATAGACAGTAGCAACAATAAATCCTACTTTTTCGCTCTGCGTTCGGCCGCTTCGGCAATGACCACTTCGGCGATATTTTTGGGACAAGGCAGGTAGTGTTCAAATTCCATGGAGAACTGTCCGCGACCAGACGTCATTGTACGCAAGTCTCCAATGTAGCCAAACATTTCCGATAACGGGACATTAGCCTTGATTCGCGATCCCGTTGGAATCGCTTCCTGAGATTTGATCATACCTCGACGCCGATTCAGATCACCGATCACATCACCAACGTGATCTTCCGGGGTAAAGACATCAACCTTCATGATTGGCTCAAGTAATTGCGGTCCAGCCTTGGGAATCGTTTGACGATAGGCACTTCTGGCAGCAATTTCAAAAGCCACTGCAGATGAGTCTACGGCGTGGTACGCGCCATCCATCAGTACCACCTTGACATCAAGGCAGGGATAACCCGCCAGCACACCTTCGTCCATCATGTTCCTGAAGCCCTTGTCTATGGCAGGCCAGAATTCGCGCGGTACGTTACCACCGGTTACTTTGGATTCGAACACGTAGCCGGACCCCGTTTCTCCAGGTTCTACGACATACTCAATCTTGCCAAACTGACCTGAGCCGCCGGTTTGTTTTTTATGAATATAGCTGTCTTCAACACGCTGGGTAATGGTTTCGCGATAGGCTACCTGTGGTTTGCCCACCGTTACATCTACACCATGGGTACGGCGCAGAATATCCACCTTGATATCGAGGTGCAATTCACCCATGCCTTTGAGAATGGTTTCACCACTTTCTATATCAGTTTCAACCCTGAACGACGGGTCCTCTGCCACCATTTTGCCGATTGCAATGCCCATTTTTTCCGAAGCACTTTTATCTTTAGGTGATACCGCCATAAAAATAACAGGGTCTGGAAAGACCATCGGCTCCAGGGTAGCAGGATTTTTCACGTCAGCCAGGGTATGCCCGGTCTGGACATTCTTCATCCCCAGCACTGCAACAATGTCGCCTGCCTGGGCAGCGTTTAGTTCCAGTCGTGACTCCGCATGCATCTCTACGATTCGCCCGATACGTTCGGTTTTTCCGGTGAAGGTATTCAACACGGTATCTCCCTTGGCAATCTTCCCCGAATAAATCCGGATAAACGTCAATGCGCCAAACCGGTCATCCATAATTTTGAATGCAAGTGCACGCAATGGTCCATTGACGTCGACGATGGCGAATTCACCGGTTTCATTCCCTTCCAGGTCTACTTCCGGCTGCGGATCCACTTCCACCGGGCTCGGCAAGTAATCTACCACCGCATTCAATACCGGTTGCACACCCTTGTTCTTGAATGCAGATCCACAGTAAGTGGGGAAGAAATCGAGATTGATGGTACCTTTGCGTATGCAGGCCTTGAGCGTATCCAGGTCGGGCTGTTCGCCTTCCAGGTACTTTTCCATCGCATCATCGTCCTGCTCCAGCGCCAGTTCTACGAGCTTCTCACGATATTCTTCCACCGTATCGAGCATATCTGCCGGCACATCTTCCATATGGTATGCCATGGGATCACCGGATCCATCCCAAACCCAGGCCTCGCGGGTCAGCAAATCAATTACCCCAGTGAAGTCGTCCTCTATACCGATGGGCAATACCATCACCATCGGCTTGGCACCCAGTACATTTTCCACCTGATCGACTACACGATAGAAATCTGCTCCCATA
>CAYOGN010000230.1:0-5763 GCA_964403545.1 uncultured Gammaproteobacteria bacterium
TTGCTGACTTTGCCTGGCTTTCCGCTAATTCTGGATTTTTACTTTAACCAGCGTTATTACGCCGAGATGATGTATGACTCAGGTGTTTTTTCGGCACAGCTTCTGGTTTTCAGTCTCGCTATAACACCGCTTATGATGATAACTCGCAGCTCGAATCCCGGTGCCAGAATTATGCGATGGTTTTTCCGGCGACGGCGCTATATCGGTGTTGCCTGTTTTTGCTACGCAGTGATACATACGCTGGTATATATACGCAACACCGGGGATTTCGAAAACGTACTGTGGCAAATACAGGATATCGAAATTGCGCTTGGATGGACATCCCTGTTTATTTTGCTGCTGTTAGCACTGACATCAAACGATGGAGCGGTGCGCAGTTTGGGTCGCGGATGGAAGAAACTCCACAGATTTGTCTATCTGGCAGCGATACTGACGGGTTTACACTGGATCCTTTTCGATCTTTTTGTAGAAGTACTACTGCTTTGGTTTATTCCCCTGGGTATTTTACAAATCTATCGGGTGTGGGTTCGCCAATAGTGCTCCGTCAAAAATCAGGGTTTAAGCTGTCAGTCGATCCATGGTCCAGAAGACTCCTATTGCGCTGATTACCAGTGATCCGGGGATGATGACCACTTTACGGTACCAGGATTTACCCGAAAACCAGAACCCTACTGTCAGGAAAGCTGCGCTCACCACAGCGAGCTGCCCAAATTCCACGCCAATATTGAAACTGATCAGTGCGGTAAAAAAATCGTCCTTCGGCATTCCAAACTCCCTCAGTACACTGGCGAAGCCAAGACCATGAATCAATCCAAAGGCAAAGACCAGCATCAATCGACGCGATGTCAACCTGGCAAGAAATACATTTTCAATCCCGATATAGGCAATGGACAGCGCGATCAGAGGCTCAACCAAACGCGCCGGAAGTTCAATAATTCCGGAGGTTGACAATCCCAGGGTCAGCGTGTGAGCGAAAGTAAACATCGTAATCTGCCACAGTAGTGGGCGTGCCCGGGTGGTTAAAAGGAATATCCCCAGAATAAATAATATATGGTCCTGTCCCTTTGGCACGATATGTAAAAAACCGATCACAATATAGGTCCAGATGACCTTAAGCATTGGCTGCGGTGCCACCACCTCCGTCAACGAAAAGTGCTGACTTGGTGCGTCATCCCGTATCCACTGCCACTGCGACCAGTGCCATTGCTGTTGCTGCAGATCAATCTGTCGAACTCTTACCGCCGAGTCACCAAAGCGAGCAGGATAGTACCACTGCAAATCAGGCGCTTTTCTGGTTACCAATCCGTTCAATTTGATCATGCTTATTCTCGGCACTTTGGTATATCCCGCCTCAGGGATTTCTACCAGATTGACACTGAGAGTAAGTTTCTGTGCGCCTATTTTCAACCAGATTTGATTGAGGAATTGCGATTCAAACAACGCGAATCGTTGTGCCAACGCCTCAGGGGGCAGGACACGCAGCGCATCATAAGCCTCTGCAAAAGGTGAGTCCTGGGTTTGTTTATATTGGCCGTTTATGCCGGTCAGGAGGGCTTCAATACTGGCCCGAATCTCGATACTCAAAGCACCATTTTTATAGGCACTGATTTCAATAAGTGCCGGTTTGACCACATCTGCCGACGAAACCGGTGCCTGGAGTAATAAAACCAGTGCCCAACCGACCAGAACAATCAGCTTCAATGCTTTTTCCAGAGACTTCATTTTAAACTCCAGGCATAGAAACTGTTGCTGGCAGACCTGGTGTAGTTAAAGTAAATCATTGATTTGTTATAAGTCTACTCTATAGGTTCAAAAAATATTAAAAATAGGCCGTTTACAAAAACTGCTATACTAAAATGGCCAATGCAAGCCAACAACACGATGCGGTTTTTCTCATCCCGATGTGCAATCTATTCGAACACTACCAAATGACAAATTCACAACGCAGACGCTTCCTGAAACTGACCGGCACCGCCGCCGCCAGCGCCGCCACCTGTTATCTACCAGGGATATTATCCAATGCGCGGGCACAGCAAATGAGCGCCGAAGCGCAATCACTTTATTCCGTACCCATGCAGGGCAGCGCCAGAATATTACACACCACCGATATTCACGGCCAATTGTTTCCGGTTTATTTCAGGGAACCCAATGTCAATTTAGGCGTTGGAGATGCAACCGGACATCTCCCCCATATAGTAGGCGAACGATTTCTCGACCATATGGGATTCAAACGGGGAACCCGCGAATCATATGCATACACTTACCTTGATTTTATTGAAGGTATTGAAAAGTATGGCAGGATGGGTGGGTTTCCACAACTGAGAACCTTAGTCAACGAACTACGTGAACAGGCAGGCGGAATTGACAAAACCCTGACGATGGATGGCGGAGATCTGTGGCAGGGGTCAGCAACCGCACTATGGACGCGCGGGGTTGATATGGTTGAAGCATCAAATATCCTCGGCGTCGACGTAATGGTGGGACACTGGGAATTCACCTATCGTGAGGAAGAGGTGCTGAGCAATGTTGCCTTGTTTAAAGGTGACTTTATCGGACAAAACGTCAGGGTTAAGGAGGATGCCCTGTTTGAAGACGAATATCCCGCCATGGTTGAGCGGTTTGACGGTTCCGGTCTGTATGATGAAGATTCCGGACATGCGTTTCAGCCATTTGTGATCAAGGAAGTCAATGGTGCCCGGATTTGCGTCATTGGCCAGGCCTTCCCCCGCACCGCAAATGCAAACCCTCAGGAGTTTTTTCCCGACTGGTCTTTTGGCCTGCGTGAACTAGATATGATTGAACTCGCCGAACAGATAAAGGAAGAGCATCAACCGGACGCCATGGTATTGCTATCGCATAATGGCATGGATGTAGACATCAAAATGGCCGCCAATATTCCCGGTCTTGATGCAGTTTTTGGTGGCCACACCCATGATGGAATGCCCAAACCCATCGAAGTGCCCAATGTATCCGGCAATACCTGCCTGGTCACCAATGCAGGATCCCACGGCAAATTCCTGGGGGTAATGGATTTTGAGTTTGGTGACAGCAAACTCGACAAAATGCATTACAGGATGTTACCTGTTTTTGAAAATCTGATCGAACCAGATAACGAAATGAACGCTTTCCTGAATCAACTCAATGCTACGGTATACGACGAAAACATTATTGAGAGCAGAAGCAAGGCGTTTTACTTTAACACCGAAAGAGTCGGTAAGACTTATGCCGAGATTCTTGGCGAAAAACTGGCCATTGCCGGTGAAACCCTGTATCGCCGGGGAAATTTTATGGGCACCTGGGATCAGATCATCTGTGACGCGCTCATTGATGAATACAAAGCAGACATTTCCTTATCCGCAGGGGTTCGGTGGGGCACTACCATTCCCGCCGGCCACTGGATAACCATGGGAGACATGATGACCCAGGTCGCGATTACCTATGGGGAAACTTACCTCATTGACATGAAAGGGAGAGATATTCTGGTGATGCTCGAAGGTGTGGCTGACAATTTGTTTGATGTCGACCCCTACCGGCAATCGGGCGGTGATATGGTTCGAACTGGAGGGTTGGACTATTCCATCGACCCGGCCAAACCGCTCAATAGCAGAATCACTGATGCCCGACTGAATAACGGCCATGTCATTGAACCTGAAGAAACTTATAAAGTTGCCGGTTGGGCGAGTGTCAATGCAGCGCCTGATGGCCGCCTGATTTGGGACATTGTACGTGATTACCTGTTACGGGCCAGGGATAGTGAGAATGTTATTCATATCAAAAAACTGAATGTACCTAAACTACTGGGAGTGAAAGACAACCCTGGTCTGGCTGATTATCGGGGTGAGACTGGATAAGGCAATATATCTGTTGGCGAACGGAAACTTTGACTCCAGATCATATCGATCAGGTGGCAATATCCCCTTTGGAAACACTGACTCTAACCAAATAGACACAAGATGGGCGCTATCCGGTAATCAATTCAGTGGAAGTTAAGAGATAATACCGATTCAATTTTTAATTTTATTTAATTCCTGACATGACTAGAGATAACAGCAAAGTCCACATGGAGGCTTATATCAGAGATCAGAGCCTGGCCGAAATGATGATTCCCACGGTGGGCAGGTTGTACCGTGACTGCGGAATAATTGTCACTGTATTCGGCCGCAAGCTGATGAATGCATCCGTTATTGAAATTATCAAGGCCCATCGGCTTGGCCGCAACCTGGTTGAACAGATGCCCACCCTGAATGAAACCAGCGCCGTTATGGAGGCAATGAAGAACCTGAAGGTCGGTGCTTCACGAATCGATATTGGCAAACTTGCCTACGGTTATTCGATCAGCGGTGAATCTTCGTTAGAGAACTATCTCCAACGCGAACTGATTTCTGTTTATGACAAGGGGCGCAACCTGCTTCCCAAGCCCCAGGATGTGGTTCTTTATGGATTTGGTCGAATTGGCCGAATCCTGGCACGACTGTTGATCGAACGTGCTTCAGCAAGTAATAAGCTTCGTCTGGCGGCCATTGTTGTACGCGGTGGCAGAACGGGGGACCTCGAAAAGCGTGCAAGCTTATTGCGAAGGGATTCAATCCATGGACCGTTTAACGGTGCCATCACAGTGGACCTTGAAAACAGTGCCATCATCGCAAACGGAATCTACATCAAGATTATCTATGCAAACAAACCGGAAGATATTGACTATACAGATTATGGAATTGAAAATGCATTGATCGTTGACAATACCGGTATTTTCAAAGATGAAGCGGGATTATCCCGTCATCTGGTTCCAAAGGGCGCCAGCAAGGTATTGCTGACAGCGCCCGCAGGCGGAGATATCAAGAATATCGTTTATGGGGTAAATACCGATATGATCGGGGACCGCCCTATTGTATGCGCCGCTTCCTGTACCACTAATGCCATTACACCGGTGCTGAAAGCAATTAATGACAAATATACTATCGTCAGCGGCCATATCGAAACCATCCACTCCTATACCAACGACCAGAACCTTATTGACAACTATCATCCTGCAGATCGTCGTGGTCGAAGTGCACCGCTGAATATGGTATTGACTTCTACTGGTGCGGCCAAGGCAGTTTCCAAAGCGCTACCCGAACTGGCAGGCAAACTCACCGGCAATGCCATTCGTGTTCCAACACCAAATGTTTCCATGGCGGTAATGAACCTTAATCTGGCAACGGCACCCACTCGGGAAGAACTAAACAACTATATGCAGAACACTGCCTACGAATCACCGCTGAGTGAGCAGATTGCGTACTCCACCTCTTCTGAAGTAGTTTCAACAGATATTGTGGGCACTCCCGAACCGGCTGTGTTCGACTCGGTAGCCACCATTGTCCAGCAAAACAGTTGCGTATTATATGTCTGGTACGATAACGAATATGGTTACTCTACCCAGGTACTTCGGGTCATGCGTGACATGGCGGGGATGCATTTACCCACATTACCTGCGCGATGTGCCTGCACATCACAATCGCAAAAGTCCGCACCTGAACCAGTCCTGGTGTAATCAGGATTGAATATAAGGCGAACAGGATTTCGCCTTATATTTGTTGAGTGTTCCGACGACCAGGGTCTTCAGACTATGTCAAAGCAGCGTTGATTGACTAGCCGGTAAGCTGTTCACGCATAGCTTCAATTACACGCCTGTAACGATTGGTATCGGAATCATTGGCGGCGCCAAATATTGCGCTCCCGACAACAAAAGTGTCCGCCCCTGCGGCTGCGATTTCCGCAATATTGTCC
>CAYOGN010000231.1:0-5181 GCA_964403545.1 uncultured Gammaproteobacteria bacterium
GGATTATAGCTGTGACAAAAAACTGGTTGAACAGGGGTTCGACGTATTTTTGCATGCGCGGAACGATATCACCCTGTTTGAGGGTGCTGAAGAAGTACTGAAGCAGGTGAAAGACAATTATCTCTGTGGCTCCATTACCAACGGCAACGCCGATGTTAAGCTGGTAGGAATTGGTCAATTCTTTGACTTTTCCATCACTGCGGCAGGGGCCGGGGCGGCCAAACCAAGTCCGGTAATTTTTCAGGCCGCGGTTGAGGCCGCCAATTTGGAGCCGGTTAACATCCTCCATGTCGGGGATGATGTTAACCGCGATATGCGGGGTGCTGCCGAGGCAGGGATGCATACACTCTGGGTCAATCTCGCGGGCGTTCCCTGGCCAGGGAACGACAAACCGACCGCTGAAATACAGACAATCTCTGAATTGGCTCCATTACTGTCTACCTGATTGGAATTATGGAACTGGAATTTTTTGGCGCAGCAGGTGAAGTAACCGGGTCATGCCATATTATTCGGTTAAACGGTAAACAGCTTTTGCTCGATTGCGGCATGATCCAGGGCAGGCGTGAAGATGAAGCCCGCAACCGTGATCCATTCCCGTTCAAACCCGAAGAGATAGATGCGGTGGTATTAAGCCATGCCCATATCGATCACTCGGGGCGCTTGCCACTGCTTGTCAAACGAGGGTTTAAAGGGCCTGTCTATACCCACAATGCCACCGCCGATTTGTGCGGGATTATGCTTGAAGATTCGGCGTTCCTGGCCGAACGCGATGCAGAATGGGAGAATCGAAAACGACTCAAAAAAGGGAATAGCATCGATGGTCCGCCAATTGAGCCACTCTACACGATCAAGGATGCGAGACAGGTGCTCCAGTATATACAGGGTAGCCGCTATAACGAAAAATTCGATATCCTGCCGGGCGTGACGATCCGCTTTCAGGATGCTGGCCACATAATTGGTTCCACCAGTGTTGAAGTATGGCTCCAGGAGTCAGGGTTCAAACGCAAGATCGTCTTCAGTGGTGATCTTGGTCAATATGATACGCCGATTCTGAATGATCCAGCGGTGATTGAGGAAGCTGATCTTGTGCTGATGGAAAGCACCTATGGCGGCAGACGGCATCGCGATCGTAGCCAGACTCACGATGAGATGGGAGAAATCATCAGCGATGCCGAGCATGGCAAGGGAAATATTCTGATCCCGGCCTTCGCCATTGGTCGCAGTCAGGAAGTATTGTATATGCTGGGCAAGAATTTCGAGAACTGGAAAATGGATCGCTGGCACGTATTTCTCGATAGTCCCATGGCGATCAAAGCCAGTAAAGTCTATTGGGATTATCCTCATCTGTATGACGATGAGGCCACTAAATTTCGTCGCTCGGTTCATGAGATGCCACGCCTTGAAAATCTGCACCTTACCAGCACCACCAAAGAGTCCATGGTGATCAATCGGGTAAAAAGCGGCGCCATAATCATTGCGGGTAGTGGTATGTGTACCGGTGGGCGCATTCGGCATCATTTGCGCTATAACCTGGAGCGCAGGGAATGCCATGTCATCATCGTCGGCTATCAGGCCCCGGGTACGCTAGGCCGACGTCTGGTGGACGGTGATCAACAGGTCCGAATCGGCGGTCAGTGGTTCGAAGTCAATGCAAAAATTAATACCGTCGGCGGCTTGTCAGCCCATGGCGATGAAAACGATCTGGTACGATGGTTCAGGAGTTTTAAAAACAAACCGCCAGTGTGGCTGGTGCATGGTGAGGACAAGGCTGCTCGCGCGCTGGAACAAAAATTACAGAATGAGGCGGGTACCCGGGCTACGGTGGCCAGGGTTGGCGATCGAATTGATCTGGCTACGTTGTAGTACCGAGACATGAATCAATTGTTAGTGCAAATTCTGTTGGGGGCGTTAATGGTAACTGCAACCATTGTGTTTCATGTCGGGGGGCTCGTCCTGGTAGCAATGTTTCTCAAACGGATCGCGGTAAAGATTAAATTTGATAGTGAAGCTATACAGGTGTTTATTATGCTTAGTGTCGTTACATTATTGGTGCTGGTTATTCATATTGCGGGAATCTGGCTATGGGCAGGACTGTATATGGGACTGGATATTTTTCTCGACTTCGAGTCGGCGCTCTATTTTTCTACCGCAACAATGACGACGCTTGGCTACGGCGATCTGGTGCTAGGCGTCGACTGGCGCCTTTTCGGGAGTTTTCAGGCCATGAGTGGAATGATTCTGTTTGGTGTCACCGCTGCGTTCCTGATCGTGGAATTTCGCAGGATTGTGTCCCGAATTTTTGAGGATTAGCAGGCAGAGGGAGATAGTTGCAAATTTATTTCCCTGAACCCTGTGCCGGAATTTAATCGACATCTACCTCCAGCTTATCACCATGGGCCACATCAACACAGCGGGTATTTTTTTCATTGCAGATCACAACCTTGAGTGGTTCGTTGGCGATTGACACGATGGAACTCTGGGCAATGGCATTGCCTATACTCTGTTGGGTCCCGATCCAGACCAGGCTGATGGCGATAATTGTAAGAACGAATTTTGTGTAAAGATCTATTTTCATTGTTAGACTCCGGTAATGTTATCGATGAATTCTGTCAGATTGTTTCTATAATAATACATGCTCCTTACTAAACAACAGATCAAAGAGTTCGATCGCGAGGGTTATCTGTTCTTTCCCAATGCTTTTACCGCGGCGGAAACTACGGTGCTAAGGGAGGCGGCGCAGGTGGTTTATCAGGAGCAGAGGGAAGAAGTCTGGCGAGAGTCCAGCGGAGTTGCACGGACAGCATTCGCTGCTCACACCTATAATGAAGCGTTTCGACGTCTTGGAGCCCATCCGCGCTTGATTAATCCTGTAATGCAATTGCTGGATGGTCCGGTATACATGCATCAGTTCAAGGTCAATGCCAAAGTAGCGTTTGACGGCGATGTCTGGCAGTGGCATCAGGATTACGGTACCTGGGCCCGGGACGATTTAATGCCGCAGCCACGGGCGATGAATATCGCGGTATTTGTCGATGATGTCACTGCTGCAAACGGACCACTGATTTTTTTGCCAGGCAGTCATAAACACGGGGTCGTCGAAGCGGGGCATGATCTTGAGACCACCAGTTACCCGCTCTGGACCCTCGACCGTGAAACTGTTACCGAACTCTATCAGCAAGGTGGATGTGTTGCGCCGACGGGTGAAGCCGGATCCATGATTGTGTTCTCCAGCCTGCTGGTGCATGCCAGTCCACCAAATATTAGCCCTATGAATCGCACAATCGTCTACCTGTCGCTCTGCCACGTTGACAATCATATTCGTCAATTCAAGCGTCCGCAATGGGTCGCTCACAGGGATTTTTCCGCCATCGAACCTTTGGCCGACAACACCCTGCTGGAACTGGTCGCCTGAGTTATGTACCTTTACCCTGCACTGCAGCAAAGAGCAGCCGATCTTCATCCCGTTAGAGTAGGGCTCATTGGAGCGGGAAAATTCGGTTCCATGTTTTTGTCCCAGGTGCCAACAACACCGGCTCTTGAAGTAACCGCAATTGCGGACCTTGACCCCGCCCAGGCTATTGCCAGGTGCCGTGATGTTGGTTGGGAGGAAGAGCGTATTACGGCAACAGCATTTGTTGACGATGCTGAACTCCTGATTGCACGCGACGACATTGATGTCGTTGTGGAAGCCACCGGGCACCCGGCCTCCGGGGTAAAACACGCGTTACTATGCTGCCAGCATGGCAAGCATATCGTGATGGTCAATGTTGAAGCAGATGTATTGGCAGGCCCCTATCTCGCTCGTCGGGCAAAAAGCGCCGGGGTGGTGTACTCCATGGCCTATGGCGACCAGCCGGCGCTTACTATGGAAATGATCGACTGGGCGCGTTGTTGTGGGTTCCAGGTGGTGGCTGCAGGCAAAGGCACCAAATATCTACCTGAATACCACGCCTCGACCCCGGATACGGTGTGGTCACACTATGGGCTGACCGCTGACGAGGCTGTAGCGGCGGGTATGCGTAGCCAGATGTTTAATTCTTTCCTTGATGGCACCAAATCCTCTATTGAAATGGCGGCCATTGCCAATGCAGCAAACCTGCAACCGCCCACAGATGGACTGTTGTTTCCGCCTTGCGGTGCGGATGACCTGGCCGAGGTACTGCGTCCGAAAAGGTTTGGTGGGCAGTTGGAATTTTCAGGGCAGGTTGAAGTGGTATCCAGTCTTGCCCGGGATGGAAGTACGGTGCCCAGGGATCTGCGCTGGGGAGTGTATTGCGTATTTGAAGCACCAAACGACTATACCGCGGGTTGCTTCGCACAATATGGAATGAATACCGATTCCAGCGGTCGTTATTCGGCGATGTTCAAACCTTTCCATCTGATTGGTCTAGAATTAAACATTTCTATTCTCGGTGCGGCATTATCTGGCAAGCCTACCGGATCACCAATCGGATTTAATGCAGACGTAGTCGCCGTTGCCAAACGTGATATCGCTCAGGGAGAGTTCCTCGATGGTGAAGGCGGTTATAGGGTCTGGGGCCGTATTATGCCGGCAGCAACAAGCGTCGCTACCCACGCGTTGCCCATTGGCCTGGCCGCGGATGTACGGGTCAGGCGTGCGATCAAAAAGGGGGAGGTGGTTGCTATTGACGACGTGGAGCCGGATTGTACCAGCCAGGTCTGGCGGGTGCGTTGCGAGATGCTTGATGCGTTTGGGTTGTCCAGTTGATAAGGCTGTTCACTGACCACTAGCTACTGCTTCTATTTCCCGATCTATCAATAAACTGAATTTTCCTGCCGGCGATACGAATTTCAGTTTCCTCTGTGAGACAACCCAGATGATCAAGGAATACGATCAGCAGCAGACTCATGCCCATCATTTCAAGGAATTCTTCCAATGATTTTGCAAAATGCCTGACAGTTTTTTCTGACCATAGAGTAAGTTCTATAAGTATTTGGTACCCGTCCTCCAGACCTTCTGCAAAATCCAGCATGAGCGCCGCTCCGAGGCAGGAAATTGCGGCCAACAGCCAGATTCGGCGAATGGTGCCTTTATTCCGGTTCCACAGAAACCACACAATAAAACCGCCCATCAGTACAAACAGGGGCGCGAGGACAATCTGCCAGCCATAGCTCGGGTAGCTGTCTCCTATATTGGCTTTTCGAATAGCAGTGCCTATT
>CAYOGN010000232.1:0-4709 GCA_964403545.1 uncultured Gammaproteobacteria bacterium
GCCAGACGCCGGGGTTCCAGCATTACAATTGACTTTCCTTGCAGCCAGGGTTCAAATGACTTCCATGCCTGAACTGGTAGCTATTTTGCACAGCTTCGTTGGCCTCGCCGCAGTATTTGTTGGATTCTCGACCTACCTGGATACCACGGTTCATTTTGCCGGGGTTGCCAGGACCATTCATGATATAGAAATTTACCTTGGGGTATTGATCGGTGCAGTCACATTTACCGGTTCAGTGGTTGCATTTGGAAAATTAAAAGGAACTATTACCAGCAAACCCTTAACCCTTCCCGCCCGTCACTGGCTGAACCTGGTAATCCTTATCGCCTGTATTTATTTTGGGTACCAGTTTATTTCGGCAGGAGACATCAATGTCGGACTTCTGCCACTGCTCGTAATGACCATACTGGCATTCGTGTTCGGTGTTCATATGGTTATGGCAATTGGCGGTGCAGACATGCCCGTAGTGATTTCGATGCTCAATAGCTATTCCGGCTGGGCCGCTGCGGCAACTGGTTTCATGCTCTCTAACGATTTGCTTATTGTTACTGGTGCACTGGTCGGGTCCAGCGGCGCTATTTTAAGTTACATCATGTGTCGGGCCATGAATCGCGCCTTCTTAAGCGTAATTATGGGTGGGTTCGGAGGTACAGGCACCTCCGCCGGCACGGAAGAGGTGGAGGGTGAAGTAGTCGCAGTCAATGCCACGGACACCAGCGAGTTACTGGGCAATATCAATACGCTGGTAATCGTGCCCGGATACGGAATGGCAGTTGCCCACGCCCAGCACCTGGTATCCGAACTTACAAAAAAACTCCAGGCGAATGGTGTTCGGGTGAGTTTCGCTATTCACCCGGTTGCGGGTCGAATGCCAGGACATATGAATGTACTCCTGGCTGAGGCCAAGGTACCCTACGATATTGTTTATGAAATGGACGAAATAAACAGAGACATGAATAATACTGACGTCGTATTGGTGATCGGCGCGAACGATATCGTGAATCCCTCAGCTATAGAATCACCTGACAGCCCGATCGCGGGTATGCCGGTAATCGAGGTATGGAATGCGAAGCACGTTATTGTTCTGAAACGCAGTATGGCTAGCGGTTATGCCGGCGTTGAAAATCCTTTGTTCTACAAGGAGAACACAAGAATGCTGTTTGGGGACGCCAAGGACAGTATCGAACAGGTGCTCGGCTCACTGTAATTTTCTGCTGCGAGAGTGCTGCTGTGCGTCTCTGCGGCTCACCGCAGGTTCCTGTTTTATCGAAATATAATTCAGTTATAATCCGCATCCTTTTTTCTTCCCTAAGATCATGTCTAATCTATTAAAACTGGGGATACCCAAGGGTAGCCTAGAAGAAGCAACCAAAGAACTATTCGCCCAGGCCGGCTGGACAATAAACACCCGGGCACGACATTATTTTCCATCTATTGATGATGAGGAAATTAATTGCGCACTGGTACGATCACAGGAGATGGGGCCCTACATCACAAACGGCATTCTTGATGCTGGTTTGACAGGACAGGACTGGCTGGCGGAAACCAACGCAGACGTAATAGTGGTCGCCGACCTGGTATATTCGAAGTCATCCGATCAGAAATGCAGATGGGTGCTTGTTGTTAAAAATGATTCACCCATTCAATCCATCGAAGACCTTGAAGGTAAGAGAATATCTACAGAACTGGTAAATTTTACAAAACAGTATCTCGCGGATCGGAATATAAATGCCGCCGTAGAATTTTCCTGGGGTGCGACGGAGGCCAAAGTTGTGGAAGGTCTGGCAGATGCGGCGGTAGAAATTACCGAAACTGGCAGCACCATCAAAGCGCATGGTTTGAGGATCGTTTGTGATTTGCTGGAAACCCATACGGTATTCGTAGCAAACAAATCTGCCCTTAAGGATCCGTGGAAAAAGAAAAAAATAGATCAAATCGCCTTATTACTGGAAAGCGCCCTGATGGGCAGGGAGAAGGTACTTTTAAAAATGAATGTACCGGCCAAGCGTATTGACGAACTGGTCAAGCAACTTCCCAGTTTACATGCTCCAACGATTAATCAACTTTACGGTGATGACTGGCTGGCTGTTGAAACCGTTGTAAGCAAAAAGGATGTGCGAAAAATCATCCCAACCCTGAAGGCGGCAGGTGCCGAAGGGATCCTCGAGTTCGAACTTAGGAAAATGGTGATCTAGAACACCCGTTAACTAACCGGGATATTTACAACACAGGTTCCGGACGTAAAAACACGGAAGACGTTAGCAACGACTTCCGCGTTAAAAGAACAATTCTACAAAAATGAAAGACTAAACTGGTATCAGTTTATCTTTCAAACGTTTGATAAGCGACTAGCCGGAATTTTCCCGGTATGTAATATCAGAAGCCTCGATCGGTCCAACCGCCCAGCTACCACGGGTTTTTGCATGACTGATTGCGGCGTCAACCTGACTCTGTGAAGAATCCCTGGGGATAGCTAAAACCTGACCGGCATAAATAAGATCAGCGTCCTCAATTTGATCCAGGTTCGCCTTATAGATCAAAGGCCATTTTTCTGGAACATTATAGACTTCTTCTTTGCATGCGATTGCCCACAGATTGTTGCCTTCAACAACAGTCCAACTCATAAGTTCATCAGCCATAACCTCAGCCGGTTCTACCGCTGCTGGTTCTACCGCTGCTGCCGGTTCAGCTGCTGCTGCTTCTTCTGTAGGCTTGCTTTTCGCGCTAATACAACCGGTTGCTAATACTGCAGCGGTCACAATTGCGATCAATTTAAGTCCTGAATGTAGTTTATCAGATGCTATTTGCATACCAGATTGTCTCCAGTTTTTTACTATGTGAATGGTCTGAAAAACATGATTCGAAATCACATGTTTCCCCTCTTTCCAAGTTTAACGTCCAACACCTGCCCTATGCAAGTGATATATGCAGATAATTATTTTTCATTCAAATTACCTGAAAAGCAGTCCGAATTATTTGTCGGTTAAAGTTATTTTTTGCTACTGTAAATTTGCCAGTTTGATTCAGACTGACAGGAATTTATCAAGATCAGATACGCCCTATTCTGGAGATATGGAAGTACTATGATTTACAACACACATATCAACTTCGCCTTGCGATAGTATTGGCTAAAATCGCGAGCAGGAGTCCCAACGTGAAATAACCCACGATTACCTCGCTGATCACAATGATTTCGCCTATCCAGTTGTTTGCGGTCACATCACCGAATCCAAGAGTTGTATAGGTCACAATGGAATAGTAGAACGGCGTAAACCAACTATTTGCCGACGACGAATAATCCATCAAACCCCATCCGAGGTACATATCAAAGGAGTAAATGCTTGCGTAAATGGTTGCAATGAGAAACGCGTAAAATGTAACCTTGAACAAGCTTCTTCCATAATCGATCAGCGCCCACAAACGAAACAATTTGCGTTCCATATTTTTCAATCGCCCCTCTGGAAGACGATTTATCATAACCTCCAGGGTGTCGAGATAATCCTGGTCCTTCGCATCTCGTACAAATAGCGCGTTGCCGAAAGAGCTGTCGAGACCGCGTACGCCATAATACAAGCCGCGCATTAACTTGTAACCACCATAGTGCATGCTGGTAAGATTTGTGTTGTCGAATTTTGCGAAAGAAAAATTCACACCGGACACATCCGCGTCGACAAGGTTAGCGCCGGAAAGATCTGCTTTATCCAACCGTGCCCCATTCATCAGTGCCCCCTGGAGATTGACGTTCCGCAAATTTGATCCACGAAGATCCGCACCCCTGAGATCTGCTTCAGCAAGATCCGCTCCTTCCAGATTCGCCTCAACCAGGTAGGCCCCTTTGAAGCGGGCTTTGTATCCACCCACCGCACCAAGCTGGGCATTTGAAAAATCCGCCCCTTCAAAGTCAGACATTTTCAGGTTGGCACCGGAAAGATCCGATCCGTATAGGTCGATGCCTGCTGCCTCGACACCTGATAAATCGATTCCTGCGAGATCAGTTTCACTCAGGTCAATCCCGGTCAAAGACACTTTTTCTGCACCACCTCCGCGCCTCCATTCGTTCCAGCCAGTTACTCCTTCTTCCAGGCTATTGAGGACACGTTCTAAATCCATGACGGGTAAATCAGAAAACAGCTGAACACGTCAGACACCATCATTTTCCTGACTCTTTTACTGTTGTCTCATCCCGACCACCAACTGCCATCCCAACATTTCGAATCAGGTCATCAATGTAGTCTTTATCCTTATCAATAATTCCGGACACACGGTTTGCAAGAGACTTACGCTCCTTGGCTGACAAATCTTTTGCAGTCACAACAATAACCGGGACCTTATCTGCATTGTCCAACTTTTTGAAATGCTCAAGAAACTCAAATCCATCCATTATCGGCATCATTAAATCGAGCAGCACCAGGTCCGGCCACTGATCTTTAAGGAGATCCAGGGCCTCCTTTCCATTTCCTGCAATCAATGCTTCAACACCCATGCTGCCGAGCGCTTTTGATATGACTTCCTGCGTTGCAGTGTCGTCTTCGACCAGCATTACCTTGCCCGCCGTCTTTATGTACCTGGAGATGACGCTTTTCAGTTGATCCCGGTTGACCGGTTTGCGTAGATGTTCTACTGCACCCAAAGCGATACCTTTTTTGCCATCGTCAACCATGCTGACCATAATAACCGGTATCGATTCTGTGTCCGGGTCGTCCTTGAGC
>CAYOGN010000233.1:0-15259 GCA_964403545.1 uncultured Gammaproteobacteria bacterium
TTGCAGAACCGCATCGAGTTCGGTTTGCAGCAACATGCCATCGACGGCCGGCACCAGATCACTCACGACGATTTGCTCACCGTCGGACAAACCTGCGCCGATAATTGCCAGATCAGCCTGGTTATAAAGCCGCTGCACGGTGCGTGTTTGCAAGCGATTATCGGCATCGACGACGTAAACCTTGCCACTTCGAATCGCAGACCTTGGAATAACAACCCGGTTTTTCTGTTGATGACCGGCAATTGAGACCTGCACAAACATGCCCTTGGATAGGGGCGGTCTGACCCCGGCGATGATTTTTTGCATCGGCCTGTCGACTGCGACAACTATGCCCATCGTGTGCGTCTGCGGGTCTACGCTGTCGGACATGCGCACAAACTCGGCCTCCCATTTAGCAGGCTCGGTGGCGCCAATGTCCATTTTCACCGTTGGTTTAAATCCGGTAATTTCGGAAAGATTAGTGCTCACTAGATTCAATGCGGTCGGCAGCTCGGTTCGCCCGATGAACAGGTTTCTCAGGTCTGAAATCGCCACTTGCGCGATAATTTCGACGCGATCAACCGAGTCACCGAGGAACAGGGTCTGGCCTTTGCTAACGTATTGATGGGTTTCAATGGCGAGCCCGGAGACGCGCATATTAAACGGTGCCGAGAGTGAAGTATTGGCGAGGTCACGCTTCGCCAGGGTAATTCTGGTTTCGATTAAACTGCGCTGTATGGGTAGTAGACCGATCGTGTTTTTCAGGTTTTGTACGAGTGAGCGTGAACTCAACATGGCGCGTTCGGCTTCGTCGGCGCTACTTTTCGACACGGTACCCTGGCTCGCGAGTTTCTGCCTACGTTTGTATTCATTTTCGATCAACGCGAGATTACTCTGCTCAATTTTTAGCGATGCATTCGAATTCGCCCCTTGCGCATTGAGTTCGGCGAGTTCGGCTTCGGCCTGCGCGAGTAACAGTTCATAATCGACCGGATCGATGCGAAACAGCTCGGTGCCCGCTGTAATGATTTCACCATCTCGTAATCGCGCATGCATTTCAACCACACGTCCGGAAACCTGGGCGATAGCGGCCCAGACCTGCGCGGGCTGGACACTACCGTAACCTTCGGTAATTGGGGTGAAATTGCGCTCCACTACCTTGACGACGCGTGCGAACCGGGTCGGTTCACCCTGGTCCGATTTTTGCGGTGGTTGCTTGCCACTGACGAGCAGCATGAAAATGACGATGCCAACGATAATCGGCGGCAAAATCCAGAGGGGACGCCAACTGCGTGATTTATTAATTTTCATCACTATTCTTCCTGAACGAAGCCGCCTTGGGGTATTGCCTGTTTATCCGATTCATCGATGGTCGTATCTAGACCTTTCCGGGCCGTGTTTTGAGAGACCAAAGTTCTGCAGTGTCAATTCAATACGCGAGAGTAGGAAGGGTAAACATCCTATTCCCCGAAATCAAGATGTATCGAGGGGGTCAGGAAACGTTAGTTTCTCTGCAACCTACCGGGAATACCGCCAATATCGTTCAAGTGACCTCGTTATGCCTCATATTTCAACAAATCCAACCGCTTTTTTCTCTTTTTCGACAAGATACCGGTTTCTCAACAAGCGAAACTCCTGTCGCAGCACTGAGCATGATGAAAACGTTGGGATTCGCCTCCTACGTTGTCGGTTTCCTTGATCTTCCTGCCCCGGCCTCCCCCTCCAGGCGTTACCAGCACTCGATGTTTACTGTTAGGCGGAAGGCCGCCCCAAGCGAACACAACGTGGTAACGTGTCAGGATCACCAGTGGCTTCGGTACCAAAGCTGCCAGTTTCGAGATGAAGTCCAGTGGCTCAAAAACGACATGCGTTGTGCACTCCTCCGGATCACTCGCGGGCATCCGAAACTGAAAAATAACCGTAATTGTTGATGATTATACGTCGATAAGTATGAGTACGAGTACGAGTATTTCCCATAATATTAGTCCAACTAACAACATTGGCCCCTGGGATCAATTGGTAGCTCTGATCAAAAACAAGGCCGCTGATTTCATGTAGACCTTCATCGATAACCAGCTGTTAGTGGCATCTCGGGTTTTTCGGTTAACGCAAATCCTGTGGCTGACAGCATTTGTCCGAGGAAGGATGTGAATTTCACCGCTCCAACCGGCACGCCATCAAGGCTGAACTGCCCTGTTCCATCGGTAACCACATGTCGAAACCATGCGCGTTTTACTTCGCTGCGTACGGTCAGCTCAAAGTTTGCAAAAGCATACGCACAACCTCCAGAGCGGTTCGCGTATTTACCTCCAAAGCTAGAACAACTACCCAATGCTGTCTGGATAAATCAACCCAACAAAAATAAACCGGAGGACTGTAAAGTTAGACACTAAATTCAACCCATTTTTGTCTCATTGTAATTGACAGGCTCCGAGCGTAACAAAAAGCAGCGGAGCTATTAGATCCAAGCATTTCCCCCTGAATATTAAGCACCTCAAAACCACTTTGAAGGCTGAATGCTCAGCGACCATGACGACACGCAAGCAGGCCCTTCTGTACTAATTATCGCAAATCATGTTCCGCTTATGCACTCAGGATATCCGCTATTCTTGGCGGGCATAATCGCTGATTTACCATTCGGCAAGTTTCAATTTGATCCTGTTAGGTCACTGATTTTGAGACGCAGGATCTCCATTTTGGCAGCCTATGGGATGGGGCAGGATATGGAAAGGCTGGCACACACAAGCAAGGAAAGGTTGGGGTCAGTATGTCTGGTTTAACTAGCTCTCAGGTCGAGATAAGTATACTGTCCACGATGAGAAAATATCTGGTCAGAAAGAGGCGCGCATTTGAACACCACACCGGTTAACAATCTACGCGGGATTGCGTTCCTGCTATCGGCTGGCTTGTTTCTGACCACCAATGATGCGATTTCAAAATGGCTGCTACCGCATTATCCCGTGGGTCAGATACTGTTCATTCAGGCGGCTTTGATCTCGCTAATTGCCGCCACGGCGATGCGCGTACGAGGTGAGGTGCTTCTTGGCGCAACAAGCTGGCGCCCGCATTTCTATCGTGGCGGACTGTATGCCATCGGCGCATTTGCATTTGTATTTGGACTTCGTTATCTCCCGTTTGCCGAGGTGGTCGCAATCGCATTTGCCGGGCCAATGTTTATGACCTTATTGGGTCGATTTTTTCTCGCGGAGATCGTGGGTTGGCATCGACTAGGCGCTGTTCTGATTGGATTCGTAGGCGTTTTGTTCGTAATCCGACCTGGCATCGATGCAATGCACTGGGCGGTTGTTCTGCCCCTGATTGTCGCGTTGGCGGACGCTACGCGTGACCTGGTTACCCGGAAAATGGCAGGTAGCGATTCTAATCTGCGAATCGTATTTTCCACCGGCGTGATTCTCGCCGTGGCGGGACTGACGACAGTCTTCTGGGGCTGGCAGGCGATACGGTTCGAAGACCTGATCTGGTTCGTCAGTAGCGCAGGAGCCTTTGTGATCGCGCACTACCTGATGGTTGAAGCTTTTCGCCACGGCCAGCTGGTTGCCATGGCGCCGTTTCGCTACGTACAGATCGTCTGGACGATATTGGCCGGCATGATGTTCTGGGGTGAAATCCCGTCGCGTGTGGTTTTTCTGGGTATTGGCATTATCTGCGCGTCGGGGACTTATATCGCCTGGCGTGAAGCCATCGCGGGCAGGCGGCCAGACTGAGTATGGTAATATAAACATCCCTATTAACACCACCAACCTGGAGTTTATCTATGTCCGTTTACAGAATTACCCGATTTGCATCATCACAGATGGATAAGGCAGCAGAAGCCTGCGAATCTCATCGAAGTCAACTTGAAGCCGCAGGTGCTGAATTTATCGATATCGTTTCTTATGGCAATGGAAAAGGCGTTGTGGTCGCCAAATACCCGGATCAGGCGGCAATGGATGCTGCGAGCGAGACGGCCAAGCAGGTTTTCGGTAAAATGATTGAATCTGGAATTGTCGATGGTGATTCGGTTCATCCGCATATGGGTGAAGTTCTGGTTTCGTTCTGAAGAACAAGAAAAATGAGTTGATAAAGGGGACGGAGGGATTATTATTTAATCCCTCCGCCCTCGTTTATGAATAATTTGTAGGAGCGGTTTTAACCGCGAGTAGATTCATCGCGTGAATACCAGCCAACCAAACCACGCCGATAGCACTTTACTTCGATGTTGCAGGGAACTGGTGGCAAATCTGGGTGATTCACATGGGATCATTGATATCGCAGAAAATCTGACTGAGTGGCATCGCTGCCTGGATCAACGGATCAACCCGAAAAGTATTTTCTGGGCCGTACGAGCGGTGTATGGTATTCAGCGTAAGATGGCAAGTGGCAACCTGGCTCAAAAAGTTCTGGATGCAATTTGCCGCCGCCTGAATCCTGCCTTTACCGAAACTTCCAGTAGCATGTTGGAAATACTTCGGATGAATATCTATATCAACGAGAAAGAAATGGATCGTTTTCTGGAGCTAATGTTCCGGGAGCTGAAAACAAGTTCAGAGGCTGACCTGATCGGCGGATAGAATTTGCGTGTTTCTATCCGGGCTTTCGAATCAACCGGCGAAATCGTTTTCACAAGAGAATTTATTGCATCCGAATTCGTTCAATGTGCAGCTGAAGGTATCGGTTTCGCACTCACAAGAAGACTTGCAATCCTTGCTGAACATTCTATACAAGCACTCCTAATCGAAATAAATTGCAATTACATTGATAAACATGTGATCTTCATAGTGGTCAATCGTTATAGGGGTACTTTTAAACGGAATAACCTGTTTGAAACCCGATCAGGCGATTGGCCTGTAACTAAACTTATGAGGAACTTATCATGTCAAACTATTTATTTATGTATCACGGTGAGGACTATCCTGAAACTGAAGAAGGCCGAGCCGACGTTATGACGGAGTGGAAAGCATGGTTTGGAACATTGGGCGCATCTATAGTCGATGGCGGCGCACCTGTTGGCAAATCTTCCACTGTTCACGTTGGTGGCAAAGTATCCAATGATGGTGGATCTAACCCAGTGAGTGGCTATACCATCGTTAGCGCTGATAACCAGGAGGCGGCTATTGAACTTGCCAAAAGTTGTCCAATACTAACCGTCAACGGCACAGTGGAAGTAGCTGAAGCCATGAATATTGATATGTAAATAAAATTTATTGGGAGGATCACCGATGCAGTATTTATTGTTAATTTATAACGCCGAGAATAATGGACCCCAACCTGGGGATTCGGAATTCGGAGAGCATATGAGCGCATATTTTGCTTTTACCCAGGAAGTCAAAGATCGAGGCATTTATGAAGGTGCTGCGCCATTGGAATCGGTTAGTACCGCAACCACAGTTCGGGTCCGGGATAGAAAGACTCAGTTGAGTGATGGACCATTTGCTGAAACCAAAGAAGTTTTGGGCGGGTACTATTTGCTCAACTGCAAGGATTTGGACGAAGCCCTGGAATGTGCAGCAAAAATCCCTACTGCGAAATATGGCAGCATCGAAGTTCCTCCAATAATGGAAATTGGCAACAATTGAAAATAACGCCTTTGCTGAAAATTCCCGAACGACAATCGAAAATGTCGTTCGGGAAAACTTTGGCAAGATGTTGTCTGTATTAATTTTCAAGTTTAAGGATATTGAGTTGTCAGAGGATGCATTACAGGAGGCGGTAATTGTTGCATTGGAAAAATGGCCAGCGGATGGAATTCCACCAAATCCGTTGGCATGGTTGATGAGGACAGCAAGTCGCAAAGCCATTGATCGATTTCGGCGAGAGCAAAACTTCTCCAGAAAATCTGAAGAAATTCGAGTACTTCAAGAAATCATGAACCCTGGGGAGATTACACAGAACATGGATTTTGAGGTATTGGAAGACAATCAAATACCCGACGAACGACTGCGATTGATTTTTACCTGCTGCCATCCATCGTTGTCTAAACAGGTTCGTGTGTCGTTAACATTAAAAACGTTGTGTGGACTGACTACCCAACAAGTTGCCAATGCTTATGTTGTTTCAGAAGAAACTATGGCTCAGCGTTTGGTCCGTGCCAAGAAGAAAATAAAATCTGCTGGAATTCCATACCAAATTCCTCCAGCGCATTTATTGGATGAGCGCCTGTCAGCGGTGCTCTCAGTTATTTATTTTATTTTTAACGAAGGCTATCGAGCGAGTATCGGTGAAGAATTAATCAATTCTGAATTTTGCGATGAAGCAATCCATCTTGCCAACATGCTATACAGACTACTGCCTGGAGAAACCGAAATTTTGGGCTACTTGCGCTCATGAATTTTCATCATTCGCGAACACAGGCCAGGGTAGATTCCAATGGTGAGTTAGTTGACCTGGAAAGTCAGGACAGGAAGCTTTGGGAGAAAAGCTTAATTGTTAGGGGAGACAAAATTCTAAAAGGTGCTTTGATGATGGGCAAACCAGGGCCATACCAGATCCAGGCCGCAATCAGTGCAGTTCATGCCCACGCACCTGATTTCGATTCAACGGACTGGGTTCAAATTGTTATGCTGTATCAAAAGCTCGATAGCTTAGATAAAAATCCAGTTATCAAATTAAATTTGGCTGTGGCACTGTCTTTTGCAGAAGACGCAAAACTGGTTTGAGCTATCTCGACCTTATTCCAGGTTTGGATCGTTTGCAAAATTATCATCCATACTTCGTTGCGCGGGCGAACCTATTAAACAGACTTGGTAAATATAGTGAATCCAAAGTCATGTATGAAAAGGCGTTGGCGCTTTGTGCTAACAAGGCTGAGCGAATATATATTCGCAAAAAAATAAAAACTACCACTGGTTTAATCTGACACTAATTATTCGATTTATTAAACGTCTAGTTTGGGATGGTGTCTGAAAATGCCTGTTTCACTGAACACCTGTCGGCAATCAACCAGTACTGATCGGCCAATGTGTGTTCAAAAAATTTCAGCCAGATTGGATAATCGGTCAGGCAGTGAAATCCAGTACTGCGCCGGAGGCAATGTAACCACCGAGCGCTAACAGGCAACAGAAAAAAACGCAGCGGAAAGCTTGTTCAGAAATCAGGTGTCGAATGTGTTGGCCGATGATCATGCCAACAATGGCCGGTAGCAGGGCGATGGATGAGGTTGTGAATGCGCTCCTATTCAGAAAGTCGTGATGACCCAGGGACAGCGCTAGTACGAGAGTGGATAACGTAAACAACATCCCCATGGCCTGGATCAACTGATCACGGGTGAGGCCAATCGCATTCAGATAGATCACGCCCGGTACCACAAAGGATCCAGTCATGCCGGTTAGCAGGCCGTTGACCATACCCGTCAATGGACCGGCCCAGGATTGTTGCGGTGTGTCAAAGCGGAGACGCAGTCCCGCCAGGCTGACGCCCGCATAGACGATCAGCAAGGCTCCAAGGAGTGCAGACAACAGCGCCAGTTCGATGCGTTGCAATGCCAGCGCGCCGACCCAGATGGAAAACCCGGCAGGTAACAGGAATGGCCACAGTCGTCGAAACAGCAGGGCTCCGTTGCCGCCGACACTCGCCTGCCACAGGTTGGTGGCAAACGATGGCACCAGCAGCAGCACCATCGCGGTGGGGAGGTCAATGGCCACGGTCAATATGGCCAGGCTGACCGTGGGCAGCCCCAGACCGATGACACCCTTGACCATCCCGGCAAGCAGGAAGGTCGCCATGATCAGTAGTGTGATCGCTTCCGGCGAGGCTGGGGGCATCGGCGCATCCAGGGTTTCCTAAAGAGTAATTACCTGGTCGGGCATGTTACCGGCCAAGCCTTCATAAAGGTTGGGGAAACAGCCGATGGTGGCGCCATCCACCAGTTTGCCATCGATTTCGCGCTCGTAGCAGCATTGATCGCAACCCATAAGCATAATGTTCTGTTCTTTGGCTACCCTGGCCAGCCGCTCACCAAGTGCATCGCCTTTGACCAGTACGTAGTTATTATCTTCGAAGAAAAACATGCCGACAACTTCGGGCCCATGAGTATGATCTTCCAGTTGGGGCAGGATCATCTTGCCGAGCTTGTAGGATACGGTGTGGCCCTGGCTAGAAAAAATGTATGCAACTTTCATTTGTAAAACCTCTATCTGGTGTTTGTAATTGGTTTGGTTAGTTCGACGCGGTGGACGTATTGGAAAGGTAGGTCGCGGTGACAATCGGCGTGCGACGAACGCCACAAGTTAACACGAGTGGGAGTGGGAGTTTACCAAAATTGTATCCAGTGGAATGTTTACGGCGTGAACGGAATGTCAGATGGGTGCAAAGCGATATCCGGCATCGGTTCGGGTAAGGCGAACTATTGATCTTCGGTAAAATGTAGGCTAAGTCGGGTTAAAGCGAGTGAAACTAAATTATCGGGTTGACGGCTTGTTTCCATGTAACTCATGACCAGCTGCAGCCATTGCCTGTTCACTAAGCTGCTCGCCGCTGGCTGCAGTCATCTTTGCCAGCAGCTCTTTTGTCTCATCCCGACTGTTGATCCGGGAAATTCCGTGTCAGGTACCGGAACGCCCACAAAATCACACAACGGTTCCCAACCCTCTTTTACCTGGTAAACGAGCAAGATAGCAGCGAGTCGACGACTGATACCGGATTTGACCAACTGGGCTTTCTTCGTTGGTGAGCTAAGGCTTCAGGTAAATCCAGCCAAGACGCTGGAGTTCTATGATTTCTGGCAATCCTGCCGACACCAGAGTCGCCTGATCAATAATTTCTGGTTGCTTTCCTTCTGCTTTACTCATCCGTTCTATGGTGTTGGCGCAGGCGTAAAACCTCACCTTGGGTAGATTATCGACCATTTGCTTTAGCCGATCTATTACTGGTGAGGTATCGGTGCGTAACAGGTGCAATCCAGGCCCATGGCAGACCACCCGGATATTCACTTGATTGCTCTTCTCGATATAATAATCAAGGATATTTTCAATATTATTGAGGACAAAGGTAAGGCGTTCCTTATCGGCAAAATTTACATGCATGACGATGTTGCGAGGTTCCTCGTCGTGTGCCGGATGACTGGTAGCGGGCATGGTCATAATGTTAGTTCTGTAGAATCCAATTTACTGACGCTGACTCTGCCGTAAACTTTCATAATATCGAACGGCCCCGTGACTGATCACGTTTTACCGCCAGGTGCTGCTTCCATTTTCGCATTGCTCGCATGCCGGCGTAATACTCTTCGTACGGGTGACCGATGGGGAACGGTGGCGGTTCCGGGTGATCTGACCAGATTCCAGCCTGTCGCCGAGATTCGCGCTGATCGATCAACTGATCGCCATAACTTTCGAAAGTGATCCAGCCGTGGGGTGCGTCCAGGGTCGCCGCCCTGAATCTTCCATCCATTTCGATGGCCAGTTCGACCTGTTCATCTCCCAGTTCAAGTGGTTCAGCCAGGTCATCGTATCCCAGTTCAAGCATCAGATCACCCGCGATCCAGGTCATGATGCCTTGCTGATCGAGGCTAAGCTGGTTTTTGTAAATGCCGACATGACGGTCGGTTATCGGGTGCGCCAGAGCCCAATTATCCTTGGTCATGCCGCGGCGCTGGGCGATCGGCGTGGTATGAAATTCCATCAGGCCATCATCGTAATCCTCACCCAGAAAATCACACATATTCTTCAGGCTTTCCACCGGGTTACGAACAAAATCCTCATAACGAATATTAAACCACTGATCTGCACTCAGACTTTGCCGAAACGGCTTGACCGCTTGCTGGCCGTCACGCCACATGACTGCAGCACTATAGGCATTGGTCGGGCCAAACTGTGAATCGATAAATTCAGCACTGGCATCACGGCAATCGCGGTAAATATAAACAAACTGCGCATTGGGAAAGTCCTGCAAAATCTGCTCGACATAAAAAACATTGCCAGGTGTTTTTTCGCCCCAGCGTGGTTTGCCCACATATTGGGCATAGCGCTCAAACATGGCGGCGAACACGCCGCCATAGGATTGCTCAATTTCGCCAGCACGGGCTGCTATCTCATCACCGAAGGTTTCCGGATTGACATCCGACATGCGCCAGAATGGCACCCGCAGACCGTACGCCATTTCATGGGCCAGGATATTGAAATTGTTAATATCGTCGAGGTCACCATAGGTATGTAAATAGGGTCGGAACCGCGGGTAATACCAGGTCACTTCGGGTACCGCAATTCGCGGGTGACAGGCAAGAATCGCCAACACCAGCGTGGTCCCCGAACGTTCGGATCCAATGATAAAAATGGGCCGTTGGTCGAGAGTGACAGTCATCTTTAAAACCTCCCAGGCTTAGCTGTTAACTGAAACAATATTGATCGCGTTTTTGAGTCCACTACGTACACTATCCACCGCACGAAGAAAAGCTTCGCTTTCCCGACGCTCGGCCCGGTCAATATCGATGTGATATTCATTGATTATGTGTGCAGGCTCGTCACCGAGCAGTAATACCCGATCACCGAGGTAGACCGCTTCTTCAATGTCGTGGGTAACGAATAGAATTGATTTACCCGTTTCCTTCCAGATACGTAGCAACTCATCTTGCAGCGCGTTACGGGTAATCGCATCGAGTGCGCCAAAGGGCTCATCCATCAATAGAATATCCGGATCAACTGCGAGGCCGCGGGCGATACCGATGCGTTGGCGCTGACCTCCGGATAACTGGTAGGGCCAGCGATCAGCATAGGCGCCAAGACCAACCAGATCGAGAGTCCTCCGTACGCGTTCCGCTTTCAGTTCATCGGAAACATCTAACCCTTCCAGTCCGAGGGTGATGTTATCTCTGACCCGGCGCCAGGGCATCAGGTTGGCGGCCTGGAATACCATGGCGATGGGGCGGCGCACGGGATCATCAGGGATATCTACCCTGACCGATCCCCTAAAAGCGGGAATCAGATCGGCGATAACACGCAACAAGGTTGATTTACCGGCCCCGGAAACACCTACCAAAGCAACGAACTCGCCCTTTTCGATGGCGAGATTAAGGTTTTCGAACACCGGTGTTAAGCCATCGAAGCTGACCGCCAGATCTTCAGTGTGAATCACCGTTGCCATTCGAGCACCTTGTTTTGTATGCGCACGAAGATGTAATCGCTAACACCATACAACAGCGCAATGGAAAACATATACAACACCACCACCTCACTCGCCAGCAAACCCGAAGCTTCGATCATGCGTTGACCAATTCCGGGAATACCGAACAATTCCGCCGCCACTACCGTCATCCAGCCTTGCCCCAGTCCGGCACGCAGTCCGGAGAGAATGCCAGGAGCTGCACCCGGCAAGATAACCTTGCGCAACAGGGCAAACATGGAACGGTGACCAAAAGCGCGTGCGACCTCGATCAAATCCTTGTCTACTGCCTGTACCGCGGTCATCGCGGTGAAGTAGTTAATCCAGAAAATACCGATTGAAATGATAAACGCGGCTGCGGTCTCACTGATGCCGAACCAGATAATTGCAAATGGTATCCAGGCCAAAGGTGGAATTGGACGAAACACACGCGCCAACCACGCCTGGCTGGCTTCAACTTTTGGATACAATGCCACCGAAACACCGAGGGTGACGCCAAACAGGGAACCGAGGACAAATCCAACCGTGTAGTGACTCAGACTGGCCCAGACCATCTCCTGCCAAATACCAAGCCGGACTTCGGATAGAAAAGTCGCTGGCAGGGTCGAGGGCGGGGGCAGTAAATGGGGTGCTATCCACCCGCTCTGCGCAATGACTTCCCACAATAGAGCGAATCCTGTCAGCCCTGTGGCTGACATCAAGTAACGTCTTGTCGGCTTCACTACACGAGCATCTTAATCACTGGATGTAATACCGGACACCGTTCCCTCCAGAGATTACATACCAAGATTTTTTGCCGCCTCCTCGTAGATAGTCAGATCAAACAATCCATCGGTGGAAACCTTGGTATTGATCTTTTCGTTCTTCTGGAAGTCTGCCATATACTCGGTTTCCTGCAAAATGGAATTGGGATCGGCAGCGAAATTTGATGATGGTGACTCGAGAGATTTCTGAATTGTGCCCACATCGATCAGGCCCTTGGCAACGAAATCCTTGACGTAGGGGGCAGCAGCAGCGGGATCCTCCTGTAAAAGTTTGGTCGCCTTGATATGCAGTTCAACCAGCTTGACCAGAGCCTCGCGGTGCTCGGCAATAACATTCTCCCGCGCAGCAATGGTTGACCCCGGTTGACCATCCATCATGTCAGACGCCCTGGCGATGACTTTTGCACCATCCAGCTTGCTTTCAACGATGGTCAGAATAGGCTCAAGAATTCCTGCCGCATCAACTGAACGGGACAACAACGCCTGTTGCACACGGGATGCACCCATACCGATCAATTCGACTTCATCGAGATTCATCTTTAGTGAACGCAGCAGCCAGTGGCGGGTTACTGTATCGGGAACCGAGCCCTTGGGAAAACTGGCTATTTTGGGTTTACGCCCTTTGTCTTCGGTAAAGGCACGTAGTGCATCAGCGCCATTGTCATATTTGGCAAAATAGTCCACCAGATCTCCCTGCGCAATGACCGCAATCTGGTTAGTAATGCCAGCAGCAATCACCTTCAGTTTAATACCCTTACCTCGGGTTACCATCGCCGGTCCGATTCCAAAACACATGGTATCCATATTGCCGGAAGCAATTGCCTGGACAATTGCCGGCCCGTTGGGAAATCGCGTGAGTTCCAGATTGATACCCGCTTCCTTTGCCCACCCCATGCCTTCGATCACAAAAAGCTGGCTACAGGGCACTATGGGCATATATGCCATTTCCAGGGTTACTTCGGCCCGCGCCGGGGAAACGGAACCCAGGGTAAATATTAACGACAGTGTAGCGGCCGTCAGGAATCGATGCATTGAATCTTTCATTTTGTATTCTCCTCTCACAATTAATTGTTGTTACCTGTAATTGATATTATCTGGAAATTCGGAACATAGTTTTCACTACCGCCGAAATCCAGCCTCCAGGTTAAAGTAAGCCGGGTTCAATCCCAACAGCGGTTCCTGCAGTTTTGCCAGTTCGTCAGCGGGTCCATGTATTTCCAGCGTATCGAGGCTGGCAATAGCCAGCGCCTGCTGCAATAAACTGTCGATATTCTTTAAATGAGTCAATACGCCTTCAGCACCAACATACCCTTCGCGGCAGAATGCGCGCTGATCGTTATAACAGAAACCATAAAATAAACAGGCAGATTCACTCTTTGTAGTTTCTACCATCTGTTCTGCAAGCGCTTTAAATGTTTCTAACTTATCATCCGCTACCGTGAAGTAAGGGACGATGGTACACATATTGTCTTCGATAGCCATATTTCTCCTGTAGATAGTGTGATTAATTAGCCAAGTCGATTTTTATCTATAAAACTACAACACAGAAGATTACCAGATTTTTTGCCTGGATGGGGTGTGCCCATTGCAGCCGGGTTCTTTGTCAAGCCACGGTCAGGCAAGGCACTGCGATTCTGATTGACATGGTTATCGGTGTTCCAGTTCCATCAACCCGTCGAGAACAATTTCGTGGTAGCTAATGATCCCTATTACCTTGCCCTGCTCTATTACGGGCGCAACCGAGAGTCCGAAATTGTCGAATAGCCTCGCACAATAACGAATATCCAGATCTGGCTCTACCGAGAGTACCGGTTTTGACATGATCTCATAGAGGCTGGTTCGGCTGCGTGATCTATTTTCCGCCAGCACTTTTTTAGCAATGTCGGACAGCAGAACGATACCGTGTGCATCACCATCGTGACGTTTTTCCACGATCAATGCTCTGACAGTGGAATTTTTCATGGCCTGTAGGCCTTCCTGTACCGTTGCCAACCCATCCATAATACGAAACCTGTCGGTCATCACATCTCTGACCCGTATAATTTCACGCGATTTTTTTGAATCTCCGATTGTAGTGGGTTGATTCATAATTTGTCCTCCACGGCATTACTAAGGGATTCTACCTGATGAATAATTCCGACCGCATCTTCCACATCAATTTGAACTGCGATGCCGGTTCCGGGTTTTTCGTCAAACTCGCCAACTTCGGCAATATGTTCCAGTATTTCCCGGCTCATATGCTCCTCCACAAGAAACAAGACAACATCGCGCTGGGCTTCGAGGGTGAGGCCAAAAAACGTAGTCGTTTCCTTCAAACCTTCACCCCGTGCGCTGGTAATAACGGTGGCACCGGTAGCACCTTTTTCCCGTGCAGCATGCATGACGGCATTGGTATGAGTGTCATCGATAAAGGCAATAATTAGTTTAAAATGCATTTTTTCTCTCCCGAGTTAAGAATTGTTGGATTGACTTCTTTTGGCCTCGTGTCGTCTCGCCAGCCAGGCCGACCCCTGGGCATAGCCCATGACCGTTATCATGGGGAAAAGGCTGGCGAAAGCAATAAGACCAAAACCATCAAGTAAAGGATCACGGCCCGGCACTGATTCCGCGAGGCCCAGGCCAAGTGCGGCCACCAGCGGCACCGTCACAGTGGAGGTTGTTACGCCTCCCGAATCATAGGCCAGAGGAACAATTTGCCTGGGTGCAAACCAGGTCTGAATGACGACAAAAACGTACCCTGGAATGATAAAATAGTAGATGGGAATTCCAACGACAATCCGCCACGATCCAAGGGAAATTCCGATGGCCACCCCCAAAGCGACCGCGAGCCTGAGACCCCAGACACCGATTGCACCGCCAGACACCTGGTTGGCCTTGATGGCCACCGCGATCAGTGCGGGTTCGGCGATGGTTGTGCTGGCCCCTATACTGAAAGCAAACAGGTAAACCCAGTAGTACTCGATCCAGTGAGGAGGGTTTTGTGACGCCTCATCAAGAATAAAACTCATGTCAGTTAGCTGCGCGGCCATCAACCTGCCGATGGGAAACAACGCTTTCTCGAGGCCAACCAGAAACAGCGACAAACCGATCAATACAAAGATGAATCCTACGGCCAGACGACCAGCATTAGGTATCGGGCGTCGAATAACGAATACCTGAAATCCGATAACAATAGACGCAATGGGCAGAACATCTACTACCGTGTCAAACGTTGTCTGGAGAATTTCAACAATTATATTCATCGGTCAATAGAGCATCCCGTAGGCCATAACAAAAATCATGGGAAACAGCGAAGCAAAGGCAATGAGCCCAAAGCCATCCACCATCGGATTACGCCCGCGAATAGAGGAAGCCAGGCCGATGCCTAGGGCGGTTACCAGGGGCACGGTAATTGTTGAAGTGGTCACGCCGCCCGAGTCATAGGC
>CAYOGN010000234.1:0-23608 GCA_964403545.1 uncultured Gammaproteobacteria bacterium
GGGAGAATTCACCGAGGGAACCTATGCCAAAGGCACAACCTTCCAATGGACCAGTTTAAAGAAAAAAGGTGTCGGCGAAACTTTACCCATGAGAATATGGGGGGGGGAAGAGGCATTCAAGGGATTCGAAGTTAATCTGACATCCCAGTGCCAGCTGCATAAACTGGTCATACCCAATGCCTGCTGTAATTTGAGCCTGGTGACCGCGACCGATGTAACGACCCCCAAACCACAAATCAATATCGATTCTGACAACGAAAACGTGACCATTTGCTCCGACTCCGGTAGTGAAATTGCCCTCACCAGAGCCGATGGTTCTACAGAAAATGTGCCGCTTGACAATAACCATTGCTGGGTTGGAACTTTGGAAGCAGGTTCTATCACTGCCAGTGTTACCAATACCGACGACTGCGGGTCTGCGGTAGCTACCGTATCCCACGCTGTGACTGCAGCACCGGTTCCGGTAGCGGTGGCAGAACCCCCGGCAACCATAGTCGCCGAGCCATCACCCGGATTTATCCCTTACATCGGAATATTCGTTGGCAGCGAAAACAGGGAGCGATTTGAGCCGTCGCGGGAAATATATTACGAAGACAATGCTGCTGTGGCGGGGGTTAACGTTGGCTTGTTGATTCCAGTATCCGAGTCACTATCGCTGTTTACCCAATTCGCGCATATGGAGCGAGACGGAGTGAATACCAACTATTTGTATCCGAATAATACCCTTTTCTGGGATGTCGGATTCGATAAAAATATCGGCAAGTCCGGCTTTGTCGGAGCGGGCGTTGGTTTATGGCATATTGCGGATAAAGATTATGATGAATTATCAGTATTAATTCATGGTGGCAGTTCCATTGCTGACTCTAATGCGCAGTGGTTTGTCGAGGGTCGGATATTTGAAGACAGTGCCAGTTCCAACAATCTGACCACTGCCGGAATTCGCTATTTGTTTAACAAGTAGTTTGCAAAACACGCACGTTGTCAGTCTTGCAGGCGTTAATCTGGTATTTGAAACTGCCGACGCGCCGGTTCACGCTTTATCGAATATAGAATTACAGATCGATAAAGGCGATTTTGTCGCATTTATCGGCCCCAGCGGGTGTGGTAAAACCACTTTGCTCAGGGTAATTGCAGATCTTGAGCAACCTACCAGTGGCAAGGTGCTGGTCAACAACATGTCCCCCCATGAAGCCCGCCTTAGCCGATGTTATGGCTATGTATTTCAGGCCCCGGCATTGTTACCCTGGCGCAATATTGAAAAGAATATTCGATTGCCGCTGGAAGTGATGGGTTTTTCCAGACAGGAGCAACACAGACGTGCGGAACAACATCTTCGCCTGGTGAACTTGAGTGGCTTTGAAAAAAAGCATCCCTGGCAGCTGTCTGGTGGTATGCAGCAACGGGTATCCATTGCGCGGGCACTCAGCTTTGAGCCGGATATGCTGCTGATGGACGAACCTTTTGGCGCACTCGATGAAATCACCCGGGATCATCTCAATGAGCAGCTACTGATGCTCTGGTCAAAAACACAAAAAACAGTCGTGTTTGTGACCCACTCGATTCCGGAAGCGGTATTTTTGGCCAATAAAATCGTCGTCATGTCAGCTCGCCCAGGACGGATTATTGACGTCGTGAATTGTAATTTCCCGGTTGATCGTAGCCTGGATATTCGAGACACTCCCGAATTCAGGGAAATTGCACGACGTGTCCGTGACGGGTTGCACGAGGGGCATGCCCATTAAACAGCCATCAATTTGGCAAAAGATGTGGGCGGGTAGTAGTGGCCCGGTGATGGTGCTGGTAGTGTTGTTGATGATTATCTGGTATCTCGGTGCAATATATCTCAATAGCCCGTTGTTGATTGATCGCTATCAAAAAACCAACCCGGACTGGACGATCACTGAATTGGTAGCAGACAGTTGGTCAATGGAAAGGGCAATATTGCCAGCCCCGCATCAGGTTGCAACTGAGCTGAAAAAAACTATTCTGGATCACAAGGTTACGTCCAAACGAAGCCTGGTTTATCACACCGGAGTTACGCTGTCTTCGGCACTGCTGGGCTTTGTCATGGGAACAATCCTTGGCATTACGCTGGCGGTTGGCATTGTTCATGTGGCAACACTGGATCGCAGTTTGATGCCATGGGTTATTGCTTCACAAACCATTCCCATCCTCGCCGTCGCACCAATGATCATCGTGGTGTTGGGTGCAATGGGCATCACGGGCCTGTTTCCGAAAGCAATTATTTCTACCTACCTGTGCTTTTTCCCGGTCACGGTGGGGATGGTGAAAGGGCTGCGTTCACCCAATAAAATGCTGCTGGATTTAATGCGGAGCTACCATGCCTCCAATGCCCGAATTTTATGGAAACTACGCCTGCCGGCATCCGTTCCCTATTTGTTCAGTAGTTTGAAAATTGCCGTTGCGCTAGGCCTCGTAGGAGCCATTGTTGCGGAGTTGCCCACCGGTGCCCAGGCGGGCCTGGGGTCGCGTTTGTTGTCAGGGTCATATTATGGTCAGACCAGTTTGATCTGGGCGGCGCTGATTACGGCTTCGGTGGTGTCGGCACTATTAGTGGCGTTGGTGGGATGGTTCGAGAAAGCGACGATCAAAACCATGGGATTGGAAATATGAAGTTTGGCCGCAGTGAGACAGCGATCTCATTGAGCTGCCTGTTATGCTTCGCACTGGTTTGCCCGGCTGCGGTGATGATTGCTATCGCAACATCGGATAACACCCTGGTGGCGGCGGCGGTAATGGTTTCGATAATCGCTGTCTGGTTGGCGCCCTCTGGATTCGGTTTTGTTGGTCGTGAACCCGTTCAGGGACCCACTGAACGCCGGACTGCTGGCCGCAGCGGATGGGTTGCCGGTTTGCTGTGTTGTCTTGTTGTGATCCTGGGGGCCTGGGCTGTGTTGCGACATATCCATCAGCAAACTAACGGAATCGTCGTGACGGGTGTTTGGGTATTTGTCGTAGGCCTGGGTTTCCTCGCCTGGCATGGAATGGAGTTATTGTCTGCGATACAGGCACGCAACCGGGTAGCCGGGCAGGTCTTGAATCTGACCATTCCCGCGCTGTTTGGTGCCTGGCTGTTTTTCCTGTGGGAAGCGCTGACCATTGGATTTTCCGTGCCACAGGTACTGTTACCAGCGCCAAGCCAGATTGGCGATGCCCTGGTCAGTGCCAGCAAGACGCTGGCAGCAGATTTTCACCAGACCTTTGTGCGCGCGGTTATCCCGGGATTTTTGATGGGTTCCACGGCAGGCTTTGTTACCGCTATTGCGGCGGATCGGGTGCCGTTCCTGAAACGTGGTCTTTTGCCCCTTGGTAATTTGATCAGTGCGATTCCAATTGTCGGCATAGCGCCAATTATGGTAATGTGGTTTGGCTTTGACTGGCAATCAAAGGCTGCTGTGGTAACCATCATGACATTCTTCCCGATGTTGGTGAATACCCTAACCGGTCTTGCAGAGAGCACTAGAATAGAGCGTGATTTGTTACTTACCTATGCCAGCGGATATTGGCGCGAGCTGATCTCCCTGCGGTTGCCAAATGCGATGCCGTTTATTTTTAATGCATTAAAAATAAACTCGACTCTGGCCATGATTGGTGCCATCGTAGCCGAGTTTTTTGGTACCCCCATCGTGGGCATGGGGTTTCGGATATCAACTGAGGTTGGAAGAATGAATATCGATATGGTCTGGGCAACAATTGCAGTTGCGGCTCTGGCTGGCTCGATGTTTTATGGTTTGCTTGCGGTAGTGGAGCGGGTGTTGACGTTTTGGCATCCGTCTATGCGCAAGCGTTAATATTATAAATTGAACTAACAGAAAACAGAATGATGAATAAAATACTATTGAGTGTGATTTCTTTTGGCTTGCTCACCACCGGTGCTGGCTCAGTACATGCGGCAGATGATTTGACCTTACAGCTGAAATGGGTAACCCAGGCCCAGTTTGCCGGTTACTACGTAGCAAAGGAAAAAGGTTTTTATGACGATGAAAATTTGAATGTCACGATTAAACCGGGTGGCCCGGACATTGCTCCTGCACAGGTGATCGCGGGTGGTGGTGCAGATGTCATTATCGACTGGATGCCATCGGCTTTGGCTTCGCGGGAAAAAGGCGTTGCACTGGTTAATATCGCCCAACCATTCAAGCGCTCGGGCATGATGCTGACTTGCCGTAAAGACGCGGGGATAAATTCTCCGGATGACTTTGCCGGCAAAACGCTGGGGGTCTGGTTTTTTGGTAACGAATATCCTTTCCTGAGCTGGATGGGCAAGCTTGGCCTTGCAACCGATGGCAGCGATGGCGGGGTTACGGTTTTAAAACAGGGTTTTAACGTCGATCCGATCCTGCAAAAACAGGCCGATTGCGTATCTACCATGACTTACAACGAGTATTGGCAGATCATTGATGCCGGACTGACCCCTGAGGAACTGGCGGTATTTCCTTACGAAGAACAGGGCGTTGCCACGCTGGAAGATGGTTTATATGTATTAGAAGACAATCTCGCCGATGCAGCCTTCGTTGACAAGATGGCACGCTTTGTCAGGGCTTCCACCAAAGGTTGGGAATGGGCTTCTGCAAATAATGATGCTGCCGCGGACATCGTGCTGGAAAATGATGATACTGGCGCGCAAACCGAGAAACACCAGCGCCGTATGATGGGCGAAATAAGTAAATTGACTGCAGGTGGCGGTAAACTTGATCCGGCAGATTACGAGCGTACCGTGAGCACCCTGCTCGGTGGTGGATCTGACCCTGTGATCAGTAAAGCGCCTGAAGGGGCCTGGACCCATACCATCTGGGATGCGTCGATGGCGCAGTAACCGACCTGTAATCAAAGACGTCCTTACCAATTTTTAACCAGAGGCGAACCATGTCAGTACTCGTAAAAGGTGGAACCGTTGTTAACGCAGACCGTAGCTATCGCGCAGATGTGCTGTGCGATGACGGATTGATCCAGAATATTGGACAAGACATCGAAGCGCCTCCGGGATGTGAAATTGTCGATGCCAGCGGGCAATTTGTGATGCCCGGTGGTATCGATCCGCACACCCATATGCAATTGCCATTTATGGGCACCGTTGCCACCGAGGACTTTTATACCGGTACCGCGGCTGGTCTGGCCGGCGGCACCACCATGATCATTGATTTTGTAATTCCAAATCCGCAGCAAAATATATTGGAAGCCTATGCACAATGGCGGGAGTGGTCGGAGAAAGCGGTATCCGACTACAGCTTTCATGTTGCTATTACCTGGTGGGATGACAGTGTATACGAAGATATGGCGACCCTGGTGCGCGAGCATGGCGTCAACAGCTTCAAGCACTTTATGGCATACAAGGGCGCGATCATGGCGGATGATGAAACCCTGGTGAACAGCTTTTCGCGGTCGCTGGAGTTAGGCGCCATCCCTACTGTACACGCGGAAAATGGTGAACTGGTTTTCCAGTTGCAAAAAAAGATCTTTGAAATGGGCATTACCGGGCCCGAAGGCCATCCTTTGTCGCGTCCACCGGAAGTGGAAGGTGAAGCCGCGAACAGGGCGGTTCGTATAGCAGAAGTGCTGGGTGTGCCGGTGTATCTGGTGCATGTTTCGACCCGCCAGGCCCTTGAAGTAATTACCCGGGCACGAAACGAAGGCCAGCGTGTATTTGGAGAAGTTCTCGCAGGTCATCTGGTGATCGATGATTCGGTGTACCAAAGCAAAGACTTCGCTAGTGCTGCCGCCCATGTGATGAGCCCGCCATTTCGCCCAAAAGAGCACCAGGCAGCACTCTGGGATGGCCTCGTTTCCGGGAATTTGCAAACCACTGCCACCGATCATTGCTGTTTTTGTGCGGATCAGAAAGCGGCCGGTAAAGATGATTTCCGCAAAACACCCAATGGTACCGCCGGGGTCGAGAATCGAATGGAAGTGTTGTGGCACCATGGGGTAAATTCAGGTCGACTGACCATGAATGAGTTTGTCAAAGCCACCTCTACCAGTGCTGCCCAGATATTCAATATCTATCCGCGCAAAGGATGCGTTATGGTTGGGGCTGACGCCGATATAGTGGTTTGGGATCCAGCGGCAAGCAAGACGATTTCAGCCGCGACCCACAAGCAGAATATTGATTTCAATATTTTCGAAGGCATGACCGTCAAAGGCTGTGCTTCCCATACCATCAGTGCCGGTAAGGTGGTGTACGCCAATGGCGAGCTAAATGTTGTCCGCGGTGCCGGACGATATATTGATCGTCCACCATTTGCCACCTTCTATGAACCGTTGCAGAAGCAGGCAGCGATCAGTACGCCAAAGGCGGTTGATCGAGGAAAATCATGATGCTTCGGTAGCGTAATCTACATCTTGACCGATTGGTCAAGATGTAGTAAATCTCTCATAGAGAATTTGGAACAGAAGAGAGACACTGCCCATGACAACACAGGTCAATTGTAAAACTCATCGATTGGATGCGTTGCAAATTGCAGACAATTTTTCTGATTTGCAACCCCCCCTGTCCTTTGCAGAAGCCTCGGTAGAGGCAGATAGATGCTATTTTTGTTACGATGCGCCCTGCACCCGGGCGTGCCCGACAGGCATTGATATCCCATTGTTTATCCAAAAAATTCGCTCCGGGAACATCATCGGATCGGCCCAAACAATTCTCTCGGAAAATATTATGGGTGCGATGTGTTCCCGTGATTGCCCTACCGAAATATTGTGCGAACAGGCCTGCGTACGCAATGATCTCAAAGATAACCCGGTAAAAATTGGGTCTCTGCAACGATATGCCACGGATCGCGTTGTTGGGGAGCAGATTCAGCTGTTTGATCGTGGGGCCAGCACTGGCAGACGTGTAGCGGTAGTGGGTGCCGGGCCATCAGGACTGTCCTGTGCCCATCGACTGTCCATGTTTGGTCATGAAGTCAGTATATTTGAAGCGCACGACAAAATAGCCGGGTTGAACGAGTATGGTATCGCAGCCTATAAAGCAACTGACAATATTGCCGAAAGCGAAGCGCAGTATATTCTTGGGATCGGCGGTATTGATGTGAAAACCAATGTGGCGCTGGGGGTTGATATTTCTCTTGCTGAGTTGCAGCAACAGTATGATGCCGTCTTTTTGTCTATTGGTCTGGCCGCTACACGGCAGCTTGGCATTGTCGATGACGATATTGAAGGCATTGTCGATGCCGTTGACTATATTGCTGACTTGCGTCAGGCCACTGACAAAGGCGATTTGCCTGTTGGCAAACGAATTATCGTGATTGGCGGTGGAATGACCGCCATTGATATCGCGGTGCAAAGTAAATTGTTGGGCGCGGAAGACGTCACCATTGCCTATCGACGGGGGAAGGCGCAAATGGGTGCCAGTGAGCACGAGCAATCGTTGGCGCAAACCCATGGAATTCAAATCAGGCACTGGCTGTCTCCACATAAAATACTGAAGCAGAATGATCGTTTGCAAGGCGTGGAGTTTGCGGTGATGGCGGCACAGGACGATGGCGGCCTGACTGCTACCGGAGAAATGTTATCGCTGCAGGCAGACGTTGTGTTTAAGGCTATTGGTCAGCTAATGGTGAGTGATTCAATGGGAGCCGAACCTGAAGTGGCATTGCAGTCGCAAAGAATCGTCGTCGATAGTGAACGGCGTACCTCATTGCCTGGAGTCTGGGCCGGTGGGGATTGTGTGCTCGATGGCGAAAACCTGACAGTGGCCGCGGTGCAGGACGGCAAGCTCGCGGCAATCTCGATCAATCAATTTTTAAGCTGAGGAGAGACAATGGCAGATTTAACGACCAATTTCCTCGGCATCAAATCACCCAATCCGTATTGGCTCGCCTCGGCGCCCCCCACCGACAAAGCCTATAACGTCAATCGTGCGTTTGAAGCAGGCTGGGGCGGGGTTTCGTGGAAGACCCTGGGCGAAGATCCCCATATAGTGAACGTTAACGGACCGCGCTACGCTGCTATTCACAGCAATGATCGGCGCGTGATCGGGTTTAATAATATTGAGTTGATTACCGATCGCCCATTTAAAACCAATATCGATGAAATGCGGCAGGTGAAAAGAGATTGGCCGGATAGAGCTTTGATAGCATCAGTGATGTTACCCATGAATGAAGCATCGTGGGCAAAGCATATTCCGATCATCGAAGATACCGGTGCAGATGGTTTCGAGCTTAACTTTGGTTGTCCCCACGGGATGTCCGAACGCGGTATGGGTGCAGCGGTGGGGCAGGTGCCGGAATATGTCCAGCAGGCGGCAGAGTGGTGTAAGAAATACGCTACTATTCCTGTGATCGTGAAGTTAACGCCCAATATTACCAATGTGGTCTATCCTGCCGAGGCTGCACAAAGAGGAGGGGCCGACGCAGTTTCGCTGATCAATACCATTAATTCTATTATGCGGGTGGATCGTGACAACCTGACCATGTACCCCACAACCGACGGGTTGGGTACCCACGGCGGTTATTGTGGCGAAGCGGTGAAACCCATCGCGCTCAGCATGGTATCTGAAATTGCGCGTAATCCTGAAACGCGAAATCTGCCCATCTCCGGCATCGGTGGGGTAACCAACTGGCAGGATGCGGTGGATTTCATAGCTCTGGGTGCGACCACGGTGCAGGTTTGTACCGCGGCAATGGTTTATGGTTTCAAGATTATTGATGACATGGTCGATGGATTAAATCAATATCTTGATCAGAAAAATATGAATTCCATTCATGATCTGGTAGGCCGGGCAGTGCCGTCAGTCACCGACTGGAAGTACCTGAATCTGAATCATGTAGATAAAGCATTCATCGATCAGGATAAGTGTATAAAATGTGGCCGTTGTCACATTGTTTGTGAAGACACTTCTCATCAGGCCATTTCTGCTGGCGCAGATGGTGAGCGGAAGTTTGAGGTAATAGATGAAGAGTGCGTTGGTTGCAATCTTTGCGCAAGTATCTGTCCGGTGGAAGGATGCATTTCAATGATACCGATGACATCGGGTACGGATCCCAGAACCGGTAAATCTATTAAACTGGAAGCTGAAAACTGGACCACTCACATAAACAACCCGCTACGCCAAACATAGGGTGTATTATTCAAAGCATGGAATGTACCCTCAAATCAGGGTACTGTTTTGTCGTGGTGAGGTCGATACTGGATAGCCGAGATTGCGGTCAAAATGACTATCGGATATCTTGATTTTGTCACTCGTCATATTTTTAACGTTGAAAAAAGAGGTTTTACAATGAAATTCCTGACTAGATTAACGATGGCTCTGGTTAGCGTCGCCTGTCTCACAGCTGCCAATGTCGCCATGGCAGAGAAAATAAAAGTGGCCGGTATTTATACCCAACCGTTGCAGCAAAAGTGGGATGCCCGCTTGCACAATGCCTTGCAAACAGCCGCAGATGCTGGTGAGATTGATTATGTGCATTCAGAGAAAGTCGCGAATACAGACTATGTTCGGGTTTTACGTGAGTATGCTGAAAGTGGCGTCAATCTGATTGTCGGTGAGGCCTTTGGTATCAGCAAGGAAGCGCGCAAGGTTGCAGATGACTATCCTGATATTGCCTTTTTGATGGGCGATCCGGGAGGGCCACACGGCAGCAATTTGTCAGTGTTTGATAACTATATTCACGAACCCTGCTATTTGATGGGAATTATTGCCGGTAGTCAGACCAAAACCAACAAAATTGGCATGGTCGGTGGTTATCCCATTGGTGAGGTCAATCGTCTGTTTCACGCTTTTATGAATGGTGCCCGCTCAGTCAATCCTGAGGTGGAATTTAAAGTCAGTTTTATCGGTTCGTGGTATGACCCGCCAAAGGCCAAAGAAGCCGCTTTCGCCCAGGTTGAATCAGGAGTCGATATTCTGTACGCCGAGCGAGCCGGGGTAGTGGATGCGGCACGGGAAAAAGGAATTCTGGCATTTGGTAACGTCAACGATATGAATAAGGAGGAGAACGGTACCGATGTGGTAGTAACTTCTGCCTTGTGGCATATGGAAAACGCCATCAACCACGCTATTGCGGAAGTCAAAGCGGGGTCATTCAGCGCCGAAAACTACAAGGAATGGACCATGATGGCCAAAGGGGGTGCTTCATTGGCACCTTACTATGAATTTGAAGACAAGATTGCCGACGATGTGAAAGCAATGGTAGCGGCAACCAGCGAAAAGATACTGGATGGCAGCTACACCGTTGAGATTATTGACGACGAGCCAAAGTCCACCTTTTAGCAAAAGATCAATCCTCGTGTGTCGGACTACCCGGTACACCTGAAATCCAGAAATCTGATATGCGGCTGAAAATTTCTGGCATCAGCAAGCGCTTCGGCTCGGTGTTGGCCAACGAAGATGTATCCCTTTCGTTGGCCAAAGGCGAAGTGCTGGCATTGTTGGGAGAAAATGGGGCGGGTAAGACTACCCTGATGAACATCCTGTTTGGTCACTATGTTGCCGACCACGGAAAGATTGAAATTGACGGCCATCCACTACCGCCCGGTGTCCCCCAGGCATCCATTAAAGCCGGGGTAGGAATGGTGCATCAGCATTTCACCCTGGCTGACAACTTGACGGTGCTTGAGAATATTACCCTGGGCACAGAACCGTTGCTCCAGCTGTGGCGAAATACAAAAGCCGCGAAACAGAAACTCGCGTCACTGGCGGATCGATTTGGTTTGAATATTAACCCTGATGCCAGGGTGGCAGATTTATCCATTGGTGAAAAACAGCGGGTAGAGATATTAAAAGCGCTGTATCGGGATGCGAAAATCCTGATTCTGGATGAACCTACTGCCGTGTTAACGCCCAATGAGGCGGAGCAGCTGTTTTCTACCTTGAAGGAAATGGTTGCCGATGGCTTGTCAGTGGTGTTTATTTCCCACAAGTTGCATGAAATTCTTTCGATCAGTGATCGTGTGGCGGTGTTGAGACATGGCAAGGTGGTGGGCGAAGTAGCTACCGCTGATACCAATAAACAGGACCTTGCAGAGATGATGGTTGGGCGTGCAGTGAGTCGTCCTGTGGTTGACCGCATGGCGGCCGGTGAAACAGTGGTTGAACTGCGCAATGTTTCGCTCCAACCCGTTGCTGGCTCCGTTGCCCTCGATGCAGTAAACCTTGTAGTTCGTCGTAAAGAAATTGTCGGCGTAGCGGGGGTTGCGGGGAATGGCCAGGCGGGATTGGCGGCTATTCTGAATGGACTGGCGTTGCCTGATAGCGGAGAATTCATTCTGTTTGATGAAGTGATTACCCGTGCCAACCCGCGGGCACTGGTGGCCGCAGGCGTTGCTCGTATTCCGGAAGATCGGGGAACCGACGGGGTTATTGGAGAGATGCCAATTTGGGAGAATATGCTGGGGGAACGATTGCACACCGAGGCTAAAGCAGGGATATTGATCGATAAAGATAAAGCGATTGCCGAGACAGAGGAATTGATTGCCCGGTTTGATGTGCGTTGTGAAGGGCCCCTTGCGGAAACGCGATTATTGTCAGGTGGCAATATCCAGAAGTTGATCCTTGCCAGAAGCCTGTCAAATAATCCCGGTTTTATCATCGCCAACCAACCTGTACGGGGCCTCGATGAGGGTGCCATTGCATATGTGCAAAGCCAGATCCTGGCAGCCAGGGAAAATGGTGCGGGTGTTTTGCTCATCTCTGAAGACATGGATGAACTGTTTGAAATTTCGGACCGGATCGCGGTGATCTGCCATGGATCGATACAGGGACCATTTGATATTGATACGATCAATATAGGTCAGGTGGGTTTAATGATGTCTGGCAGTCATTATTCTGATCTTGCTGCGGCAAGTTCATCATAGCCATGAAAATAAGTCGCCGTCAGGACTGTTGCTATGAACGGATGTTAACCAACAGTCCCGAGTTGTCGGCTCCCTGCTTTTCTCGTCTTCAATCTTGTTCTGGATCTTCAATCTGCGCCCTGTGCGGTTGGTTTAACTGATCATGCGACTGGAGCCCCGACACGATGTTCCCCGGTGGTATTCTGCAGCTTTGCCTGTTTTCGCGCTGCTTAGCGCATTTGTCCTCTGTGCACTGTTAATAGTCTGGGCAGGCGAGTCACCATTTAAAGCGTACTGGGCCCTGATTAATGGCGCAGTAGGTTCGCGCTTTGCCATTACCGAAAGCCTGACCCGGGCAGTTCCTTTGATCTTTACCGGTCTCGCGGCGGCAGTCGCATTTCGTGCAAAATTCTGGAATATCGGTGCCGAAGGACAGCTCTATATGGGAGCACTGGCAGCGACCCTGTTTGGCACCGGCATGATCACTCTTCCAGCGCCGCTCCTGATCCCGCTTTTGTTCGTCGCTGGTGCTTTGGCTGGTTGCCTGATTCTATTGGTGCCAGTGGTACTGAAAACCTATATGAAGGTTGATGAGGTAGTCACTACACTATTGCTCAATTTTGTCGTACTGTTATTTGTCAATTATTTACTGGAAGGCCCGATGAAAGACCCTATGGCGATGGGCTGGCCCCAGGCAGCGTCCATTATTGATCAGGGTGTATTGCCAACCCTGGTAGCCAAAAGCCGGTTGCATTGGGGCATGATTGTCGCTCTGGTGATGGCGGTGTTGATGTGGTTTATGTTGCGGTTTACCGTTTGGGGTTATGAAATTCGTGCGGTCGGCAATAATCCGCGTGCCGCATCTTTTTACGGCATATCGATCAATAAATCGGTGGTTCTGGTTGCCTTGTTGAGCGGTGGTCTGGCTGGAATGGCCGGGGTCAGTGAAGTGGCGGGTCAGAAGGGTTATCTCACCCTTGATCTCTCTCCCGGTTTTGGTTACACCGGCATTGCGGTTGCTATGCTGGCGCAGTTGCGGCCTATTGCGGTAATTTTTTCCGCCCTGTTCCTGGCCGGAATCTATGTCGGTGCAGATGCGATGAGCCGTGCGGTGAATATTCCGAACTACATCGCGGATGTACTGGTCGCAGTTTCACTATTATCCATCCTGGTGAGTACGATGCTGATGCGTTATAAAATATTGTGGGGTAAATAGTCATGCTGGAGTTACTCGAATTATTGGTCACTACCGGGTTCTGGGCGGCAGTGGTAAGAATTGCATCACCGTTGATTTTTGCCACCCTGGGAGAATTGATATGCGAACGTGCCGGGGTACTTAATCTGGGCATTGAAGGCATCATGACCTTCGGTGCCATGGCAGGCTGGATGTGGGTGTATCAGGGTGGTGATCTCTGGGGTGGTATTTTGTTCGCTGCCCTGGTGGGTGCGGTGTTTGGTCTTCTCCACAGCGGGCTGGTGGTTTATCTTGGGTTATCGCAACACGTGAGTGGAATCGGAATTACCCTGCTTGCTTCGTCACTGGCCTATTTTATTTACAAGATGCTGATCACAGAAAGCAGCGCGCCGCCAAAGATCGATGCCTTTACACCGGTGTCGATCCCGTTGTTGTCGTCTATTCCAGTTGTAGGCGAGGCATTTTTTAACCAGACTCCGATGACATATCTAGCCTATGCGTTGGTGCCGATAACCATGTACGTGTTGTATCGTATGCCCATAGGGCTGGCGATCAGAATGGCGGGCGAAAATCCGGTGGCCAATGAAGCCCAGGGTATTAATGTGCTGCTGATTCGAACCGTTGCTGTGATGGTGGGTAGCGCCCTGATGGCCATTGGAGGCGCATTTTTAACCATGTCGGCATTTGATGCATTTTATTTTGGCATGATCAATGGCCGCGGATGGATCTGTGTCGCACTGGTCATTTTTGCCTCCTGGCGACCAGGCAAGGCTTTTCTGGGAGCGCTGTTATTTGCAATTTTTGAAGCCATGCAGCTACGTGCACAATTGATCGGCGCGGCATTTATTCCTTATCAGTTTTTTTCCATGATGCCCTACTTGCTGAGTATCGCAGCGATGATGATAATGGCGCGCCGCGCGGCCTATCCCAAAGCCTTGCTGATCCCTTTTCGACGGGGTGACCGAATATAGTACTAAATGGTGTAACTTCGAAAAAGACCATGCAAGTTCTTTGTACAGACCAAATCTTTTTACAGGGACCCCGCCAACAAAGAAAAGGCGGCTGTTCTCCGTTCCAGGGGCCATCCCTGGCCCATCCCGCGCTCGCACCTGGCGCTAGTCACTCCAAACAGCCACCGTTTCTTTGTCAGCTAGTGGCCGCGACTGAGAACTTACTGGTCGTTACGCAAATTTAGAGCAGCTTATGTACGATCTGGTAATTAAAAATGCGACCCTGGTCGATGGCAGAGAGCAGTTCGATATCGGTGTAGTAGATGACAGGATTGTTGCAGTAGAGCCAAATATCTGCGACCCGGCCAATGAAGTGATTGATGCCGAAGGTTTTCTGGTTTCTCCCCCTTTTGTCGATAGCCACTTCCATTTAGACGCCACGCTTACCCTTGGCGAACCGCGATTGAATCAGAGCGGAACCTTGCTCGAAGGTATTCAGCTGTGGAACGAACTAAAACCTGACCTCACCGTTGAGCGCATCAAACAGCGAGCACGCAGGCTTTGCCACTGGGCTATCGCGCGAGGTACGTTAGCCATTCGCAGTCATGTTGATATCTGCGATGATCGCCTGCTGGCAGTGGAGGCTTTACTCGAGTTGCGTCAGGAACTCAAACAATGGATTGATATTCAGTTGGTAGCATTCCCCCAGGATGGTTACTTTCGTTATCCCAATGCCCGCGCAAACTTGACCAGGGCGCTGCAAATGGGTGTGGATGTGGTGGGCGGAATTCCGCACTTTGAGCGCACCATGGCTGAAGGTGCGCGTTCGGTCAATGCCCTTTGTACCCTCGCCGCAGACCAGGGCCTGATGGTGGATATGCATTGTGATGAATCTGACGATCCCTTGTCACGCCATGTCGAAACCCTGGCTGATGAGACCATACGACTCGGCATGTCCGGGCGCGTCACCGGTTCGCATCTGACCTCCATGCACTCCATGGACAACTATTATGTCAGCAAATTGATGGTGCTGATGCAACAGGCCAATTTGCACGTGGTGGCAAACCCCCTCATCAATATTACCCTGCAGGGCCGACACGATAGTTACCCCAAACGCCGTGGGATGACGAGGGTCAAGGAATTAATGGCCCATGGTATCAACGTAGCATTTGGTCATGACTGTGTGATGGATCCCTGGTACAGCATGGGTAGTCACGATATGCTTGAAGTGGCATCTATGGGGTTGCACGTAGCACAAATGACAGGTGTCGATGAGATCAGGCAGGTATTTTCTGCAATTACCGACAATGCAGCTAAAGTCATGAATTTGCCGGGTTATGGCATTGAAAAAGGCAGCTATGCAGATTTGGTTATTTTGCAGGCCAGACACGCTGCCGACGCAATTCGCCTGCGATCAGCATCTTTATATGTCATAAGGCGGGGCAAGGTAATCGCCCATTCGCAGCCGGTAAAAAGCAATCTGGACTTCGGCACTGAGCAACACAGCATCGACTGGATGCAATGAACAATGTAATACCAACGAGCTTTTCCCGGGAAGGTGCAGTGGAACGAGTCGTTGTTTCCAGCAAAGCTGAAATCCGCGCCCACAACGAGCGGCTGATCCTTGCATCGGCAGAAAAAATATTCGCAACCTATGGTTATAAAGGTTCGAGCACGATGCAAATTGCCAAAATGTCCGGCTTGCCCAAGGCGAATCTGCATTATTATTTTACGACCAAAGCCAGTTTATATGCACGGGTACTGGAAAACATGCTGTCGGACTGGATGGGTGCAGCAAAGATGTTCAAAACCGACGATGATCCTGTGGTCACATTGACAAATTATATCGGTGCAAAAATGGATTTAGCCAGGCAACGTCCCTATGGTTCGCGCGTATGGGCCAAAGAAATGATCAGCGGTGCTCCGGAGATGGAAACAAAACTGGCAACCACATTAAGAACATGGGTGGATGAATGCGTGGCCACCATTGAGCGGTGGGTGGCGGAGAAAAAAATTGCGCCGGTAGATCCCAGGGTGTTGCTTTATATGATCTGGGCTACCACTCAGCACTATGCAGATTTTGATTCGCAGATCGTGGTGTTAAATGACGGCAAGGCATTGTCAAATGAGGCATTCGAAGCTAAAAAGTGCCAGGTTATCCGGCTGATTTTAGCCAGCGTCGGTCTCCATCCTGATTCACCTGATCAGTAATGTAAAATGCGATTATTCCAAACAGTCTTTACAATATCAATATTATGATTCCAGACAAGATGACTGGCGTAGTAGCGCCAATTCTGACTCCTTTTAATGATGACCTGAGTGTTGCCCATGACCTCTATATCAATCATGGGCATTGGTTGCTCCAGCAGGGCATTCACTATATATCACCGTTCGGTACCACTGGTGAGGCACTAAGCATGTCTGCACAGGAAAGGCTCGCTGCGGTGGATGCGTTGATCGACGGCGGTATCGATCCGGGGGTGTTGATGCCCGGCAGCGGTCTCTGTAATCTTCCAGAAACCGTTACCCTGTGCCGGCATGCCATAGAACGAGGATGTGCCGCCGTAATGACCTTACCGCCATTTTTTTATAAGAATGCCAGCGATGATGGGCTGTATGCCTATTTTGTGCGGTTGATAGAATCTGTCAATGATCCCCGATTGAGAATCTGCATGTACCATATACCGCAAATGGCTGGCATTGGTTTTTCGCCGGGCCTGGCGCAACGTCTGGCAACGGATTTCCCCGAAATTGTGGTGGCGTACAAGGATAGTTTTGGTGACTTTGAAAATACCAAAAACATTATCGCAGCGGCACCGAATATTGCGGTATTCCCGGGTTCGGAAACATTTTTAAGGGCAGGAATGGAGAATGGAGGTGCCGGCTGTATCTCGGCGACCTGCAATGTTAACCCGGCCGCTATTCGTCATGTCTATGATGTGGCCATTGGCGATGCAAAGGGTGACCTAACCGAAGTTAACGACCAAATGGTGGCTTTCAGAAAGCATATTGAAGGGTATGCGCCGATTCCTGCGATGAAAGGATTGCTGGCCGAGAAGCGGGGCGATCCGCGGTGGCGTAACGTAAGGCCACCACTACTACCTGCCAGCGAAGCAGACACTGCGGCATTGATTGAAAACCTTGGGGATTTGTCGGGAGCGCTTTAGTCTGCTTCAGAGAGTTGACATGAAAGTCGCCATCTTGTTATTGGTCACTTGACTGGAATTATCTAACCGCGTTCTTCGTACATTGTCTGATGTGCTTTCAGCATTAACTGTGGTGGTGACCGGAAATTGAACACGTTTCCTCAAATTCTTATCGATTGTCAGCAAAGGAGGGCATTACTTCTTCAGCGAACTGCTGGATGCATTTCAGTGTTTCTCCCTGGTCGGCGCCAAAGTTCATATTCAGAATAAAACGGTCGACGCCAGCTTCGGCATAGAGTGCCATCTGATCAATCATTTCTGTTGTGGAGCAGATATGCAAATTTTTTGCGGTTTGTTCAATTGAGACCTTTCTTGGAATGGGTGCAATCAAGCCATCATCGACAATGCCATCACCGGTGAAGACATTATCAAACTGACCATAATAATGATGCGCCAGTTCGGTTTTAGCCCGTTTGTCACGATCACTGTTACAAAGAAATGCCACCCTTGATAGCGACAGGGTCAGGTGATCTCCCTCTGTACCCATCTCTTCTTTTGCCCGTTTGAACGCATTGACCTGTTCCAGCATTTTTTCGTGAGTGCCGGATAGTGGGGTCGTCTGAATATGAAAGCCACGTTTAGTGCAATGATAGATAGCCTCTGGAACCAGTACTCCCATCATAAGTGGTGGACCCCCCGGCTGGTCGGGCCGTGGCATAATGGTCAGTGCATCAAAATTATAAAACTTGCCGCGCCAGGAAACCTCGTGTTCTGTGAGCAGTGCCTGAAGAACGTCTAGCGATTCATCGAATTTCTCACGGCTGGTTTCTATGGGTACCCCCAGACGCTCCAGTTCATACCCAAATGCACCCCGGCCAACCCCAAGCATCAGTCGTCCATCGGTAAAGATATCCGCGCAGACCAGTTCTCCTGCGTAAACCCGCATATCATGAAGCGGCAGCACAACTACACTGGTCATAATTTTTACCCGCTCGGTCATGCTGGCCAGTTTTACCGCAAACTGCAGTGGCGCCGGCATCAACAGGATGTTAATCAGGTGATGTTCGGTAATGGATACTGCGTCATAGCCAAGTCGGTCTGCCAGTACTGCCTGGTCGAGCATATTCCGGTATAGCTGCTTACCCCCAAGACTGTGATCAGGATAATAGGCGGAGAGCTGGATACTGAATTGCATGTAATTTCATTGATTGAAAACTGGCTGAAGAACGAACTCTATCGAATTAAAAACAATTGACAAGCAGGATTTGCCGCCGGTACCAATCGAATGTTCGTGACTTATGTAAAAACTGTGGACTGAAAGCCTCTGTTGAAACTATTAAAAATTGGCAATATTTATCGAACAGTGTAGCAGCTTAAAACGGTGTCACTGGAAGAACCTTGAATTCATTCCTGCTTGAACTGAAGTTAACATTCGATCTGCTATGGATTCAGCAAACTATATATGTTGTGTTCAATAAAATTCCAGACCCCAATATATTGGGTGATTGAAGAATGGCCGGGATTCGAGAAGTTCGCTGCAGAATCACCGACCGAAACAAAATCAAAACTTCCGGAAGCTACAGTTTCAACCCAAAATACGTGAGTCGAAACGCGATAACCGAAATCAATGGAATCTTAATTTGAATCATATGGTATAGTTTAAGTTGTTTTTTCAAGGTGAAGTTCTCACTTTACACATTCCGGCAACATTCAGGGATGGTTAGTAAGGTGCATATGATCACTAATTATAACAATTGCAAGTCACCGTTATCAGACCAGATTTTGGCAAAACATCGCTGATTATAAATCAACAACGATATGTCGCACGCAGACATTAAAAGATGTTGGCCTGGTTTTAAAATACTGCTAAAAGCAATTCATACAATCACAAACCTCTGGAGTTATATAGATGAAAAAAATTATTAGAACAAAAGCAACGCCGGGTGAGATTACATATTCGGATCTCACTCCCTACGACAAGGCGTTAGTAGAGAAAGCAGTTAAAAGCGGTCATTCACGCCGTGACGTACTCAAGTTGATGATGGTCACAGGTGTGTCGATGGCAGCGGCGCAGAACCTGTTAAGTACCGGTGGCACTGCCATGGCGCAGACCCCGAAGAAGGGCGGCACTGTGCGTTTCGCGGCAAACCTGCACGGTCCTGATGATCAGCTTGATCCTCCCCAGTTTACCTCTACAATTGACTACACCCGCGGCCGGGCGACTTATAACTCTCTGGTACAACATGCCAATGATTTGTCACCACAGCCAGAGCTGGCAGAATCTTTCGAGCCGAATGGCGATGCGTCGGAATGGACATTCAAGTTGCGCAAGGGCGTTGAATGGCATGATGGTTCGCCGTTTACTGCGGACGATGTTGTTTATAGCATGAGTCGTCATCAGGGCGAGGACTCGACTTCTGTTATCAAATCTGTAATGGCCTCTGTCACTGAGTGGAAAAAAGTCGGCACCCACGAAGTCAAGGCTATCCTGAATACACCCAACGCAGACTTGCCGACATTGCTGGGTATGTTCCAGAACAAGATAATTAAAAATGGCACTAACGGTGCTGGTATGGGTACTGGCCCTTACACCATGGAATCTTTTGAGCCGGGGGTAAAGTCAGTCCATAAGCGGAATGAGAACTATTGGCGTGAAGGCGGAAACTTTGATGTAATTGAAATCACTGCTATTACAGATCCTGTTGCCCGCGTAAACGCGGTTATCGCTGGTGATGTGCATTTGGCCGCTGTTATGGAGCCTAAGGCTTTTCGACAGCTTGAGGAAGCTTCCAATGTGACCTTGCTGTCAACACCTGCTGCGCTTCAGGTCGGTATATGTGTTCTCAAGAACTCTGAGCCCGGTAGCAATGATGATTTTGTTAAAGGTCTTCAGTTAATCATGGATCGCGAACGCATCGTTAAAAGGATTCTGAAAGGAAAAGGTTCGTTGGGTAATGACACGCCAGTTATGTCTGCGCACGGTGCTGACTTTTGCTCGGAGCTTGCCCAGCGTACTTTTGACCCGGATCAGGCTAAATTTCATTTCGACAAAGCTGGTATTTCCGGTGCGGAAATTTTTGTTGCCCCGGTTGCGCCGGGAATCGAGGATGCGGTTCTTCTTACCCAGGCTAACTGTGCAAAAATCGGATTCGATCTTCAGGTAAAGAAAGTGCCTACTGATGGATACTGGGGTGCGGTATGGATGAATGAGCCAATTAACGTTGTAACATGGAATATGCGCCCCACAGCGCAGTCCCAGATGGCAATTCAGTTTGGCCCGGGTGCTGCCTGGAACGATACGTACTGGAATAACGAACATATGGGTGTGTTGCTTCAGGAAGTATTGTCTCAAACTGATCCAGCCAAGCGTCATGCGATGATGTGTGAAATGCAAACCCTGATCCACGAAGGCAGTGGCATGGTTATTCCGGCATTCTCAAATATCAACGACGCAATCGCGAATAACGTCATGGGTGTGCCCACTGTACCACTCGGTCAGCTTGGTGCCTGCGAATGGCCGGAATTTGCCTGGCTTGCCTGATCGTAAGCGTAGCTGGTAGATGAGTGAAAGGTCTGCATTAAAAAAATGCAGGCCTTTTTTTTTAAAAATTAATTGCAATGTTTATGGAAATTCAGCTTGATTCGTCCACAATGAATCACGCGGTTCCATAACAATTAGAGGATATCGCTTATGATGACTCAAATGGTTATTCGGAGGCTGGGAATTGGTTTAATTACCCTGTTTGTCGTATCAATAATCGTATTTATTGGCACCAGTATTTTGCCCGGTGACGTGGCCCAGATAATGTTGGGACAAAGCGCAACGCCAGAGACCCTGGCAGCACTTCGTGCGCAACTGGGTACCGATCAACCCCTGTTTATGCAGTACCTGGGCTGGCTCGGCAATATGATGACCGGTGATCTAGGGATATCCAAAGCAGGGGGTGCAACCATTTCCAGTTTGATCAATGGTCGTCTCGGCAATACCATGATGATGGCGGGCCTGGTTTCTGCCATTGCCATTCCAATATCTATTGTGCTTGGATTGTGGGCAGCAATGCATCCCGGCACCTGGCTTGATCGCTCTATTACGTTTATGACCTTAGCCACAATTTCGGTGCCTGAGTTTTTTATTGCAACGATACTGGTATTGATTCTGGCGGTTAATCTGCACTGGTTGCCGTCGACGGCTTATATGACGGGAGATGAAACGTTACTCCAGTTATTGAAGGCATTGGCGATGCCCCTTCTAACATTGGTCATCGTGGTCTCCGCACAGATGATCAGAATGACCAGGGCGGGAATACTCAATGTAATGAACTCCCCGTATATTGAGATGGCGATTTTAAAAGGGGTGCCGAGGCGACGCATTATCCTTCGTCATGCTTTGTTTAACGCCATCGGGCCCATTGTCAACGTAATCGCCCTGAACCTCGCCTATCTTGTCAGCGGCGTGGTGATCGTTGAAACTATCTTTGCCTATCCCGGCCTCGCCAAGCTGATGATCGACGGTGTGCAAACCAGAGACCTTCCTCTGGTTCAAGCCTGTGCGATGATCTTCTGTGCTACCTATGTCTTGTTAATAATAGTCGCAGATGTCGCATCGATCCTCTCCAATCCACGCCTCCGGCAGCCTAAATAGGTAAGCAGACATGACTGATCAAATTAAAACAAAAGAAGAAGAAGTTCTCGCGAAACTCGATGCGTTTGCCGAGTTACCCGATGCCCCCCCCAAGCGCAGGATAAAACTCTCCTGGGTAGGTAAAGTTTCGGTTGCCGTGGTTGTGTTCTGGATGGTGCTGGTGGTTATCGGACCTTCTATTGCGCCATTTCATGAAATGGATATGGACGGGGATGACAGCTTTATGGACGCTCATAGCAACGAATATGGAACGTTTTATCTGGGCACTGATTATCTTGGCAGGGATACCTTGTCGAGGATAATTTTTGGCGCAAGAAACACCATCGGCATATCAGTCGTCGCAACCTTATTGGCCTATGCTATCGGTATTACCCTGGGTATTGCAGCGGCGGTAAAAGGGGGCTGGACCGATATGATCATCAGTCGGGTGAATGATTCAATCCTGGCATTGCCCTCGATAATGCTGGGCTTGATCGCTATCGCGGCATTGGGATCATCCATCCCAATTCTTATTAGCATTGCTGCGATTATCTATGCAACCAGCGTTTTTCGCATAGCGAGGGCTCTTGGTCAGGATATTATGGTACAGGATTTTGTCGAAGCCGCCCAGGCGCGTGGCGAAGGTTTATGGTGGGTTATTAAATCGGAAGTACTGCCCAATGCGGCGATGCCGCTGGCCACCGATTTTGGGTTACGGCTGGTATTTGTCGTGCTGTTTATCTCCAGCCTGAGTTTTCTTGGGTTGGGTGTGCAGCCACCTGCGTCGGATTGGGGAAGCATGGTGCGGGAGAATCTGTCCGGTTTGCCCTATAACTCTTATGCGGCTATCTGGCCAGCATTTGCAATTGCAACATTCACCATCGCGATCAATCTGATCGTAGATGATATTTCCGCCAAGTCCGGCGGTAGTCTAGCTAAGAAAATGGTGTAGAACGATGGCAAAAGAAAAACTATTTGAAGTAAAAGACCTCAGAATCAGTGCCTACAATGATGAAGGTGTTGAAATTCCCATCGTCAAAGGCGTAAGCTTTGACGTTAACAAAGGTGAAGTGGTTGCCTTGATCGGTGAGTCCGGCTCAGGCAAAACGACAATTTCCCTGGCTTCGCTGGCCTATACCAAACCCGGCCTCGAATTTACGGGTGGGGAAGCGCTGCTGAATGGCGAAGATGTTTTGTCTATGGCGCCGTTACGGCAACGCGAAATTCGGGGTGCGAAAGTCGCTTACCTTGCACAAAGTGCAGCGGCGACCTTCAATCCTGCGATCACCATCGGTGAACAGGTCACTGAATCGGCCGTTATCCATGGGATATTGAGCCAGGAAGAAGCGACCAGAAGGGCAGAAGTGCTCTATCACGCGCTGGAACTACCTGATCCCGACCGGATTGGCCATCGTTATCCGCACCAGGTTTCCGGTGGACAGTTACAACGGTTAATGGCCGCCATGGCATTATGTGGCAAGCCGGATTTGCTGGTGCTGGACGAGCCGACCACAGCACTTGATGTAACCACTCAGATAGAAGTACTGAAAGCTTTTAAAAAGGTTATCAAAGAGGAAAATGCTGCAGCTATCTATGTCACCCATGATTTGGCGGTGGTTGCCCAGATAGCCGATCATATCGTGGTTTTATACAGCGGAGAAGTGATGGAGCAGGGGTCCGTGGATCAGATTATTAATCATCCGACCCACGCCTATACCAAGCGCTTGATGGCTGCGGTGCGACCCATACCCACTTCGGGAATGGGCGAAATGGTCGGTGACAAACATGATCGAGATGCCCTGAACATGGAAGTTGAACATATGACCGCCGGATATGGCGGGATTGTCGATGGAGAGCCAGTGGCTACTATCCTGCGGGACGTTTCAGTCAAAGTAAAAAATGGCCA